>JAHFOS010000166.1 GCA_023261545.1 bacterium
AGCCCGCAACTGGGGACGACGAGCAGCAGTGCCGCAACCTCTTGAAGCGTGCCGCCCAGGCGTATGCGCCGCGCCTCAGCGTGGAGTCGCGCCAGGAGGTCCGAACTGCTCATGGTTGCATTTCCTCGCTGAGGCGCCACAAATTCGCGTCGAGAACACAGGTGGGGACGGGGCGATCCTGGCTCGCCATGCCGCGAAAGAGCATGCCGCGGGCCGCGAACATGAGACGCTCACCGTCGCTTTTCCAGCGCCAGACTTCCAGGCGCCACGGTTTTTCCGCGCCCGGCAGCGACGTATCGCCGCGGCGTTCCAATAGTAGAAGACTCCAGATATCACCGCTTACATCTGGGCAAAAGGTGCCGAGCAGGCGCCGTTCGTCGAAGAAGTCGCGGACCAGGCTCAGGTGCGCACGCACCCGAGGATCCACATCCTGCGCGCGCTGTTCCGGCCAACCCACGTTCAGGTTCCCGCTGGCTTCCAGGGCCAGGAAAACCTTTTCGCCCAACAGCGGTGGCAGCGTGTAGGAGTCGAAAGATTTTCCGGGCGAACTGGCGAAGCGGGAGAGCGAGTCGCGGCCCAGGGCCACGGGCTCGCTGCCGGGCCGCGAGAGCGCGGGCAGGCTCAGCTCGGGGGCGGGCGCGGGTTTGCCGGGGGCTCCGCGCCACACGATGCGCGCGGGATAGACAAGGTCGGCCAGTGTCTGCCCGGGCTCCCCCTTCTGTTGCGCCGGCAACAGCACGCGCTCGTGGCGCCCGTCCTCCGTCTGGAGCTGCAGCAGGGTGGTGTAGAGATGGCCCGTGAGGGTTTCGCCGCGCACCACCAGCGCAACGCGCAGCCAGCGCAGCGGGTAGGGGTCGCCCACGTACTCCTTTTCGGTGCGCCCGGCCTCCACGAATCGCCAGGGCCGTTCCAGGCTCTCTTTTTCCGGAAAGAAACGCAGCTCCTCGATGTCGGCGAAAGGGATTTCGCGCAGTATTTCACCCGGCAGGTGCAACTTGAGCGCTCGTTTAGGAGGCTGGAAAGCACCCTCTAAAACCTCGCCGTTGGAGAACTGCACCAAGCCCTGGCGGGCGGTTTCGGAAGCGCGGGCGGTCGTGATGCCAGCAGCGACAAGCAGGACGACGAGCAGGGTTCGGGCCACTCTAGAAACAACAGTTTGGATGTTCAACGACCGCCCCCCAAGGCCCATTAAACCGTAGGGCGCTAAATTCCAAATTTTTGTCAACCTTTTGATCCGCCGATGACAACTGTTTCACATTTCACTTGCATTCTAAAGTAAAGGTGGTTCATGCTGCAAAATCATTTTTACGGATTTCTCCTTGGCGTCCTGGGCGCCCTGGTATGCTTTTTTTACGGGCTTCTACAAAGTGAACATGACGCTGCATCACCGAACACGGGCTTTTGTGCAGTGGGTCGCTTTGGGGATCGTGGTCGGCGTTTTCAGCGGCTGTGCTTCGGCGGTATTTCTTTACCTCCTGGGCAAGGTCACGCAATTTCGCGACGCGCACAACGTTATCGTTTACGCGCTGCCATTGGCCGGACTGGCCATGGGAGTCATCTACGCGAGGTGGGGTTTGAAAATTCTCGGCGGCAACAACCTCATCATTGACACGGTTCACGAAGACAGCCCGGAAATTCCATTTCGCATGGCGCCCATGGTGTTGATCGGAACGTTATGGACGCACCTTTTTGGAGGCAGCGCGGGCAGAGAAGGCACCGCCGTGCAGATGGGCGCCAGCCTCGCGGATTACATAGCACACCGCTTGCGCGTCGGCCTCCAGACCCGGCGCGAGCTGCTGGCGGCTGGGATTGCCGGAGGATTCGGTTCGGTTTTCGGCACGCCCATCGCGGGCGCGATTTTCGGCCTCGAAGTGGTGGTGGTGGGGAGAATGAGCTATGAAGCGCTCATCCCGGCTTTAATAGCGGCCATCACGGGCGATCTGGTGACGCGCGGACTCGGTATCTCCCACATGCTCTATCCGATTCCACAGCAGTTGCCATTGTCACTGATGGTCATCGCCAAATGGATTGCCTTCGGGTTGGCCGTGGCCCTGGTGGCCATCGCATTTGTGGAACTGACCCACCTCCTCAAAAAGTGGCTGTCGCGCTGGATTCCATCCTTGTCCCTGCGGATGGCGTTCGGCGCACTCCTGTTGGTGCTCCTATGGAAGGCAGCGGGAACGGACGATTACCTTGGGCTTGGTACCCCGACCCTCCTGCGTTCCTTCATGGATCCGCAATTGCCCGCGGAAGCCTTTTTGCTGAAGCTGGTCTTCACCGCGTTGACGTTGAGCGTTGGCTTCATCGGCGGCGAAGTGACCCCGCTGTTTTTTATCGGCGCGGCGCTCGGCAACTTGCTGGGCCGCCTGTTGGGCCTGCCCCTAGATCTGTCCGCGGGCATCGGCCTCGCGGCCATCTTTGCGGCGGTGGCCAACACGCCGTTGGCGCTGTCCATCATGGCCGTCGAGCTGCTGGGCCCTCATGTGCTGCCCCACGTGGTCATCGTGTCGGTCGTGGCGTACCTCTTCACGGGGCACCGCGGCATCTACCCGTCCCAGCGCATCGCGCGCCTGAAACACGGCGGCCCCTTGCTTCAACGCCTTGTTCCCTTGCGCGAGCTGATTGCTCACCGGGAGCCGGCGGATCCCAAAGAAGCTCCGAGGCATCCTGGTCAAGGCTGAAAAAGCATCCCCAAAGGCATTCCCACTGTCTCAAGTCCCCCTGGCGACGGTTTCCCCGCTCCACCTCGAACAACACAAGGCCCTGAGCGGCTTCATTTGCGACCGCGGCGGCTAGACTGGCCGCATGCGCACCTTTAACGTCGCGGGTCCCTGCATTCCGGGGGAGCACTACATGCTGCCGCCGGAGGCGCGGCAGACGGATGTGCGCCGCCTCGTCGAGCAAAAACTCTACTTCGTTCTGCATGCCGCGCGGCAAACGGGGAAAACGACGTTGCTGCAGTGTCTGGCGCGGGATTTGAACCAGGAAAAGAAAGGGTACGCGCTCTACTGCACCCTGGAGTCCCTGCGCGTCATCACGGATCCGGTTGAAAGCATGCGCGGCGTCATGGACTGCCTGCGAACGGCGGTTCGCATGGAGCCGTCCCTCAAGGGCCGTCCGTTTCCAATCCCACCAACTGGGACGCTGGGGGCGACAGCACTTATGGAGGGGCTACAGGACTATTGTGCCGCCCTGGATCGTCCCCTCGCCATTCTCTTCGACGAGGTGGATGCGTTGGTCGAGGGCCCCCTGCTCACTTTCCTGAGCCAACTGCGCGCCGGCTACGTGGGGCGGGCCACAGCCCCCTTTCCCGCCGCGGTGGCGCTCACGGGCATGCGCGACCTGCGGGACTACCGGGCACGGGTGCGTGCGGACGGAAGTTCCATGGGCGGCGTGAGCCCCTTCAACGTCATCGTCGCATCGCTCTCGCTCAGGAACTTCACAGGAGAAGAAATCAGCGATCTCTACGGCCAGCACACCTTGGAGACCCGTCAGGTTTTCGAGCCCGGAGCCCTAAAGCTGGTTTATGAGCAGACCCTAGGCCAACCGTGGCTGGTGAACGCCATTGCCCGAGAGTGTGTCGAGAAGATCCTGGCGCGGGACTTCAGCAGACCCGTGACCGCGGCGCTGGTAGAGCAGGCCATCGAGGCCCTGATATTGCGGCGTGACACACACATTGACAGTCTTATCGAGCGTTTGCGCGAGCCCCGGGTGCGCCGCATCGTGGAGCCGGTGCTGCTCGGAGGCGAGGAAATCCTGGACCCGATGCAGGACGACGTGCGGCATGTCCTGGACCTGGGGCTGCTGAGTGCCGAGGACGGGCCTTTGCGGGCGGCCAACCCCATCTACCGGGAGGTGATCGTCAGGGCGCTGAACTGGCCCTACCAGGACGCCTTGGCGCAGATACCCGAGCCCCCCGCTTCCCCGCTCTACATGAAGGACGGCCGCCTTGACATGGGAAAGCTGCTGGCGGGTTTCCAGTCCTTCTGGCGCGAGAACGCCGAGGTCTGGACCGAACGCTTCGAATACAAGGAGGCGGCCCCGCACCTCATCCTCATGGCCTTCCTGCAGCGGGTGGTGAACGGCGGCGGCCGGGTGCTGCGCGAATACGCCCTGGGTCTAAGGCGCATGGACCTGCTGGTGGAATACGCCGGCTGCCGCTACCCTCTGGAGATCAAGCTGCACAAGGGGAGAAAAACCCTGCCCGAGGGCCTGAAGCAACTGGCCGCCTACCTCGACAAGGTCGGCGAGAAGGAGGGCTGGTTGGTGATCTTCGACCGCCGCCCCGGAGTGGGCTGGAAAAAGAAGCTGTACCGGCGCGCTAAAATCCTTCCGGGTGGCCGCAAGGCGCACATCATCGGTGCCTGAGGTGACGCTCAGGGGGGGGGGGAATTTCCCGTCGGTTCGGGAGTCATTTGAGCTATGAGTTTCTTGCCGGCCGCTTCAAATGTGGCTCGGACCGGTTTGCGGCGGGGAAAATGGCCCCGCAAAGTACTTTTCACCCATCAGTGCTGATCTCTTTTCGGCGCCTAGCATGGGTCCATTTTGGGTGCCGCTTGACACGTCTCTCTGAGGCGGATACGTGGATGGAGGGGCATCGGATGAAAGGACAGGAGTCGCTTCCTGGATCAGAGGTGGAGGCTTTGTCATGAAATCAAATCCTCGAGAAAAAGATACACCCAAATCATCCAGCATACCTCTTTCCGTGGCGGATTTCAGCCCCACAGTTAAAAGGTATCGCGTATCGGGACATGAGTCCTTTTCGTTCCGTTATGCATGGTTTCCGAAGGTCGTTCGCCTTCTCTGCCAGGATGCTTTAGCATTCGCCGATGATGACAAGGCAATGGTTGAACTTGGCCTCGGCAAGAACATGGTTCGCAGTGCGCGATTTTGGGCGCAAGCCGCCGGGATAATCAGGGCCTCGCGTGGATCCGTGAATCTAACCGATTTCGGTCGGGCCGTGTTGGGCGAAGAGGGATTTGATCCTTATCTTGAGGACATTCGCACGCTTTGGCTGTTACACTGGAATATCTCAACGGACATGGAATATCCGCTGCTCGCATGGGGCTTCCTGTTTGGCCGGTGGCAGGAGCCAGAGATAATCCCGAGCGTTTTCATCAAGAAACTTTTCTCCGAGGCTTGTCGCTACGATGGGGGCGTTTCGCATGTCACGGTTGAAAATCACGTAGATGTGTTTCTGCATACGTACATAGCCACACGTGGCAACAAAGATCGGGTTCAAGAGGATAACCTTGACTGCCCCCTTGTTGAGCTCGAACTTTTACAAAAAACTGGAGAACGAGAAACATCTGTAACTAAGAGAGGGCGCGAGCCGATCTATGCGCTTCGCCGTGATGACAAGGCTGATGTTACACCTGAGTTATTTTCATATTGCATTGCAGACTATTGGACAAGGCGACTTCAAAACGAAAAAACCCTCTCACTCAGAGATGTGGCGCACGGACATGGGGGGCCAGGGCGTGTCCTTGGGTTGACGGAAGATGCGGTCAGGTCGCGGCTTGAGAGTATTGGCCCTACATCCATGGGTTGCTTTGACTATTCCGAATCGTCACATATCCAGCAGATTCGAAAAACGGGAAAAGCCATAGAGTTGGCGGAATTTATTGGAAATGTGTATGCAAGAGAGGCGGCGGCGCATGTCTGATAGGCGTATTTCCGACCTTCTTCAAGTCGGTCATCGATTCTTGCGATCCGTTCAGTTGGAGCGAGATTTTTACGATTCAACCGCACTCAAGAGCTACGTTCTTACAGATTTCTCAAGGTCATGCCTCAGTCGAATCGCCGAAGGATTAAAGTCTGATTCTGGGCGGCGCGCATGGCGCATGACCGGCGACTATGGTTCTGGCAAGTCCAGTTTTGCGCTCCTGCTGGCGCACTCACTTGCAGGTCGAACTGTGCTTCATCAACGTCTTCGACAACAACTCGAACTTCCGAAGCAGTGGAATTCGCATCCTCAATGTATGCCTGTTCTTTGTACGTGTTCCAGACGGCCACTCAGTGTATCTATCCTTGAAGCGCTTCATCGAACCGCAGGACGGTTGTATTCGCGTGGTGGCAAATCAAAACTTGTCTCAAAAATTGAAGCGCTCCTGCGCGTCAATCAAGAGCCGACAGAAGAACAGGTTGTCTCCTTAATTGAGGAATTCAATGCGCGGATCATCGATGACGACAAGAGCAATGGGATGCTCCTGATTATTGATGAACTCGGAAAATTCCTTGAGTATGCGGCTGTTAACTCAACTCGACAGGATGTGTTTCTTCTGCAACGCCTTGCCGAGGCGGCGTCGCGTAGCGGATCGCAACCGATCATGGTTGTGTGCCTGCTACATCAAGGTTTCAACGCTTACGCTGAACAGCTTAACCAACAAGCGCAGCGGGAGTGGGAGAAGGTGGCTGGCAGGTTCGAGGAGATCGTCTTTAATCAGCCGGTGGAGCAGGTTGCGCACCTAATTGGATCTGCGCTTGGCGTTCGGACGGCGAATATTCCCAGGCCGCATGTTGCGTCCATCCGAAACGCGATGGAGCATGCCCTTGATTTGTCATGGTTTGGAGCGTCTGATCGGCAATCTATGATGGACTTGGCCGTCCATCTGTATCCACTACACGCAACAGTTCTTCCAGTTTTGATTCGTATTTTTCGACGATTCGGCCAAAATGAGAGATCTCTATTTAGCTTCCTATTGTCGAATGAGCCCTATGGACTCCAGGCGTTCTGTGATAAGCAATTGCGAAATGCTCAGCTATATCGGCTTCACGATCTTTATGACTATGTCAGGACAAATTTTGGGCATCGTCTTGCGGTGCACAGTTACCGCAGCCATTGGAACCTAATTGAATCCGTCGTCGAGAGCTATGCCACGGACGATTTGCTGCCCATTCAGATATTGAAGACGGTGGGCATTCTGAATTTACTCAATGACGATTTGTTGGCCACGGAGGAATCTGTTTTATGTGCCTTGACCTGCAACGATAATGGTCTTCGAGGCCAAATTAGAAAGGCTCTGGAAGGGCTTCGCAATGTCAAGAGGGTAATATATGACCGTGGCCGAGTTCGTGGTCTTTGCCTCTGGCCGCACACCTCTGTAGATGTCGAGAGGGCTTATGATGAAGCCCGTCTAGTAGTGCAGGCACCTCGCCGGGTTGCATCGATGATCACCGAGTATCTCGAAACACGACCGATAGTCGCGCGACGGCACTACATCGAAACAGGAAATTTGCGCTACTTTGATGTTCATCATTGCTCAGTAGATGAGTTGTCCAACTTCATCAGTGGCGCCTCGAAAGATGCGGACGGCTATATCGTGGTCCCTTTGTGTGAGACCGGTCTCGAACACGACGCAGCAATTATGTTTGCGAAGACACCTGAAATTCGAGAGGTCTCCAATTGGCTCGTTGCGGTTCCCCAACCATTAGGCAATCTGGCGAGCTTGGTCCACGAAGTGCAGAGGTGGGAGTGGGTTGCATCGAATACCATCGAATTGAATGGCGACAAGTATGCAAGGGAAGAGGTCTCGCGCCAACTGCAAGCTGCGCGTCAGCAGTTGGATGCCAGTATTCAGACCCGCATCGGGATGAAGCACTTTGATGGACGCACGTCCTTGGAATGGTTCCACCGGGGACAATTATTGTCTATCCGAGATGGAAGACATCTCCTTTCAGAGCTTTCAAGAGTCTGCGATCAGACATATTCGGAGGCACCCCGTATCCAGAATGAATTGGTGAATCGGCGCAACCTAAGTTCGGCGGCCGCCGCTGCGAGGATGCGTCTCATAGAAAAAATGTTTAGCGATGGCAAATCGCCGTGGTTAGCGATGAATCCCGACAAGAAACCGCCTGAAATGAGCATGTATCTATCGGTTTTGCATAATACTGGAATTCACGAAGAACATGGCGGCATTTGGAGGATCCAGGAACCGCAGCATCGCCGGGATGAGAATAGTCGTGTTATGCCGTCGTTGAAGAAAATTCTGGATGTCGTGCGAATGAAGCCAGGTGCCCGCGTAAATGTGGCTGCTCTCTTTTCTGATTTGAGGAAACCGCCATACGGAGTTCGCGACGGCGTTATTCCCCTCTTGCTAACGGTATTTGCGATTGCTCATGAGCATGATGTGGCCTTCTATAAAAACGGCACATTTGTTCGAGAAATGACCGGCGAGATCATGCTTGAGCTGATCAAAGCGCCTGAACGGTTCGAGATACAGTACTGTGAGATAGCAGGAGTCCGAGCCGAGATTTTCGAGAAGCTTTTAGGAGCTTTGGATTTGAAGCCGCACACCGAGCGCAAGACAGATCTGCTGGATGTCGTCAAACCGCTTTGTACGTTTGTGGCGAAACTTCCGACCTATGTCCACAATACGAAGAAACGAACGCCGGTTGCAATAGGAGTTCGTGATGCGATTATGAGTGCGCGCGAACCATCTGCGCTATTGTTTGCCGATCTCCCGAATGCATGTGGTGTTGGACCATTCTCGGCACAGGAATCGACCAGGAAGGATGTACAAGCGTATATTAGACATCTCAGGGCCGCACTAGATGAACTTCGTGCTACCTATCCAGAGCTTCAGGATCGCATGCGCAAGGCGCTTCGTGAAGTGTTCGACTTGCCCGGTTCTTTTCAACAGTTCAGAATCACGTTGGCTGGCAGGGCAAAACAGACGGTTCTTGGCGTGAGCGAACCCAAATTGCGAGCGTTCTGCCTCCGCCTGATGGACGACAACCTTGCTGAACCAGGGTGGCTTGAGTCGCTTGGCAGTTTCCTGGCGCTAAAACCTCCCGCCAAGTGGCTTGATGCGGAGGAGGATCTGTTTGTTCATGAACTTGCCCAGATGGCCGAGCGATTCCACCGTGTCGAGAGTATAGCGTTTTCCAATGGCACAGCATCCCAGGGCGGCGTCGGGATTCGACTTGCAATTACACAAGCCAACGGCAACGAGTGCGAAAAAGTCATACACTACGGTGCCGAAGAGGAATATCGTTTGCGCGAACTCCAAGCTCAATTTGAAGCCATTTTTTCTAAAGACAAACGACTCGCATTGGCGGCAGCCTCCCGAGCTATCTGGTCAAATCTTGAAAAGGGAGATGCCTAAACATGGACAAGGCGATTCGACATATTCTATGTATGTCAGGCGGCAAGGACAGTACTGCTCTTGCGCTTTACATGCGTGATCGCGTTTCAGATATGGAATATATTTTTTGCGATACCGATAAGGAACTCAAGGAAACCTACGACTATCTGAATAGCGTCGAGGCTTTTCTAGGCAAGAAAATC
>JAHFOS010000024.1 GCA_023261545.1 bacterium
TTTTCGGCTCGTCATCCACGACCAGGATGAATGCCGACCGTATCGCCCAGATGTTTTTGAATCAACACACCGGCGCCGGCTGGATCTATAGCGGGGGTGGCGATGACTTCTCGGTGTCGGGATGGGTGGCCCTGGGGCTCAAGAGCGCGCAGGCGGCAGACCTGGAGTCCCTGCGTACCAAGCGCGCCGAGGAAGTCCTGCGCAAGTACAAGGAGTGGGTGCCGACCATGTGTCTGGAAAAAAAAGGCGAAGCCTATTACTTCCCGCGCAAGAAGACCACCCCGCACATGACCTGGGTCGGGATGTTCCAGTACCAATTCCTGGGATTCCCCAAGAACGATCCCTTCCTGCTGAAGGCGGCGGAAAACAGCCTCGGGTGGATTGACAGCGGCCAATGGATAGGTGGCCCGAAGCCCGGGGATCCCTACGGTATCTACTATGGAACCCTGGCGGCTTTCCAGTACCAGGGCGCGCTCTGGAAGCGTTGGAACCCGCTCATGAAGACCACGCTTTTGGAATCCCAGTGCAAGGGCGACCCGCGTGTCCTCGGCGGTTCCTGGGATCCCACCGTCGGGGTCATCAGCGAGGACGGTGGCCGGGTCATGATGACTTCCATGATGTGCCTGTGCCTGGAGATCTATTACCGCTACGAGATGATGAATTGAGTTCGCGCGCCGAACGCCATTCAACCCAAGTGAACATTTCCATGTCAAAACCTATCACCGTCATCGAGCCGGTACCCGCCAATGGGGCGGCTCGTACCGCTGCTCCGGAAACTTGCGGTGAACCCATCCTGGTCGTGCAGGAGGTCTATAAAAAAGGTCGGGAGGCGTTTTTCAACGCCGCGCTGCCCGGTCCGGTGCTCCCCGTCCCCTCCGGCGAGGCGGACTTGGCGCGCTGCGTGCGCAAGAGTGGCGCGCGCGCCGTGATCCTGGGCATCCAGCGCTACGAGGGCGCGCTCTACGAGAGCTTCAAGGAGGGCGGATTGCTGGCCCGTTTTGGGGTCGGCGTTGACGGCTTGGATCTGGCGCGCGCGCGCGACCGCGGCATCGTGGTCACCAACACGCCCGGCGTGCTCGAAAATTCCGTGGCGGAGCTGGTGCTGTGGCTGATGGGTTGCCTGGCGCGGCGCATCCCCCAGCACCAGGAAAGCTGGCGGCGGGGTTGCCCCTCGACCCCGGAGTCCGGCGTCGAGTTGCACGGCAAGCGCCTGGGGCTTATCGGCTTTGGCCGTATCGCCAGGCGCGTGGCGCGGGCCGCCAGCCTGGGACTGGGAATGAGCGTGAACGCCTTCGGACGGCATAGCCTGGAGGAACTGTCCGCCGCCAGCGCCATGGATCCCCAATCCTGGCTCGAAGCCCAGCACATCGCCTCCTACACGCAAGACATCCGCGAGCTGCTGCCCCGCTGCGACTTCATCTCCTGCCATCTGCCTTTGGACTCCGCCACCGCCGGCTTTTGCGACCGGCAGTTCTTCGATCATTGCAAGCCCGGCGCTTACTTCATCAACACTTCCCGTGCCGAACTGGTCAACGAAGATGACTTGCTCGCGGCCCTGGCCGCGGAACGCCTGCGGGCGGCGGCCCTGGACGTATCGAGCGCTGAGCATGGCCCGGGCCTGAAATCCCCCCTGCGCGACGATGCGCGCATCCTGCACACGCCGCACATCGGCTCCAACACGGCGGAAGCCAACCGCCGCATGGCCGAAAGGGCGCTGCACAACGTGCGCTGTTTCCTGGCCGGGCGCCTTGACGACCTGGATTGCGTCCGGGTTTCGGCGGCCTCTGGCGCGCCGCTCCATAGGCACGAAGAACTGGTGGCCGCGGTGCCGCGGAGCTGGCCGACCCTCTGATCCGGCGGATCGGGGCCCCATAATGGGGCGTTCCTCCATAAAATCAGCATCAGGCCCCTGAGCACCTTGCCCGCCAGCGGCGGCTGCGGCAAGTCAAGTCAAAAAGCGTTCCCCGGCGCTCGGGTTGTTTATGGGTTGACTCTTTGTGGGCCGGAGCATAAAAACCCACGGAGGTTCCTCTTGAGCGTAAATTTCCGCCCATGAAGATCGTATGCAACTCCTGCAGCCACTCCTTCAGCTTGGACGAGCGGACTCTCGACACGGACACGGTGCGTTGCCCCAAATGCTCCCTGAGCTGCCCCGTGGTCGGCACGCAGACGGCTGAGGCCAAGGGCCCTTTCTCCAAGCGTTTTCGCGGTCGCGGCGGCAACCCGCGCATCCGCTGGCCTAAGGAGTTTTAAGGCTTCCTGTCTTTTCCGCGTCCCCGCGTGCGAAAACATCTTCGCACTTGGCGGTGGTGTGAGAAACAAAGAGAAAGTCAGGATTTATTCACGCGGAGACGCGGAGGAGGAAAGGAATTTCTGGCGATGCTTTAAGGGCATTCGCGCGCTGCGCGCTCCAGTTCGCGTAGCGCGGCCTGGATAGGGAGCAACGGCAGTCCGAGTGCGGAGAACAGGCAGCCTTCGAGACGCTTCACCAACCGGATGCCCCGCCCCTCCAGGTAGTAGCAGGCGACGCTGGAGTAGGGTTTTTCAGCCTTCAGGTAGGCCGCAATCTCCGCGCGGCCCAAATCGTGACAATAAACACGCACGCGGCTCAGCCCTTTGTGAAGGATGCGGCCCTCCCGGCATAGGCACCAACCGCCGACAAGATCATGGCGCCGGCCAGAAAAAGTGCGCAGCCGCGCGCGTGCCTGGGCTGACCCCGAGGCCTTGCGCAGGATGCGCCCGTCAAACTCGACCACCTGGTCAGCGCCGATCACCAGCGCGCGCGGACGGCGCCTTGAGACATCCAGGGCCTTGGCGCACGCCGCGCGCAGAGCGTAGCGCGCCGCGCGCTCGCCCGGCACCGGCGCCGGCTCCGCGGCGGGGGAGGGCAGCACGATCCGGAAACGCCAACCCGCCTGGCGCAAGAGTTTCCGGCGGATGGCGGACGAGGAAGCTAGGATGATGGAGGTGAGGCGTGGCATATTTCACTCAAATGGCTATTCGATCCGAATATCAGCTAGTGATTCAAAAACAGACTCCGACTTCTCGCAGGAAAAATTTACTTCAATATTCTGAATTCGTTCTTCTCGATTATTCTTTAAATATAAATATCTCTGTTTCACATTAAAAATAATTTCATTATGCGGCCTGGCGTCTACAAGCAGATCAAACCCAAAATCAATCGAGCGGTTCAATGCTGCAAGTCCGCTTCTATTATTAAAAATATCAAAAACATTTTTGTAAAATTCGCGAAGATGATCTTCTTCAAAATAGTCGTTCCCACGAAACTCGCACAAGTCTGTTTTAACATGATACTCAACGAAATAACCATAGATCGTGTAGTATCCTGTATAGGTTGACGATTTGCCCTCTTCACGCAGCAACTTGATTTCAACGAATTCTCTCGACCCAATTAGCATTTTTATTTTCTTATCTTCACCTGCGGTTTTTCTTCGCGGATCGGACCACCGTACTCGCTCAAAAAGGCCTCCAGCTTCCAGTCGGGGCGGCGCTGGAGGTGGGCGCGCATGGCGCGGCGCAGGGCGTCGCGCTCGTTGCGGGGGAAGCGGCGGTGCCACGCGCGCCAGAGCTGGTGGGGGTCGGCGGCGGCCAGCGTGGCCGGGCCGAGGAGCCTCCAGGCGATGAAGCTCCAGCACTCGTTGCGCGCGAGACGCAGATACAGGCGGTGCAAGTCGGAGCTGCCCGGCCGACTGTGGGTCAGGGCGGCGGCGGCAATATCCTCAAGGGTGCGTGGCGGCGCGGCCTGGCCGATCTCCCAGTCCATCCAGTCGAGGTAGTTTCCCGTTTGCGCGCTGTTGGCGGGAAGGCTCATGGCCCGGATCCAGTCGTCCGCGCTGGTGAGCGCGAGGTTGCCGCGTGCTTCGCGTTCCCCCGCTCGTTCCAGGAGCGCCACGAGGTGTGGGCCGGGGCGCTTCAGGTGCCGGGCGGCATAGCTCCAGGACTCCACGAGTTCGGGGTCGCCTTTCACCTCGCGATAGAGGCGCTCCAAGATTTCGCCCGCCTCGTGCTGGCGGCCCTGAGCCGCGGCGATTTCGGAATAGAGGATGAGGGAGCGCGGGGTGCGTTTCCAGTCATTGCTTCCGGCGTCGAAGACCGCCACGGCCTGCTGAACTTCGCGAGTGCGCAGGAATGCAACGGTGCGCCAGAAGCGCTGGGAAGCGGTGAGCGGTTCGCCGGCGGTTTCTTCGAGGATGCGGCGCCAACGCTCAAGTCCCGTATCGCCGCGCGGTGCTGGGGTGGCGGGAGATTGTTCTTCTGCTGGCCGGCTCATGGAGATGGCCGCTGTTCGCGTTGCACCATTCCCACCAGCAGGACCACGGCGGCCAGTGCCGCGGCCTGCAAGACGCTCACCGGCTCGCCGTGGAACCATCCCAGAATAACCGCCACGGCGGGAATGGTGTAGCCCACCATGCCCGCGTACAGCGGGCCGCGACGCACCAGCAGCAGAAAAAAGGCGTAGCCGGCGAGGCCGGTGCTAATGAGGCCGAGCAGCATCAGCGCCGACACCGCGCCCATTTTGTCCGCTTCAGGCCGGGCGCTTTCGTTGGCGAGCGCCACAGGCAGCAAGGCCAGACCCGCGAAAAGGAAGGTGAGGATGGTGAAACCCGCCGGCGGGCAACTGGCGAGCCGGCGCCGGGCGTAAGTGTTGTTGATGGCGTAGGCCATGGGGGTGATGGCGGCGAGCAGCAAGTTCAGGGGTGTGATGCTCTTGGCCAGTCCATCATAGAAGATGATGAACAAGCAGCCCAGGCCGCCGCTGACGCCGAGGATTTCCTTGCCGGTGGGCCGCCGGCCCAGCATGGGGATGGATACCAGGATGGTGAACACGGGGACGAAGGCCACCATCATGCCGATGAAGCCGCTGTTTCCGGTGGCGCGGATGAGGAAGGGCTGGAGCGAGAAGGGCAGGGCGACGCCGAGCAGGGAAAGCGCGCAGATGGGCAGGAGGTCCGCCGGGGCGATCCTCGTCCATTTTTTTCCGAGGAGAAAAGGCATGACGAGCAAGGCGGCGCCGATGAGCAGCCGCGAGCTGGCCACGCTGAGCGGGCCAAAGGCGGAAACGGCCTGTTTCATCCACAGGAACGCGGCACCCCAGGCCAGAGAGAGGAAGATGAAAAGCGCGGTGTCCAATTTTCGACGCGGGCATCAAGAGCCCTCAGCTTCGCGGATCCGAAATGAAATCAAGTCGAGCCAGCGCGCGGCTTCGCAGAGTGGGCGGCCGACCCCCACGCGGATTTCCGGAAAACGGCGCGCCCAATCCAGGGCTTGCCTTTTCATGCCATTGAAAATTCCGCCGGGAAATATCAGACAGGGCTGGAGGATAAGGGTTCGGAATCCAGCCGTGCGCGCGCGTTCCAGAGCCTGCTCGGGGGAGGGCTCCGCGAAGGAGTGAAAACAGGGTGCGACTAAAGCCCACAGCGATGAAGCCGCCTGCAGATGGCGGATTGTTTTCAAGAACTCATCCCGGGCCTTGGCGTCGCTGGCCCCTCGTCCGGGGACGACAAGGGCGATGCCATGGGGTCGCGGCCCCATGGACGTCAGAGCGGCCTCGGCATTCGCCTGTAGCAACGCCGACAAATCTGGCCCGCGCCCCAAGACATCGAGAAGCTGGATGCTCAGGCCAGGGTGGCGGGTTGTGGTGCGCTCGATGGCGGCCCGGACGTCTGTTTTGTAGTGGCGCGCTGGAAATAGCAGGAGGGGAAGCACCAGGATTTTGCTGGCCTGCGTTGTGGCATTTTCTAAGGCTTCCTCGAAGGAAGGCTTTTCTTTCTCCAGGAAGCCGACGATTTTGGAATAACCCTTGATTTGAAGCTGAGAGGTGAACAGGGATGTAGCTTTTTTAGAGGATGCGCTCGAACTCCCATGGGCGACGATGACTAAAATCCTTTGCTCCATAACGATATGCTAAAGGCGATCAAAAAGATTCAATAAAATGCCTATTGACTTTATGTAATAATTACATAAAATGAAATCATAAACGTAATAATAATAATTATGGCTGTTCGCGAAGAAGATATTTTTCAGGCCGCGGATGAACTGAATGCCGAAGGTGTGACACCTTCGGCGATCTCCATCCGAGAAATTCTAAAAACTGGTAGCCTGGGGACCATTCAAAAACACCTCAAGGCCTGGAGGGAGAAATCCGTAACGCCGAGCGCCCAGCCTCCTCCCGCGGCTTCAGTTTTGGAAGTGTCCCAAAAATGGGCAGCCCAGGTCTGGGGGACCGCCTGGGCACAAGCCCGCCAGGAGATGGACGCCAGGATCCATGAAATACAAGCCAGCCTGAAGCAGAGCCAAGAGGATGCCGAGGCCGCGTGGAAGGAGGTGGAGCGTTTTGAGGAAGATGAAAAAAAATGGGGGGTGAAACTTGATGATGAGCGCCGACTGCGAGAAGAAGGAGCGGCCAATCAACATGCCCTCGAAGAGAAAATAGCGGAACTGGGCAAGGAAAACGCCGAGCGTGAAAAGGCCAGGGAGCAACTCGCCCGCGAGCTGGCGCTGATGGAAGAAAAGACGCTGGCGTTGCACCAGAAGACCGAGCGCTTGCGGCGCGAACTGGATGAGGAACACCGCCGAGCCGTCGAGGCGGAGCGCATGGCGGCGGCCAACCACGGCAGGCTCGAGGAATTGCAACGCCTCACGGAAGAAGCCAGGGCCGAAGCGCGGTCGGAGCGCGAGCGCTGCGAGGAACTCCAAGCGCGCATCGCCGTATCCGAGGAGCGCGCCCATGAGGCGGAACGGCGCCGCGAAGAGGCGCTGGAGAACGTCGCGGATTTTCGGGAGCGCCTGGCCGCCACGCGTTTCTCCATGGAAGAACTCGAGCGCTGCCGCCGGGAGCGCGATGCGCTGAACCTGCGCATGGATGAGTTGATGCGGGCGTGGATTCATTCGCGCCCCGCTGCCGGGACGGGCGAAGCCGCGAAGGAAAACACGTAAGTGTTCACGAAAAAATTCTAACCGCGGATAGCGCGGAAAACACGGATGAAAGAGAAGGAATTATCCGCGTAATCCGCGGTTAATTTTGGTTCATCCGAATAATGCGTACTTTTCTGGAATTTTCAACACGGGGGCAAGGTCGAGAAACACTGAACCCAAAGCGAGCTGCCGGGGGGATTTTCCACAGATTGCACAGATTAACACTGATAATTCAATCCGGGTCGTCCTTTTTAATCGGTGCAAATCTGTGTAATCTGTGGATGCTCCCGAGTTGAGGACTGAGAGCCGAGAACAAATGAGGGGAAACCCTGCCTGAGGTACGCATTCTTCGGAAGAGCCTTAATTTTCTTCTTTGGTTCGTTTCGCCGTGAACGTTTACAAAAACACTATTCAGGGCGGAAACGCCCTGGGTCGTTGCACCAGGACAATTGTCACGGATCCGCTAATTTAAAAGGCTGATTTCGACTGGCGCCGGTCTAGGCGACCCTAAACTCCCCGCGTCAACGTGCATTACGGCGCTAGATTCAAAAAATACCGGGGCCTATTGTTCGCCCTCAAGGCGCTTCTCGCGCCGCTGATTTTCCTCTGCCTTGCGGGTAAGCTAGGGGCCGCCGACAATGTGGTGAGCGGCGTGGACGAGAATGGCGTGGTGCATGTGCGCGTCTGGAACCTGCCGACGAACCCTGGCACGCAAGCCAACCACGTCGCCAATTGGCGCGTCCTCAAGGCCTTTGAAAGGGAAAACCCGACCATCAAGTTGCATCCCGCCACTGGGATCTCCCTGCCGGGGCTTGGCATCGTCATGGACGTGGGACCGCTCATGGCCATTTCCGGCGGTATCGCCCCGGATATCCTCTACGTCAACTTCCGAAAATCAGCCAGTTATATTGACGACGAGTTCCTCTATCCGCTGGATGAATATCTCGAGGATTACCGGCGCCGCGAGGGTGAAAAAGAATTCGAGTTCCGCATCCAGAAGCCGCTGTGGCCCGTGATACGCCGCAAGGGTCCGGTGGGCAACCACCGCGAGGAGCACACCTGGATGATGCCCGAGTTTCCCCTGGTGATGACCATGTCCTACCGCAAGGACCTGTTCACCAAATGCGGCCTCGATCCCAACCGTCCACCGCGCACCTGGGATGAGCTCTACGAGGTGTGCGTCAAACTCACCAGCAACGAGAAAAACACCTTCGGTATCTTCCTCGGCACCGGCGGCGCGGCCTCCTGGTACTTCATGAATTTCCTTTCCAGCACGGGGACCAAGGTGGTGAGCGAGGACGCGAATGGCGTTTGGCACGCGACCTTCGCTACGCCGGGGGCCGCCCAAGCGCTGCGCTTCCACAAGAAGCTCATCGCCGGCAAGCGCCCGGACGGCTCGGGCCGCGGATTTTATACCGACAAATATCAACTCATCGGCGAGGGGAGGGTGGGCATCCAGTTCGTGTACCTGGATGGGAATGACTTCGCCGGACTGGACACCTCGGGCACGCAGTGGGGTTACGCGCCGGTGCCCATGGGACCAACGGGGAAATTCAGCGCCGAAATCAACGCGAAGATGTGGGGCATCTACCGCGGCCAGAAAGACGCGCGCGTGCGCGCCGCGGCCTGGAAATGGCTCGAGTTCAGCGGCTCCAGGATGGCTCGAAAGATCTTCGCGGACACGCTCATCGAGTACAACGAGGTGAAGAGCGTCCATCCCGCCATCCTCGAAAATTTGGGGCCGGACTATCAGAAGTACCTGGTCTTCATGAACCAGGACTTGAAGGACCTCTACGCCATCGCCACCGAGCACGCCACGCCCGAACCTTACGGCAAGAATTGCGACCTCGTTTACGATTACCTCGACAAGCCGGTCCAGGAGGCCATGGGGCTGGAACGCGAGGGCAAGTTCGCCGGCATGAGCGAACGGCAGGAACTCGACGTGCTGGAAGGCATCCTCAAGAAGTCCCAGGACCTCGCCGAGGTCGAACTCATCCAGAACCTCCCGCCCGAAGTCCAGGCCTCGCGGGCCAGGGTGGCTTTCGCGGTCTGCGTCCTGATTTTCTCCGCCTTTGCTTTCGTGTTCGTGCGCATCTATCGCGTCTTCACCCCCGAGCATGAGCGCGGGCGCGGCTGGGGCTTCCGCAAGTACCGCTTCGCCTATCTCATCCTGGTGCCCGCCGTGGGAAGCATCGCGCTCTGGCAGTATTACCCCTTGATGCGTGGCTCGCTCATGGCCTTCCAGAACTACAAAATAGCCGTGCCGGTCGTGGAGTGGGTGGGCCTGGATAACTTCGCGGCGGTGATCTACGACCGCTCCTTCTGGACCTCCATCCTGCTGTCCCTCTACTACACGCTGCTGCTGGTGTTGTTGACCTGGCTGCCGCCGGTGATCCTGGCCATCATGATCTCCGAATTGCCCAAGGGCACGATTTTCTATCGCGTGGTTTACTATCTGCCGGCGGTCATCTCCGGCGCGGTGATCATCTTCCTGTGGAAATCCTTCTACGATCCTTCCCCCATGGGTTTGTTCAATCAACTGCTGGCCGGGATTGAGGACGGGGTGAATCGCCTGCGTGCCAGCGTGGGGATGGGTCCCGTGGACCTGAGTCCCCAGTACTGGTACGAGGACAAGAACCTCGCCATGCTCTGCATCGTCGTTCCCCTGGGTTGGGCCACGCTCGGACCCGGCAGCCTCATCTACATCGCGGCCCTCAAGGGCATACCCGACGATCTCTACGAAGCCGCGGATATTGACGGGGCCAGTTACTTTTCCAAGGTGATCCACATCGTCATTCCCAAGCTGCGCGCGCTGCTCATCATCTCGCTGGTGGGGCATGTGATCCACGGTTTCAACGCCGCCGACAACGTGCTGGTGATGACGGGCGGCGGACCCAAGGACGCCACCCTGGTCACGGGGCTGTTGATCTTCAAGAAGGCCTTCGTTTATACCAAGTACGGGGTGGCCACCGCCATGGCCTGGATTATGAGCGTGATGCTTATCGGCTTCACCATCTATCAGCTCAAGATCCTCTCGCGTCTCGAATTCAAATCCACGGGGAAGGCCTGATGCCGCTGCTCACCACGGTTGGCCGCAAGTCTCCCCGCGCGCGTCTGCTCGTCGCCGCGTTCTACGTGCTGCTCACGCTGGGCGGGCTCACCATGGTTTACCCCTTCCTCATCATGATCTCCGGGGCCATGAAAGGGGTGTACAACGGCAAGCAGATGGATATCTGTCCGCGTTACCTTTACGATGACATGGAGCTCTACCGGGCCTACTGCGAGAGCCGCTACGCCAACACCACCAACTACAACAACACCAGCGACAGGCCGTCGCCGGATTTCGACAGTCTCGATCCCCGGCCGTTGCAACCGCGCTTGGCGGAGGAGTTCCGCGCCTTCCTGCGCGAGCAGCCACCGGCGCCCGAGGAACGGTTGCTCGGGCATTTCACCATGGCCCGGGGCAATGGCCGGCACGACCTCGGGTTCATCAGCTATCTTTCGGACACTTACGGCGGTGACGTCGCGCGCATGAACCGCGAACTGGGCACCCAGTTCAACAACTGGAGCATCAACCTGGTGCAGGAGTCGGTTTTCTTCGCGCGCATCACCTCCATCGAATCCAACCTGCTGCGCAAATTTTTCGAGTACCGCGCCGCGCAAGCCACGGAGGATTTCTACGAGCCCACGGCGGATGCCTGGTTCCGGGGCTCCATGATCTTCTCACGCTATGGGGACGATACGGCGTTGTTGCGGGAGAAGCTGGGGATCACCGCGACGCACACGGGACTCATCAGCCTGGATGCGCCCGAAACCGGCAACGCGGAGTACCGTTCGCTGCGCGAAATCTTCATGCGCCGCTTCCTCAATGCGCGCTTCATCCGGCTGGAGCTTACGCCCGAAGTGCGCCGCGTCTGGCGCGATTTCCTGCGCGCCAATTTCAAGGGATCGCTCCAGGCCTTGCGCGACGTCTATCCCGCGGCCACGGATTTCGATTCCCTGGAGGCGCCGGCCTCGCTGCCGCGAGAAAAACGCCAGGCCGTGCTCTATGCCAGTTTCATCGAGAAGGAATGCCCGTTTGCGGCCCTCCGCGTGGAGGATATCCAGACGCGCTTCCGCGACCGCCTGATCGCCAAGCACGGCTCGCTGGAGGGCATCAACCGTTCCCTCGGGTTGGCGGCTCGGGACCTGAGCGAGCTCATGATCCCGCGCGGCACGCTGGACTGGGAATACACGCAAGCGCACAAGGGCTCGTTGCGCTGGTACCTGACCACGCGCAACTTTGAATACGTGTTCTCCTACATCTTCGCCCACGGACGCGCTGCCTGGGTGACGCTCACCTTCTGCACCCTTTCCATCCTTTGCTCCCTGGTGGTCAATCCCCTGGCGGCCTACGCCCTGAGCCGTTTCGCGTTGCCCTCCACCTACAAGGTGCTGCTCTTCCTGATGACCACCATGGCCTTCCCGGGCGCGGTGACGCAGATCCCGAGCTTTTTGCTCCTGAAGGATCTGGGACTGCTCAACACCTTCTGGGCGCTGGTGCTGCCGGGGCTCGCCAACGGCTATTCCATCTTCATCCTCAAGGGGTTCTTCGATTCCCTGCCCAAGGAACTCTACGAGTCGGCCTCCCTCGATGGGGCCAGCGAGTTCAGGCTCTTCTGGACGCTGACCATGAACCTGTCCAAGCCCATCCTCGCGCTGATCTCCCTGAACGCCTTTACCGCGGCCTATGGCGCCTTCATGTACGCGCTGCTCATCTGCCAGGATGAAAGCATGTGGACCATCATGGTCTATCTCTACCAGCTTCAGGGGATTTCCTCTCAGAACATCATCTACGCCTCGCTCATCATCGCCGCCATCCCCACCTTCGTCATCTTCGTCACCTGCCAGAAGGTCATCCTGCGCGGCATCGTGGTGCCGAGCGAAAAATAGGGGGGCGGAGGCCGGGCCGGCTCCGGCTGTAAGGGCTGAGCTGTGCCTTGTGGCCGGCCGCTTAACAGCCGCAGCCGGGTTTGTTTCTTGGCCTAACGCAAAACTCACGGACGGCTCACGGGATTCCCATAATCGCACTTATCTTACATGAGGATGATTAAACTCACGACAGGAGAACAATGAAAAAGCTTTTTGCACTGTTGGCGGCCGGCTTTGCGCTGGTCCAGCCCTTTTTTGCCGCCGAGGAGAAGCCCAATGCGCCGGAAGCCGCCCCTAAACCAGCGGAGAAACTATGGTACGAGAAGATCAAGGTCGGCGCTGATTTCCGGCTGCGCCATGAGTACATTGATGACAAGACCAAGGCCCCCGGAGCGGAAACACGCTCGCGCTCCCGTATTCGCGCCCGGGTCACGGCCACCGGAAAGGTTTCGGATGACAGCGAACTGGTGATGCGTTTTGCCACGGGCACCACGACGGACCCCACCTCCACCAACCAGACTTTGGGGGATAACTTCGCCGCCAAGCCCTTCAACCTCGACCTCGCCTACCTCAAGAGCAAGCTGAACGATTCCCTGACCTTCTACGGCGGGAAGATCAAGAATCCCTATGTTGTTCCCGGCGAATCCGAGCTCATCTGGGACGGGGACCTGAACCCCGAGGGGGCGGCTTTGCAGTGGCAGCTTTCCACGTTCTTCCTGAATGCCGGAGCTTACTGGGCCCTGGAGCGCAGTGCCGCCGCGGACGCCTCGCTGGTCGGGATGCAGACGGGCTTCCAATTCAAGCCCGGCCAGAGCACTGTGACGGCGGGCGTCGGGCTCTTCGATTTTGGCGCGGTTCAAAACCGTGCCGCCCTCTCCACGGCCAATGCGGCCGCCAACTATCTGGGCAACTCATCCACGGGGGCCGCGGCCGCGCTGAAATACAAATACGATTATCAACTCAGCGAATTTTTTGCTGAATGGAAATTCTGGGCCGGCTCGTTCCCGCTGGCGCTATATTTGGACTACGTGAAGAACGGGGACCCCGGCACGGACGAAACCGGATGGTTGTGCGGTGTCGGCTTTGGCAAAGCCAATTTGAAGGGGACTTGGGAAACTATCCTCAACTACCGCAGGGTCGAAAAGGATGCGGTCCTTGCGGCGTTCACGGACTCTGATTTCATCGGCGGCGGCACCGACGGCAAGGGACTGGAGTTCCAGTTTGGCTACATGTTCACCGACAAGTTTAAGGGCGCCATTGACTATTTCGATAACTCCAAGGTCCTCGCCGCCAGCAAGGACTACCGTCGCGCCATGTTCGACCTTTCCTTTAAAATCTGAATTCCCAAAAAAGAAAGAAAAACCAATGAAAATAGGCAAGGTTCTCGCGATTTTTTGCGCCGGCCTGGTTTGTTGCGCGGCCCTTCTGGCCGAAGAAATCCAGGTTGGCCCCCAGATCAAGGCCTATGAAAAAGTTTCCGGGGTATCGGGTAGTCTTTCGAGCATCGGCTCGGACACCCTCAACAACCTGATGACGTTCTGGGCGGAAAAGTTCCGCCAGTTGTATCCCAACGTCGCCATCCAGATTGAGGGCAAGGGTTCCAGCACCGCTCCCTCGGCGCTCATCTCAGGGACGGCCCAGCTCGGGCCCATGTCGCGCATGATGAAGAAGGAGGAGATCGAGAAGTTCGAGCAGGTCTATGCCTACAGGCCCACCGCCGTGGGCGTGGCCCTGGACACGCTGGCCGTTTTCGTGAATAAGGATAATCCTCTGGACGCGCTCTCGCTCCAAGAGGTGGACGCCATCTTCTCCAAGAATCGCAAAGGCGGCGCGGGTGAAGAAATCAAGGTTTGGGGGCAGCTCGGCCTCAAGGATCGCTTCGAGTCTTTGCCCATCAGCCTTTTCGGGCGCAATTCGGCTTCTGGAACCTACGGCTATTTCAAGGAGCATGCGCTTTTCAAAGGCGACTTCAAGGACGGCGTGAAGGAGCAGCCGGGTTCCGCATCGGTGGTTCAGGGCGTGGCCGAAGACATCTCCGCCATTGGTTATTCGGGCATCGGCTACAGGACTTCGGGAGTCAAAGTTTTGTCGCTTTCCGCCAAGAAAGGCGCTCCCGTGTTCGCGCCCACCTATGCGAATGCCCTCAGCGGCAAGTATCCCATGAGCCGCATGCTCTACATCTACGTCGCCAAGAAACCGGGAGCGCCGTTGCCGCCCATGTTGCTGGAGTTCTTCAGGATGGTGCTCTCGAAAGAAGGGCAGGAGATCGTCATCAAGGACGGCTATCTGCCGCTCACACCCGCCTTGATTGAAAAGCAGTTGGCGCTCATCAAGTGACGCTTCCGCCAAGGAGCTGAACGCTCCCACCCTGGCTGGACCCATCTTCCAGCCTCTGGCCCGCCCGGCTTTCCGCGCCGGGCGGGCTTTTTTAAGGGGCAACCGCCATGCGGCAAGGCCCGCCAAGCCGTCGATTCATGAAAGCCTTCCCGCCTGCAACGCCTCAAGCTCCGCGAAGATGCGCGCGGGCTCCAGGCGTTCGCGGCACTGGTAGTGGCCGAAAGGACACTGGCGGCGATAGCAGGGGCGGCACTCAATATCGGCCTCAATCAGCTTGAAAGATCCGAATGCGGGTGGCGTGCGGCGCGCGTTGGTGCTGAGGTACAGGCCGGCGCTGGGCACGCCGGCGGCCGCGCAGAGGTGCAGGGCCCCCGAGTCGTTGGTCAGGGCGATGGGGTTCGTCGTGCGCTCCATGAATTGCAGGAGGCCTTCCAGGCTCAACGTGCCGCTGTAGTCAACGCAGCGCCGGTGGCCCAGCTTGCCGCTCACGGCTTTCGCCTCGGCGGCATCCCCGCTAGAGCCGAAGACGCCCACCTGCCAGCCGTGTTCCATGGCGAGTTGTCCCACCGCCGCGAAACGCTCGGCGCCCCAGAATTTGGCGGGCCCGTATTGGGCACCCGGAAAAATCATGAGGAACGGGGGGGTGCCGCGGTCCACCGGCACGCGCGCCAACGGGGTCGGCTTTGAGTCGCCGGCAGGAAATTCGATCAGCGCCAGATTGCGCTCGCCCTGGGGAAGGTTCATATCCATGGCACAAGGCCGGGTGAGCAGGCGGCGAGAGAAGCGGCTGCCAAAGCCGCGGCGCTCGGGCACGCGCGCCAGGAAATAGGGCCATATCGAGCCCAGCGAATTGGTGAGCAGGACGACCTCCGCGGGTCGCTCGCGCCGCAGGCGGGTCAGGAGCGCGCGGCGTTGTCGCTTTCCAAAAGCCCAGGGCTCGATGGGCAATCCGCTGCGCTGGAGCAGTGGCGCCAAAGACGCATCCAGCACGCCCACCAGGCGATCCCCCGCATGTTTTGCCGCGAAGGCGCGGGCCAACGGCAGCGCCATGATGAAGTCCCCCAGCCAGAAGGGGAAGTGGACGACCCGCAAGGTCGCCGCGCTCACGGCTTTCGGACTCCGGTTGCGATAATCTTTAGACGATGGCGAAGCCACCGCCGCGCGCGCCCTGCTCGAAGTGGATGCGCCGGCCACCGAAACGGCGTATCATGCCTTTGGGAACGAAGATCTTGATCCCCTCGGACTCATAGACGAGGTCGTCGGGACCGGGCTTCTCCTGGAAGTCGAGCCCGTGTTCCGAGAGCGAGATGCCGCTGTTCACCGTCCCGTGCTGCGCGCGCAGCGCCTTGAAGTGCTGGGCGCCTTCTGGAGAAAATGAGACGGGTTGGGGTTCCGGTTCCTCGTCCAAGAGGGTTTCTATTCTGCCCACGAGGTCCTTGACTTGGGCCGGGTTCAATCCCTCGCCCAGAAGGCCGCGGCTGCGGCCAATGGCCTTTTCAATCTTGGCGAAATGGCCGGGGAACGACTCTTTAAGGCTTTCGATGGGCGTTTCCGCTCCAAGTTTCAAACAGTGGCGTTGGAAAGCGAATTTGAGGTCGGCGGCGATATCATCGGCGGATCGACCCTCGATGTCCATGCGCTGCATCATGTACACCAGCTCGCCGTCCTTGAACAGCGCCATCGAGGGCGAAGAAGGCGCGTACCCCGTGAAGTAGGAGCGCGCGCGTTCCGTCGCTTCGCGGAACTGGCCGGCGAAGACGGTCAGCAATTTGTCGGGGCGCACCTTGCTCTGGATGGCGAGTTTCACGCCGGGCCGGGCGGCGCCCGCGGCGCAGCCGCACACCGAATTCACCACCACCAGGGCGGAGCCATGCAGGCTCTTGAGTTCGGCGTCCACCTCCGATGAGGTTTGCAACTCCTTGAAACCGACGTCGGTCAGTTCCTTGCGCATGGGCCCCACCAATTCTGGATCGTACATGAGTGAACTCCTCTAGTTGCCGCCATTCTAAGCGGCGCGACTTGATTTTTAACCCCCTCCCTGTCCTGAGACAGGAGGGACCATCCCAGTGGAAAGTAGAGCGGTACGCAAGGCCCGCCCCTTGGCGCTCAGGCGATATTTCTGCCTGGGGCTTCTGGGCGAGCCCTGGGCCGTCATTTTCAAGAGGCCGGCGGCGAGCGCGGGCTGAAGATAATTGTAGAGGAAGGTAGGCCGGTGGGAGAGGCCGAGCAGTACCAGCAGTTCTTTTGCCGAATGAGCACCTTCTCCCATAACCGCGAGCAGTCGCCTTACTTGTTCGGTTTCTTGTTCGTTTACTTGTTCGGTGGGGAGGCTCCGCAGGGTGTCGCGAATCATGGGCAGCATGAACTCCAGAAACGCGGTGGAGGAACCATTTTTCGAGCTTTCATTGAGTGCTTGGTAATACCCACGCTGATGCTCGTAAACCATGCTTTCCACGGGCAGGAAGGCGAAGAAGGGCTTCCATTGGCTCAGGATGAGCGTCTGCCACAGGCGCCCCATGCGGCCGTTGCCATCCGGGAAGGGGTGGATGAACTCAAACTCATAGTGAAACACGCAGCTTGCGATCAGGGGATGGTGTTGGGTTGCCTTGAGCCACCGCAATAGGTCTTTCATGAGCGGCGGCACGCGGCTGGCTGGCGGAGCCATGTGCACGAGCCTTTTGCCAGCCATGACTCCCACGCCGCTGCTACGGTAGGTGCCCGGCTGGTCCACGAGACCCGTCATCAGCACACCTTGGGCCGCGAGCAGGTCTTTTTCGGACACCGGGTTCCAGGCCTCCATACGTTCGTAGGCCAGGAGCGCGTTTTTCGCTTCCTGAATCTCACGCGGGGGCGCGAGCACGCGCTGGCCCGATAAAATCGCCGTGATCTGATCTACGCTCAATGTGTTGCCCTCGATGGCGAGCGAGCCCTGGATAGTACGGATGCGGTTGATGCGCCGCAGGCGCAGGGCCGTGGGCGATTCGTCCTGCACTGGCGCTCTGCCCACCCACTCGCCGATCTCCACCACGAGAGAGACGATGGCCGGGGTCAGCGTGAAGGGCGGATCGCTGGGGCGGGTCATGTTAATTTATTCCGTTCGAAAGGGTCCAGTACGCGTTTCCGTATCCGAGACAGCCGTGGCCGATATATAAGGACTAGGATATGAGCAGGTGACGGGTCATGGCTTGAGCCAGCACCCGCCCCCGTCGCTCTTCTGGGTGAAGTCGCGCGGTTCGCTTTCGATGAAGACGACGAAGTCAGTGAGGTGGGAGGTCTTGACGGAGGCTTTGCCGAGGGTGGGGTGGGGCTCTTCCTGCTTTAAGCCGGTCTTACTCCAGGCTTTACTGGAATTGTCGTAGGTGCGCACGGCGGGAACCGTGTCGGGCGTGAGCGCCCCGGGCACGAAGCCGAGCTCAAGGGTGAGCGGCTCCTTGAAGGCCGAGGCGTCCTTCTTAGCCTTGGTCGTCCCGTCGTAGAGGTCCACGGAAAGCATACGGCCGCTCAGGGTTTCACCCGCGGGAACATCGTGGGTGATCACCGGCCCCGGACCAGGCGCAGGGAGGCCGCCAGCACTTGGCCCTGGCGATCGGCATCGAGGTAGAAGGGGTGCCGGACGGAGACGCGCACCTTCTCTGGGATATCCCCGTCTTCACGACTCTATTGGCTTCCATCCAGCGCCAAATTCCCCTCGCGCTGCACGGCATCCCCAAGCGCCACGCGCAGGCGATCCTGGATTATGCTGTCGTCGGCTCTGATCTCGATACGGCAGGTGGTGCGCTCGCCCGCCGCGTTAAGGGAGCCGGCAAAACAGATCAGGAAAAGGGCCGAGAAGGTGCCGGAGGGAGCGATGCGTCGCCTTCCCCATGGGCGCAGGCGCGGGCTGGGAAACCAGGGGGTTTTAAAGGGAAATTTCACGAAAAAAGCGGCAACCCCGCATGCTATTGAATCGTGCTCGAATACAAGGCCGGGCTCTCCTCTCCAGCAGACGCGCGGGTCCATCCGGCAGGTTCTGCGCATCCAAATTCACGCCCGTGATGCTGCGGTTGCCGGACTCTCGGATCCCCCTCAACACTGACGCCGCGTGAGGTTGTGCGCTTGACCTAGAACTGCCGTTCCTTGAGCGGGATCAAGGCCGCGGTGACGCCCTGCTTCACGGCGAGCTCGTAGTAGTGCTTAGCGACGGCCTTGTTTTGAGGCAGCCAGCGGCCCTCGTAAAGGGCATCCCCCAGGAAAAGGCTGGCCATGCCGTCCCCCTTGTCGCTGGCGCGCCGGTACCAGACCCAGGCCTGGTTTTGATCCTCGGGTCCGCCGACGCCGTAGAGGAGTTGCAGCGCGAAATGGCGCATGGCTTCGGGGTTTTCCAATTGCGCGGCCCGTTCCAGCCAGTGGCGGGCGAGTTCATGGCGCGGCGGGCCGCCCGCCGCGCGGGTGAAGAGTTTGCCCAGCGCGAGCATGGCCGCCGGATCCCCGTTGTTGGCGCCGTCCTGATAGTAGAGGATGGCCTGGGTGACGTCGTGGAGCGAACCGCGCTCGTCTTCGTAGATTTCTCCGAGCAAGCGGTAGGCCGTGTTGTCTCCAAGTTCGAGGAGGCGCAGATAGCAGCGGCGTGCCAGTTCTTCGTCCACCGGGGCATCCCATCCGCCCCGGGCCAGGGCCGCGAGTTCGAGGAGCGCGGAGGCATTTCCGCGCTCGCCGGCCTTGCGGAACCACTGGGCGGCGCCGCGGTAGTCCTGGTTCATCTTATAGAAGCGCGCCAGCAGCAGCATGGATTCGACGTCGCCCTGGAAGGCCTTTTCGGTGAGCTCGGCGCGCCGTTGGCGCTTGTCCTCCGGTTCGGGCCCGGGAGCGGCGCGCGCGCCGGCGGCGAGGATGGCGGAAAAAAGCAATATATGGAATAGAGTTTTCATCGCCCCAGCGCCTGGTTCACGAGGTCCTTGAGTCGTTCGGCTTCGGGGCGCGCGCAAACCAGGGTTCCGGCCCGGCCGCAGATCACGACGCTGTTCTCGATGCCGGCGGCCACCAGGGGCGGCTGTCCATCTTCGACGATGACGAGGTTGCCGCGCGTGTCGCGACGCACGGCATGGCCCAATAGGGCATTGCCCTGCGCGTCCTTGGGAAGCATTTCGATCAGCGCCGCCCAGCCGCCCACGTCGCTCCAGTCGAAGCGCGCCTCCAGCAGTACGGCGTTGGTGATTTTTTCCATGAGGCCGTGATCGATGGAAATACGGGTCAAGGGCTCGAAAAGCCGGCGCGCTTCCGCGAGCCAATCCGGAGCGCCAGGCCCCGCCGCGAGCGCGCGCGCCATGGCGGCGTGGGCCGGCAGGTGGAGCTCCAGGGCTTCCAGCAGCTTTTCGGGGCGCCACAGAAACATCCCGGCGTTCCAGGCGTAACGGCCCGAGTCGAGGAATCCCTGCGCACGACGGCGGTCTGGTTTCTCCACGAAAGATTGCAGCCGATAACACCCAGGGCGGTCCAACGCCTCGCCTTTTTCGAGATAACCGTAGCTCTCAGCCGGACTGGAGGGCGGGATGGCGATGGTGACGAAATGGCCTTCGGCGGCTAGCGCGGCGGCGTCGCTCAGAGTGGCCCGGAATCCGGCGACGTCGCGGATGCCGTGGTCCGAGGGCAATACGGCCATCACCGATCCGGGCGCGCGCCGCGCGATAACGCCGGCGGCCAGGGCGATAGCCGCCGCGGTATCGCGCAACAACGGTTCGAGGATGATGCGGTCGGGGGCGATGGCGGGGGCCTGCTCGCGCACCAGGGCGGCATAGCGATCCTGGGTGAGCACGAAGGTATCCGTTGGGGCCACAAGATCCTCCAGGCGCCGCAGCGTGAGTTGCAGCAGCGTCCCTGCGCCGGTGAGGTTGAGGAACTGCTTGGGGCGTTCCGGCGTGCTCAGGGGCCAGAAGCGCAGCCCCTCTCCGCCCGCCAGCACGGCGGCGACGATGCGCGGTTTCATCCGGCCAGGGCCCGGGTGTCGCGGGCGCGCGGATGGCTGCGGCGGTAAACCTCGGCCATCAGGGCCGGGGTCACGCGCGTGTAGATCTGCGTGGTGCTGAGGTGCGCGTGGCCGAGCAACTCTTGCACCGAGCGCAGGTCGGCGCCGTTTTCGATGAGGTGGGTGGCGAAGGAGTGGCGGAAGGTGTGCGGCCCCACGTCACCGAAGCCGGCGGCGCTGGCGCGGGCGGCGGTGAGCTTGAACATGCCGCGCACGGTGAGCGCCAGGCCGCGATGGTTCACGAAGACGCGCTCATGGCGGTTCTGCGCCAGGGCGTTCCTGAAAGGCAGGTAGCGGGCCAGCGCGGCGCTGGCGGGCGGGGTGAGCAGCACCAGCCTTTCCTTGGCGCGTTTGCCGAGCACGCGGGCAGCGCCGCCTTCGAGGTCGAGATCAGCAACGGTGAGCCCCGCCGCTTCCGAGACACGGCAGCCGGTGCTGTAGAGATATTCCAGCAACGCCTTATCGCGCAGTCCGATGAAATCCTCCGTGGGGATGGAATCCAGCAGTCTTTCCATCTCGTTCACGCTCAGCACGCGCGGCAGGTGCTTGGGCAACCTGGCGCTTTCGATCTCTTTGAGGTGTCCCACCGCTTCTCCCAGGCGTTCTTCGAGGAAGCCGAAATGGCAGCGCAGCGCCGCGGCGGCGCGGGCCAGGGTGTGGCGTCCCTGGCCGTTCTCGCAGCGCGAGGCCAGGAAGGCGCGCACGTCCGCCGGTTTGAGGGCGGCGTAGCCCCCCATCGCGAGTTTTTCCGCCGCGAAGCCCTCCCAGAGCCGCACGGTTTGCAGGTAAGCCCTGAGCGAGTGGGGGCTGAGCTTGCGCTCGTGCTGAAGGAAATCCCGGAACAGATCCGCGGCGGGTTCCATGCCAACCATTCTAGGCGCTCATGGCGCCCGCGAAGGGGGGGGCGCGAGGGCGGGGGCGAAACGCCCGATCTCCGCCTTCATCGCCAAGGCCGCGGCGATGGCGCCGTCCTCAAAGCTCTGCCCATTTTCGCGTTGAGAGTAAATAAGGCTGCGCGAGGCGTTGACGAGGTGCGGCGCTGGACCACGGGCGTACAGGCAGGCCACCTCGCGCCCGCCCGCGCCCTGAGCGCCGTAGCCCGGAACCAGGAAGGGCGCGCGTGGCAGCAGGGCGAGGCCGTCCGCAAGCTCTGTGGGGTAGGTGGCCCCCACCACGGCCCCGAGCGGGCTCATGCCCTCACCACCGAGATCGCGCTGCCAACCGGCCATGAGGACGGCGAGGCGGCGGTACAGCGGGGTGCCATCAGCTAACGGCAACTCCTGCACATCCTTGCTCCCGGGATTGCTGGTGTGCAGCAGCAGGTAAACGCCTTTGCCGGCCTTCTGGCAGTGGCCCAGGAACGGCTCCAGGCTGTCGTGTCCCAGCCAAGGGCTCAGGGTCACGGCGTCCGCCTCGAAAGGCGCGCCGGGGGCGAGATGCGCGGCGGCGTAAGCCTCGGCGGTGGAGGCGATATCCCCGCGCTTCACGTCGGCGATGGCGATCAGTCCGCGCCGGCGCGCTTCTTTGAGCGTGCGCTGGTAGGCTTCGAGCCCGCGGATTCCCAGAGCCTCGTAAAAAGCGATCTGCACTTTCACCGCCGCCGCGTGGGGGGCGAGGGCTTCCAGGAGCCGCAGCCCGAAGTTTTCAGCGGCTTCCGCAGCGGCGCCCGCGTCGCGCCGTGAACCCGGCCAGCATTCCTCTGGCATCAAATCGGGCCTGGGGTCCAGGCCCAGGCAGATGGGACTGAGTTTCTCCCGCACGCCCTGGAGGAGCCGCAGGGGGTAGGGCGTCGTACTCACGACATCAGTTCGAAAAGGCTCTTCTGTGGGCCGAGGAAGCTGGTTTCGCGCTGACCGTCCGCCCCCTCGATCTCGACTTCGTAGCCCGAATGCCCGCGCACGCTGAACACGAAGTCCTCGAAAATAAGGTATTGCGCCTTGATGCCCATGAGTTTTCCGGTGATTTCAGGCTGCGACTCCAGCTTGACGGTATTCACTTTCTTGATCGCGGCCAGTTGGGGATAGCGGATGTGCGTGACGCTGCGCTTTTCGAGCAGGTGGACCGCGAGCTCGCGCGGCACGGCGGGACGCACCTTGGCGAAGACTTCCTCCAGGCTTTCGGGAGAAACTTCGCCCATGAGCATTTTCCGAAAGTCGGTTTTGTCGGCGATGTGCTGGGCGATGGCCACCTCGACGTGTCCCGAGGTTTTGCGGTCGGGCACTTCGGCGATGACCATGCCCTCCACCGCCCCCTGGTCCATCCAGCGCGTGGTCACCGGCTCCTCGCGGGTGATGCCGACCTTGACGCCGGAGCTGCGCGCCAGGTACACCTTGTGCGGGATGAGACAGTTCTTGCGGCCCCACTCCGGCTCGCGGCAGGTGCCGCGGTCGTAGTGGCAGAGTTCGGGTTTGCGCTGGCAGAGATCGCACTCGGCCAGCGTCTGGAAACAGTTGTAGCAGTAGCCGCCGTCGAAGTAGCGCGGCATGCTCCGGCCGCAGGCCACGCAGTAGATGCGGCCCGTGGCGCGCAATTTCAGCGGCGAGCCGATCCAGTTATTGACGACCACCGGGCCGTCCGCGCACTCCAGCGAATACTCCACCACGTCGGCAAGCCGCGTCCGCATCTTGCGCAACCTGGCGACGTGGTGGCCCAAGGCGGGCTACTAGAACGGCAGCTCGTCTTCTCCGGCGGGCGCGGCGGAAGCGGGCTGACTGGATGAGGGACTTTTCGACGCGTGGGAAGGCGCCGGTGCCGGCTCACTGCCGGAATAGGCGCGCGGCTCTTGGGTCTGGGAGTCGGAGCCCGGGCCCGAGCCTTCGCCCTGGCCGCCGCGGATGAGGTGGACGTTGTTGCAGCGCACGTCCGGCGAAAGGCGCTCCACCCCTTCGCGAGTGGTCCAGGGGCGCAGCGTGAGCTCGCCCGTCACGAAGACCTGCTTGCCCTTGAGGAGCATGGGCTCCAGCGACTGGGCCTGCTTTCCCCAGAGGTTGCATCGGAACCAGTTGGTGATCTTGCGTTCGCCGTAGCCGACGTTGTTCGCCACCGTGAATTCGAGAACGGTATTCTCTCCGACGCGGCGCAGTTCCGCGTCCTGTCCGAGGTGGCCGACGAATGCGATGCTATTGGACATGTTCGCCTCTCCTAATGGGCGCCGGTAGCATAACCGGAGCTTGCCGGTTGAAAAGCAGGGCTATCAAGTGGGATGCCAAGGATCGTCCCATGACCTCTCCCGCGGAATGGCTGCCCCTGTCGGCGCGTAGGCTCGACCCCTTCGCGCTTTTCGCCGATGCGCGGGACGTGGCACGCCGAGTCAAGGGGCTTGCCGGACGCTTGGGAAAGGGAGTCCCGCCCGGAGCCACAGGACTCGTGGAAGCGGCCCGTGAAGGCGGCGATGCGGCCCGCGCCAACGCCGCTCTGCTGGCATCGGGCCAGGCCGTGGCGGTCATCACCGGCCAGCAACCGCTGCTGCTCGGCGGCCCCGGCTACGTGCTCTATAAGGCGCTCACGGCGGTGGCCGTCGCGCGCTGGATCAAGAAGCGCTGCCGCATCGCGGCGGTGCCGGTCTTCTGGTCGGCCAGCGAGGACCATGACCTTGCCGAGATCCTGCGTGCCTACCGTTGCAGCCCGGCGGGCACGATCCAGAGGCTCGGCCTGCCCGCCCGCAGTTTGCGCATGGCCGCGGAGAGCCTGCCCTGGAGCGCCGATCTCGACAAACTCATCGGCCATCACCTCCCGGCCTGGTTGCGCGAGCGCGCTGGATTGGGCGGTGAGGGGAGGGAGCGCTACGCCGATCACTTCACCAGGCTCCTGGCCCGCCTTTTTGCAGAGGATGGCCTGGTGGTGGTGGAGCCCAGGCATTTTGTGGAACCCGCCGGGGATTTTTTCCACCAGCTCACGGCTCGTCCTGGCGCTATCGTGGCGGCCTTCGACCACGATGAGCACAAACTGCTGGAACAGGGGGTGAGCCTCCAGGCCCCGCGCCGCTCGCGCATCCCCATTTTTGCCCTCGATCCGGTGTCGGGCCGGCGCGTGCCCCTGCACTGGAGCCCCGACGAGGGCAAAGGCGAAAGCGGCCGCTGGCATCTGCCGGATGAAGCCCTGGGCGCAGCCAATCCCCGCGACTTGCTGCGTCCGGGCGAACGGCTCTCCCCTGGCGCCCTGTTGCGTCCAGCCCTGGCCCAGTTCCTCTTTCCCGCCGCCGTCTCAGTGCTCGGCCCTGGCGAATGGCTCTACCATCAGCAGACCCCTGGGGTTTTCGCGGCATTAGGCCTCGAAATGCCGCTCATTTGGCCGCGGCTCTCGGGAACGCACCTTCCCGCGGGCCTGCGCGCCAGACTCGAAGCGGCGCAACTGCGCCCCGAGGACATGCTCTCATCCTCCTGGAAACCGGGGGCTGGCTGGGGCCAGGAACTCGAATCAGCGTTGAGTCGCGTGGAGGCCGCCCTCGCGCACCTGCGCAAGGCAGCGCACCGCCGTTTCCTGGCCCATAAGGGCGCGCTATTGCAGTTCGAACGCCGCCTGCAATCCGATATGGATCGCCTGCGCCGCAAACTCATCAAGGAGGAACTCGCCCGCCGCGGCGTGCCGGCGGGCTTCCTCGACGCGCTGCGCGGCTACCTCGCGCCCCTCGGCCGCCCCCAGGAGCGCGTCCACGGCTTCGCCTTCCTGCTGGAGTCCCCGGAACGCTTCGCCGCGCTGCGCGAGATTTTCTCCGATCCGCTGGATTTCACTCATCGCCTTTACGAATTCGGGGACTGAGGGCGCCACCTTTGAAGGCCAAAAATGATCCCGGCGACGCTGACGGCGATCCCGTCAACCCCCGGTTTGAAACCGTGGATCACACCCTTGAAGATTCACTGCGTGAAATCTCCAGCTCGCCGCTGAGTCAGCTCAACGCGCACTCCGACTCCACCCTCTCCTCCCCGCCCGCTGCTTTGACACAGAATGTTGATCCTGGCGCGGCTACGCAAGCCGTCGGAGGCCATAGGGAAGGGACGCCAGGGGGCCCCACTCCCCGAGCTGTCGCCCGATATGTTGTCAAAAAGGAGTTGGACCGCGGTGGCATGGGGACCATTCTCCAGGTTGAAGACACCGACCTGCGGCGGCTGGTCGCCATGAAAATGATCACCGGAGGCGAGGACGTCGAGGCGCTGGCGCGTTTCATGGAGGAGGCCCAAGTCGCGGGTCAGCTCGAACACCCCAACATTGTGCCGGTGCATGAACTTGGCGTGGATGCGCAGGGCCGGCATTTCTTCACGATGAAGCTTGTCAAGGGGCAAAGCCTTGGCGCCATCCTTGAGGGCTTGCGCCGAGGTGACGCCAACCTTCAGGCGCAGTTCACGCTCAGCCGCCTGCTCAAGGTGCTGATGGATGTTTGCAACGCCGTGGCCTTCGCTCACAGCCGGGACGTGGTGCACCGGGATTTGAAGCCAGGCAATATCATGATCGGCAACTTCGGAGAAACCCTGGTCATGGATTGGGGTTTGGCCAAGGTCGGGGCGGTGCGCACCGGGCGCGATTCGGAGCGAATTGCAGTTTCCGGTATTCCCGGCACGGTGGACACGAGTAGGATAGGGGGGGACAATGCCGGCCGTCACGGCGATGAACGCGTCGAGGATCTTTTCGCGGGCCGGGTGTCTGATAAGGGGGCAACCATGGAGGGGCGCGTCCTGGGGTCGCCCAACTACATGCCGCCCGAGCAGGCTTTGGGCCGGATCCACGAGATAGATGAACGCAGCGACGTATACAGTTTAGGCGCAATCCTTTATGAAATATTGACCTTCCGGGCCCCTGTGGAGGGGAAATCCCTGGACACCATTCTCGATAAGGTTGTCTGCGGCGAAATCGTCCGACCCGAGCGACGGGTTCACGGAAGGCGTATCCCGCCGGAACTTTCGGCGGTCGCCATGAAGGCGCTGTCCCTTCGCAAGGAAGAGAGGTACCAGAGCGTTGAGGCTTTCCGCCGTGACCTTGAGCTATTCGAGGATGGCCATTCCGTCAGCGCCAAAAAAGACTGGGTCTGGGAAACATGGGTCAAACTCATCCGGCGCAACAGTGGCGTGAGCATGGCTACGGCCATCGCCATCATCCTGTTGCTGATCCTGAGCGCGGTGGCCTATACGCGCGTCGCCGCTGAGCGCGATCTGGCTAGAGACGCCTTGAACAGGTTCACGGGCGAGCAGGCGGCCAGGGAGAAGGCGGAGACCGAGCGCCAAGCCCTGGAGTCCAAGGCTTTGGCCGAAGCCAAGTGGAATTGGGTGCTGATCTTCGAGGACGATTTTTCAGACGCGGATTATGCCCGGCGCTGGGCGATTATTTATGGCAGCAACTGGATCAGCGATGCGGCCAAAGGGGGAACCTCCTGGGATGCCGCGGAACCGCGCTGTGGGGTCAAAAACGGTGAACTCAACATCGAGGGCGGAACTCCCCAGGTGCTTTTGCTCAAAGAGCCCGTGGTCGGCGACTTGGCTATCGAGTTCGACTGCCACCAGGAGAGTGAATTCCTGAATGACGCCAGTTGTTTTTTGGCTGCGGTGCGTGATTTGCCACCTCAGTTGGTGTCCCATAGCGGTTACGCCTTCAAATACGGTGGCTACGACAACAAGCGCATCACCCTGGAACGGACGCAGTCCAAGCTCTGGAGCCGATTTTGTACGCCCGTGGAACGGGGAAAGCGCTACCGCATTCGCGCGGAGCGCGACAGCGGGCATCTGCGCCTCCTGGTCAATGGCGAGCTCGTCTTCGACGTGCTGGACGAGAACCCGCTCTACGGGTCCGGACGGGACGCTGTGGGCCTGTACGGCTGGAAGTCGGACACGTGGTACGACAACGTGAAGGTCTACAAAAAAGGCGTGCCGCTCAAGGACGATCTCCTGGAGGCCGCCCACCGGCGCCTCAAGGATGGCGATTTCCGTACAGCGCACACCCTTTACAGCGACGTTCTCTTGGCCGGAGGAGAGCCCGCGCGCCTCGACGGCGCCCGCGCCGGAAAAGCCAGCGCGACGCGTTTGATGGATCTGGAGACACAACTGCCGGCCTTCAAAAGCCGGATGGTCGAGAACTGGCCAGCGGCGGAAGTCTCCCTGGTCCTTGCGGAGGAGGGCCTCACGCTTTACCTGTCCGGCGCCCAGGTCACGGACCTTGGTGCGTTGCGGGGAATCCCCCTGAGCCGACTCTATTGCTGGGATAGCGGCATCGCGGATCTGGAAGCGTTGCGGGGAATGAAGCTGCGGAGCCTGAACTGTCGTGGCAATCACATTAGCGAATTGGCCCCCCTGGCCGGCATGCCGCTGGAAAAGCTGATCTGCGGGTACAACCGCTTGCGGGAGTTATCCCCCCTCCGGGGAATTCCCCTTCACTCCCTGAACTGCAACGATAACCTCATCGAGGACCTCACCCCGTTGCGTGGGATGCCCCTGCAGGATTTCAGTTGTACCAACAACCGGATTGCCGATCTTTCGCCACTGCGAGGAATGCCGCTGCGTTTCTTGCAGTGCGTGAGCAATCGCGTGAGCGATCTTTCTCCGCTGCGCGGAATGAAACTGGTGAACTTCCTGTGCGGCAACAACCAGATCCTGGATCTGCAGCCATTGCGAGGAATGCACTTGGAGATGTTGGCTATCCAGAACAATCCCATCGAGGATCTCTCACCGCTGGAAGACATGGGCCTGGAACGCCTCATTTTCAGTCCGCAAAAAGTCACCAAGGGGCTGGGCGCCTTGCGCCGCATGAAAACACTCAAGCAGATTGACTTCCGTTGGCGCAAAGATGGAGACTTCCTATCCGCCGCGGATTTCTGGAAACTTTACGACGCCGGGGAGTTCAAGACTCCCTGAGCCATAGTCCCGCGCAAGCATCCGTGGGCCCAGGGCACAAGTAGCTTATCCCGGCTGCTCTAAGGCAGCACCCTGATGCAGGAGGGGGACGGCATCGAAAGCGGTGGGCCAGCGGAAATCAAGCCGCCGGTCTGAAGGTTGATGTGAAAGACCGCGACGTTGTTGCCGGGCATATTCGCGCACAGCAGCAGTTCCCCGCCGGCGGTGATGGCCAGGTTCTGCGGGCCCTGGCCAAGGCTCGGCTCGATGCCCAGCAAGGTCAACCGGCCGTCATCGCCGATGCTGTACGCGGCAAGGCTGTCGTGGCCGCGATTCGTGCCGTATAAGTAGCGTCCGTTCGGCGTGATTTTCAAGTCCGCGCAATGGCTGGTGCCGGCAAAAGCCTTGGGCAGCGTCGCGATCGTCTGTTTCTCAGCGAGTACGCCGGCTTTCGCATCGTAGTCGAATACGGAGATCGCGTTGCTGAGCTCGCAGATGACATAGACCCATTTCCCGTTGGGATGGAAGGTCAAGTGACGGGGTCCGGCGCCAGCGTGTGTCTTCACGAAGGGCGGCTGGTTGGGCACGAGCTTTGAGGTCTTCGCGTCCAACTGGTAACCCAGCACTTGATCGATTCCCAGATCCGCCGCGAAGGCGAAGCGGTTGTCGGGACTGATGACGAAACAATGCGCGTGCGGCTCTTGCTGCCGCTCGGGATTGACGCTCGAACCGGTGTGCTGAAAAAAGGACGCCGCCTCTCCGAGGGAGCCATCAGCCCTGACGGGCAAGGAAGCCACGCTGCCGGTGGTATAGTTGGCGACGACCACCGTCTTGCCGGTGGCGTCAACCTGCAGATAACAGGAGGCCGTGCCGCGCGTGGACTGCCGATTCAACAGCTTCAAGGCGCCGGAGCGGCCGACCAGCTCGTAGGCGGCGACCTGCTCATGCTCTTTTCCGCTGAACTGCTTGGCGTGGATGGAATACAAAAACTTCCCATCCGGGGACAGGGCGATGAAGAAGGGGTTCTGAACGTCCGTGGTCCGCTGTGCCAGCTTCAAAATACCAGTCTTGGGATCCAACTGATAGGCGTGGATGGCCCCGTGGTCTCCGGTCGCGAACGCCGAAATAAAGACCAGGGGTGCTTGGACACTCGTCTCTTGGGCTGGGGATGTCACCATGGAACTCACCAAAGTAAAAAGAGGGAATAAGGAGGCTTTCTGAGCAGCGGTCATCGTCTCGATCCTACTTGAGGAACTTCTTGAGCTTGTCCTGAGCGCCACCGGGAAGGACCTTCACCTTCTCCTGGGCCTTGTCTTTGAGGTTCTGCAGTTTCTCCGCGAGGAGTTTCTTGCGCAGGTCGCCGACGGCATTGCCCTTGATGAGGTCGCTCAGGCCTTCCTGGCTGAGCATTTGCGCGGGAAGGAAGTTGCCGACCTTGTCCAGGAGCTGCTGCTGACCCTGGCCGACGACGGTTTCGCGCAGGGCCGCGCCCTTGGCCAGCAGGTTCTGCAGGCCGACCTTGCCGCTGAGCACGCTCAGTGCGAAGGGGTTGCCCTGCGCGTTATCGGGGTTGTAGTCGGCGATGAAATCCGTGCCGCGCACGCCGGCCACGGCCACCGGCGTCTTGACCGTGAAGTCTTCCTCGCCCGCCCGCAGGCCTTCGAGCTGGCAGCGCACCTTGGCTGGCGCGGGAAGTTCCAGGCTGGTGCTCTGGTTTTCCCGGGCCAGGATGACGGCGGAGTTGGGCTGGATCAGGATGGTGTTGCCCGAGCCGAGACGAAGTTCGACGCTGGCCGTGGGTCCGGTCGTGATGCGGTCGCGGTTCAGCACCTCTGCGTTCTCGGCGAGGGGCAGACTCTGCAATTGACGGAGGACGGAGACCTCGCCTTCGACGCTCAGCACCTGACCCAGGACCTTGGCATCCCCCTCGGTCTTGACCGTGACCACGGTCCGTGTCGGTGCCGCTGGAGTGGGCGCGGCGGTTTCCGGCGCCGGAGTTGCCGGTGGAGCTGGTGGGGTAGCGGGCGTGGCTTCGCTGGAGCCTCCCGCGGGAGCCGTTGGGATACTTTTCGGTGCTTCGCTTCCGCATCCGGCCAGCAGGACAAGGCCGCCGATGATGGCGCAGGCGGCGATCGGGTTTTTCATGGTCGGGTTCCTTACGTGGTCTCCGCCTTACGGGCGGCCCGGGGATCATACAGGGCGATGCAAGTCGTCAGATCCAATTCTCTGATGGTAAGCGTTCAGCCCAGGATTCGCTCCTTCGCATTTCTGTGCCAGCAGCCAGGCCCGTTCGTGCTGTGCTTGTCGAAGCATGAACGGGCCGTGCCGCCGGCGTTGCCCGCCCCCTTCGACAGCGCTCAGGACAGGCTTCAACAAGCTCATCCCCCAAAACGGGGGATAAAGGGCGAACGGAACCCTGTCGTGGCACCAAAAGGTCTGAACGCTTACCTCTGATGTTCCAGGGAGATTCGCCGGAATCCTTGCGCGCAGGCCCATGGCCGACCCTTGTGGTTGGTTTGTGCGGATCAATCCTGTCTCATTGTTTCTTTTAAAAATGCAAATGGCTCTTGACAAAACAGAAAAGTTGTATAGTATGTCTGGAGCTTAAGGCCAATACTGTGTTCGGGTCCATGACAATATCCTGTAGATCCTGGCTAGTCCCAGGACACGGGGGGACCATGCCCGAATCCATACCCGGGTTGGCGGGTTGCGGCCTCGGCCATTCACAGAAATTTAATAGGGCCACTATCCCGACGCGCCAATAAGCCCTAGGATCACGCGCCACCAAAGGCGGGTTCTAGGGCTGGCTAAGTTTCTCCAAGCGTCCGTGGCAGAGCGGCAATTGCACCTGGCTGTAGACCAGGCGAGCCGGCAGGCTCTTCGGAGGTCCGATTCCTTCCGGGCGCATGATGAAGGGCCGACGGGATTTCCGTCCCCTGGCTCCGAGTGGTTCATTGACAATTTAAAGACTTCAAGCAGCAGGGCGTGGAACTTTCACGTCCTGCCGTTGCCCCAGTCGTCTAATGGCAGGATGGAACCTTTTCAAGGATCCGACCAGGGTTCGATTCCCTGCTGGGGTATTATGTATATGTAGACAACCGAACCCTGAACCCCTCCAACTTCCCCTGGAAGGGGAGGCGCTCTCTCACCCCCCTAACTCCCCCTGGCGGGGGATTGGGTTCGATTCCCTGCTGGGGTATTTTTCGGCTCTGCGGTGTATCCGGTAGCACGCCTCGTTGAAGCTGAGGAAGTCCTGGTTCGACTCCAGGCGGAGCCATTCAAGTTCTCGTAAGCGTTCACCCATGGTACAGAACCTCCGCCGTTCGCCCTTTATCCCCCGTTTTGGGGGATGAGCCTGTCGAAGCCTGTCCTGAGCGCTGTCGAAGGGGGCGTCTGGCTCTGACGGCACGGCCCGTTCATGCTTCGACGGGCTCAGCACGAACGGACATGGCTGTTGGTGCCGCAATGCGAAGGCGCGAATCACATACTGAACGCTTACAAGTTATCATTGAGGAAATTCATGAAATCAGCGCGTGTCGAGCACCGGCACGGACCCACAGCTTTAACAGGGAAGCGCCGTCCTTTTAAGTCGGAGATGAAGGTGCAAGTCCTTCTGGGTTCATCTTTTTTCTGGATCGGTAGCTCAGTCGGCAGCAGCGCCGGATTCTTAACCCGGAGGTCGTGGGATCATCGCCCACCCGATCCACTGGCTCATTGGCGTAAAAGCAGCGCGCCGCTCTGTCGCAGCGGAGGCAGGGGAGCGTTACCCCTATGGGCCGTCATTCCTCGGGTACTCAAGCGGAGAAGAGGCGCGTCTGATGAGCGCGTAGATGCAGGTTCGAATCCTGCCCCGAGGACTATCGGCCCTGAGCCGCCAGTCGTCTTATGAGCGATCCTCCTGAAACGGCGGACAGTCGGAGAGAGGTGCAAATCCTCCAGGGCCGACCGATGCTGGGTACCCGAACGGAAGCAGGGACCGCACTGTTAATGCGGCGGCGCAAGCCCGTTGTTGGTTCGAATCCAACCCCAGCAGTTTTCAATGACGTTGCCGGTGTCATGGCGATACGCCCGTCCTGTAAACGGGGAATGGGGGTTCGATTCCCCCCATCGGCTTAGCGCTTCCATAGCTCAGCGGCAGAGCGTCGCCTTCGTAAGGCGAAGGTCGCAGGCTCGAAACCTGCTGGGAGCTTTTGCAGTAATAGTTCAGACACGCCGAGAAGCCGTTCGCCCTTTATCCCCCGCTTCGGGGGATGAGCTTGTCGAAGCCTGTCCTGAGCGCTGTCGAAGGGGATGATTGGCGGGGCGTCACGGCTCGTTCATGCTTCGACAAGCTCAGCACGAACGGGCCTGCCTGCTGGTGTCGCAATGCGAAGGCGTGATTCATGGGATGAACTTTTACCTTGTGTAGAGCCTTGGTCGTTCAACCTGGAAGGATGCCGGTCTACGAAACCGGCGATGCTGGTTCGAATCCAGCCCGAGGCATGGCGATGAATTTTCGGCTTATTTTCGTATCCCGGTGCCATCAGGCGATGATCTCCGCCTCATACGCGGGGAGAGGAGGATCGATACCTTCCACCGGGACTTGGCGCCTGTAGTTCAACGGCAGAACATCGGTTTTCCAAACCGATCACCCGAGTCCGACTCCCGGCGGGCGCTCTTATGGCCGCAGTATCCCAAGCGAGCAGAGGAACCCGTCTCAGAAACGGGTCATGTGTGACCGAGTCTCACCTGCGGCATTCCTGCACCCGTCGTTCAACCGGAAGGACGGGACCCTCCGAAGGTCCGGATCGCCGTTCAAGTCGGCGCGAGTGCATTCCGCCGCGGTACGCAAATCAGGCAAAGCGGCCAGGTCGAGAACCTGGTGATTTTGCGAGTTCGACTCTCGCCCACGGCATTTTCGCGGGTCTGATGTAATGGCAGCATAACCGGCTCCAACCCGGTTCGTGTGGGTTCAAGTCCTACGGCCCGTGCTAAGGAGCTTGTCCATAAATAGCATTCTGGCTTCGTCCGAGCCTAGCCGTCGGCATGCTGCGTTGCGCTGCATCGGCGATATGCTGCGATATCGCCTGCTTCGCGCGCCTTGCCTGCCTTGGCTTTGCTCGGCCTCGGGCCGACGCAGCTTATTTATGGATAAGCTCAAACGCTCCGATCATTCAACGGAACAGGATGGCGCTCTTCTAAGGCGCTCATGAAGGTTCGAATCCTTCTCGGAGCATCAGCGCCGGAGTGATGCAATCGGGCAGACATCGGAGCTTCAAAAGCTCTGTCCTGAGAGTTCGAGTCTCTCCTCCGGTATTTCCAGCGGCCATGTTGAAATGGCATCAAGCGACCTTGCCAAGGTCGAGTCCCGAGTCCGATTCTCGGTGGCCGCTCTCGCTGTGGTGCGTAGCTCAATAGCAGAGCGCTGGATTGTGAATCCAGAGGCACGGGAGCATAACCCGTCGTACCACCTGTGGAGGTCGTCCGGCCAGACGAGGAGCCTGCCCTGAAAGCAGGTAGGGCCCGCAAGGGCCTTGCAGGTGCGAGTCCTGCGACCTCCGTTCACTGGGGCCGAAGCTCATTTGGCAGAGCGCCCGCCTTGCAAGCGGGAGGCAGAGAGTTCGAAGCTCTCCGGCTCCACTTTCAGCCTGTAGTGTTCAGCAGCAGCACACGAATCTCGGGGAGACGGTGCGAAGCCGTCTCCAGGCTGGCTCGTATCGGAGTGTAGCTCAGCTTGGCAGAGCGCCCGCCCTGGGAGCGGGAGATCGGTGGTCCGAATCCACCCACTCCGACTGATGACGATCCCATAGCCAAGTGGCAAGGCGGCCGGCTGCAACCCGGCGATCGGAGGTTCGATTCCTCCTGGGGTCTTCCCGGTCTGTCCTTTTAACAGGGGCGGTTCCTTGTAATAGTTTAATCATGACACGAGACTCCCAGCCGTTCGCCCTTTATCCCCAGTTTTTGGGGATGAGCCTGTCGAAGGGTGAACGGCGGTGTGTTCCGGTCCGTTCGTTCAATGGCAGGACCGCAGTCTTACAAACTGCTGACGGGGGTTCGATTCCCTCACGGACCACTTGGCGCAACCGCCTCATCCCGCCCGGCGGGGAGATTTTCACGCTCCCGAGTGGTGCAACAGGCAGCATGGCCGGCTTTGAACCGGCTGATGCACGTTCAACCCGTGCCTCGGGAATATGGCTGCCGTACCTCAAGGGGCAGAGGGCCTCCTTGGTAAGGAGGAAGTTGCGGGTTCGACACCCGCCGGCAGCTCTTGTCGGTCCTTGTAGCTCAAGGGAAGAGCGTCCCACTCCTAAGGGGAAGGCTGGGTGTTCAAATCACCCCAAGGACATTAAAATCTTCACACGGGTGCACGATCCAGCAAGACAGAAACCCAATCGTGCTTCCGGGGGGATTGTCCACAGAGAACACAGATTAACACAGATAATAATCAGTCAGGGCTGGCCTCATTTATCAGTGCAATTCAGTGTAATCTGTGGATAACTCTTGGTTGGGGAATCGGAGACCCAGGAAAAAACTGGGAAAACATCATGGAAGTGCGCGTTCTTTGGATGAACCTAACATAACCCTGCTGCGGGAAGATCATGAAGACGCCATTCCTTGCCGGGTAAGGGGATATCTGGAACGCTTCACGACCGCCGCCGGAGTCCCACTCTGCCCGCGGCCTCCGGGCGTGGGAAAAAATCACTGTAAAAAATCCGGGGTGGCCCGTCTCAAAGGCAGATGAACGAGGAGGACTCAAGAACCCCCGCCTCCCTGGGCGGTGCGGCGCCGGTCGCCGCGCCCCCCACGGAGGTCGCTAAGGGAGAAGAGGGGCCGCTCCTCGATCTTCGCGACCTCCGTTCCGTGATCCTCCAATTCGAGACGCCACTTTTGCGCTACACCTTACATTTGCTCGGCTCCGGTGCCCCCGAGGCCGAGGACGTGGTCCAGGAGACCTTCTTTCGCTTGCACCAGCAAGTGCAGGAATCCGGGCCGGAAAGCATCCACAACCCACGCGCCTGGCTCTACCGCGTGGCCCACAACCTGGCCATGGAAGCTGGCCGGCGCCGCGGTCACGACAAGCAGGCCGGCGACGAGCTGCTGCGGCGCTCGGAGGCGGAGGCGGGCCGGGACGGCGACCTCTTGGAACAGCTCGTGCGCCGCGAGGCCGGCGAAATGGCCTTGCGCGAACTCAAGAACCTCCCCGACGACGAGCGCCAGATCCTGCTCTTGAAGGCCATCCAGGGACTGAAGCTGCGCGAAATCTCCGAGGTGACGGGGCTCGGCCTTTCAACGGTGGCCTTCAAGCTGAATCAAGGGCTGGCAGCGCTGGCGCGCCGCCTCAAGGCCGCGGGGGTGGTGGGATGAACGAGGGAAACGCCATGCGCCTTTATCCCAATAGCGGAAAGCCCCAGTTCCTTCCAGGAGCGGTGGAATGAGCGAGGAAAATTCCATGCACTGCGAACAGGCTGAAGTCTTGTTGGCCCAGGCCGCTTACGGAGAACTCGCCCAGGGCGAAGAGGCCGCGCTGCTCGGCCACGTGCGCGGCTGCCGCGCTTGCAGCGATAAGCTGGGCGAACTCAAGACGGCGGCCAGATTGCTACAAGAGGGGATTGCGGCTGGGCCGGAG
>JAHFOS010000025.1 GCA_023261545.1 bacterium
CCGTGAGGCGATAAGCGGCGAGGTCAGGTTCCGTTCCCGCCGTCCAGCTTGCGCGTACCGAGCCGGGAACGGTCGCCGTGTCCGTGGTGAGGCCCGCAACCACCGCCGGGGCCGCGACGTCCGCGATAGGCACGGCCTGCGGGAAGAATCCCGGCACGCCCAGCAGGAAATCCACTTGCTCGAAGGCGGCGGTGATGGCGGCGTTGTCGCTCCGGGCTCCGAAGCGCAGGAAGGCATTGCCATCGCCTTGAGGTGGGGTCGCGCCGGAACTTTCGAGAGCCAGCGTCCGGCCATCGGCCTCAATTTCCAGCGCCCCCTCAATGAAACGCAGGGTGTAGGTATGGAGGCGGCCACCATGATAGAAGCGCGCCTGCCGAGCGCCCACGCGCAGGCGATCCTGAAAAATCTCCACCTCCTGGACAGGTCCCGCGTCGCTGGTCATGATGCGCAGCACGGTGAGCCCCTGGTTCGTGGGGTTGGCTCCGCTCGCGCGCACGCGGAACTGAACGCTCAGCACGCGGTTTTCCTGGAGCATCGTCTGATAGAACTGGCGTTCGCTGTTGCCGGCGGGGATGAGCAGTTGGGCGTTGCCGCTCTCGGTTCCCAACGTAGTACCTTCGGGCAGGCGCGCCACTTCCGCCAGGCCTGGGAAAGCTCCGAGTTCAGAGCCGGTAAAGAGTTCCGGGAAATGCGTAAAGCCCGGGGGATCCGTCGCGAGGCTGGCGCGCCGCAGCAGTAGGCCGTCTTCGAGTTGGCGGGCGTCCACGGTAGCAACCTGCTTTTGCAACCCTGCCGAGCGGCGGTTGAGTTTGTCCAGCACCGTGACCGTGTAGGTATAAGCCGTGTTGGGCGCCACGTCGCGGTCCACGTAGAAGTAGCGACTGCGGCCATCCTCGATAGGCAGGGCAGCGGCAAGGACGTGGCCCGCCGCTGTACCGCGGTGGATAAGGAAGCCGATGGTTTCGCCGGAAGCTGCCGCAGCGTCGTAATTCCAAGCGATAAAGGCGGCGTCCACACCGCCGCGTCCTTCGAGATCCGCCACTTCAAAAAGCGGCACCTTGGCGCGGGTTGGAGCCAGCGAGACGGTGTTGGAGAAGTTTTCGTTTCCGGCGGCGTCCCTGGACTTCAAGCGGAAGGAATAGGTGACGCCGATCTTGAGGTTGGCGATTTCGCGCCAGTGGGCTTTGCCGGCCACGACGAGGGCGGTTTCCGCCGTGGCAGGCGGCGCGTAAAGAATCGTCGCCGAGGCTACTTCCTCAGCGGCATCGGCACCGCTCTCCGGGTCAGGGTAGCTCCAGGAAAGGCGCGCCTTGCCGTCACCAGGCGCTCCCGTGAGCAGGGCGGCGGGCGGAGGCGCGGTGTCGAGGGGTTGGGCGCCGCCAGCGCCGGTGTTGGTGGAGTCCACCTTGACCACGTCTTCTTCGGGAGCAAAGACAACACTTTCCGGCACACCCACAGCGGTGGGTTTGCTGAGTCGGGTATAAGCCCGATAGGTGTAAGTTCCGGGCTCGCCGAAAGGAATGTGGTCGGTAAGAGAACCGGGATGGAGAGGATCTGCGGCGAGGTTTCCCAGATAGATCACGTTGCCCGAGACGCCTCCGCCCAGATCAACGACCTGTCCGACGCTGGGATGTTCCGGCAGGCTGGGAGCCGCCGGAGGCGTACCGGCTCCAGGTTTTGCCCTGACAATGATATTTTCCAGGAATTGGTAAGGCGCCTCCGTCTCCACGCGCGTCTGCCAGTTCACATCGGCCAGCGAGAACTTGCTATCCGGTGTCAAGCCCTTTACTCCGAGGTCGTAAACAAAACGCTTATAGGTGTCGAGCTCGTCCAGCATCACAATAGCCGCTGACTGGCCCTGGATGGAGTGTTGGCGGAAGACGAGCAGCTCCAGGGTGTTGGGATCCGCAAAGGTATCGCCCGCCGTGAAAGTGAGCGAGTTGCCCGCGGAGACGAGTCCTCCGCTATTCGTGCGATAGTTGGTGATGGTCCAGGCCGTTGCCTTGGGCAGAGCCACGGTGTTCACGGGCGTACCACCATCGCGTACCTCCACGGACTCAGCCGTGTAGGCCAGCTCGTCGAGTTCGTAGGCGTAGAACTCCGCCGAACCAGCCACAAGTTCCTCGTCCCGGAACTCCGTGCGCACGTGGTAGCGCTTGCGGGTGTCCAGAGCCGAGGCGAAGGAGGGCACGTCGCCACCCGTCGTCAGCACGATGCGTGCTTCGGCACGGTAGATGTCGCTGATAGCGATCAGGTTTTCGAGATCAGAGATGAAGTTCGATGCGTCCAGTGACAGGGTAGGCAAAGAGGATTCGGTTCCCTTGAGTTTGAAGCCCAGCCGGTTCCAACCCCCTGAGAAGGTCTGGAGCGCCAGGCTGGAAGAGCCGCCATCCGACGTGACGATGAGCGAGCCGGAGGCCAAGTCTAGGTGGTCGTTTTCGATGACGCTGAAGCGGTCCTTCTTGTCGAAGGGCTCGTAGGCGACGTCCAGGAAATAGCGCTGGAAGGTATCCAGAGCCGAGTCGAACTCATTGCCCGAGCCCGTGCCGGCCACGGTGATGACGGCATTGCCGGTGTAAGTGGCGAGAATGGAAATGAGGTTGTCCGGGTTCGCCGCCAAGTCGGTGGCAGCTATCGGGTTCGGGCTGTAGCCATGAAAAATCCAGTCGGGGAATGTCCGGGGCGTCGGCGCCAACATCCGCACGGTGTTGCCGCTTGGGCCAGGGGTGAGGATATTCCCCGAGCCCACGCCCAGGGTGAGGATCTCGTTCTCAACCAGGAAATACGTGTCGAGCTGATGGAAGGGGCTGTGCTCGACAACAGCTTCGTAACGCTGATAAGTATCCAGGGCCGAGTCGAACTCATTGCCCGAGCCCGTGCCGGCCAGACTCACGGTGGCGTTTCCGGCGTAAGTAGCCGCCACGGGAATACGGTTCTCGGCGTTGGCGAGCGCGTTGGTCGCAAAAAGCTGCCCGGGTGTGAAGCTCTTAAAGGTCCAGCCTGCAAAGGCGTTCTTGAACTTGAGGTCGCTGGTGACGCCGTTCACGCGCACCACGCCCTCAGAGGGGAACTCCACATTGCCCGACTCCGTGACCACGACGCTTTCCGTCTGATGGAAGGGCTCGTGGGTGACATCCACGCTGAAGCGCTCGTAGGTATCCAGCGCCGAATCGAACTGGTTGCCAGAGCCTGTGCCCGCCACGGTCACCGTAGCATCAGCCTTGTAATTGGCGGTGATGGGAATTCGGTTCTCGGCGTCAGCGAGCGCGTTGTTTGCCGTGAAGGCGTTCGAGGAGAAGCTCAGGAAACTGTAGTCCGGAAAGTCCAAAAGGGGATGCGCATTGCCGGAAACCGTTGCCTGACCGCGACTGAGTGCCACGTTTTCCCCTTCCCCGGCAATGAAACTCTCCTTCCGATTGAAAGGCTGGTGCGTGACGTCCACCTCGAAGCGTTCAAAGGTGTCGAGGGCCGAATCCAGCGAGTTGCCTGAGCCGGTGCCATTCAGAGACACCACGGCGTTGCCCTCATAAGTGAGTTTGAAATCAAAGACGAGGTCCGACGGGACCTGAAGGTTGCCGGACGAGAATGGAGAGGAAACAAGCTGACCGTTGGCCTCGATCTTCTTCAGGAACCATGTGTCGAACAGCGGCATGCCGCCATCGCGAGGATTCGTCGGGAAGCGGCCAAAATTATGGGGATCGTTGATGGAAAGGTTGCCGTTGGCCATGGTCACGACTTCTTCGTCGTAGAAGAAGAAAGTGGCCGGCGCCGTCTGATGGAAGGGATCGTGTGCGACCGAACCCTCATAGCGGTTGAAGGTGTCAATGCCACCGGGGATATCCACGACGACCTCATCTCCGCGCAGCTTGATGGTGCGATCCTCGTAGAAGGTGAAGTATTTCTCGAAGGCGTTGCCGCTTACCGTGAAGTGAACCGTGTAGACGCCCATGGACATGGAGTGGATGGCGTTGCCAGCGCTCCCGATGAAGCCGTTCACACCCGGCACGGGATGGTCTGCCGAGTCGAAGACTTCGTAGGTGGCCTCGTCACCGAAGTCCGTTTCCAGGGTGAGCTTGCGCAGCCGGGCACTGAGCGGATTCGCCAGCGAGTTGAACTCGTAAGCGCCCATATCCACGGGAGGCGTGCCCGCCATGGGTCCGTTCGGAGCGTCGGGATGATCGAAACGGGCGCTATCCTCCAAGTCCGCCCCAAAGGCAAGCGTACCGTCACCATTATCAATCACCCCGGCTTCAGGGTGCAGATGGTAGTCGCGGATCGTGAAGGCCGCGTTCCCCGAGGCTGAGGCCACGGCGTCGCCCAGCACCTCCAGAGTGTTGCTGGTGTTACTCAGAATAAGCAACCAGCGGTTGCCCGAGGAGCCTGGACTCACGAAGGCGCCTTTCAAAGCATCGGAATCCCAGAGATTTCCGGAAGTCATGAGCGTCGTGCGGCCCGTGGTGGCGTTGTAGGTAGGAGCGCCGTTCCAGTTTCCCGAGGCGTTTAGCGTTGCGATGAAAAGCTGCGCGTTGCCATCCAAGGCGACGTTGCCCGAGGGCAGGACGCGCTCGGTGCCGATGAGCGAGAAGAGATTGGAGGGAAGCTTTGCCAGCCCGGAGGGCTCATAAGCCCCGGCGATGCCGTTGGTGAACTTCGTGAGACCCAAGGCGTCGTTGAGCACGTCTTGAAGAACACCGCTCTTGAAGTTGTTCAGAACCGTGCAGTTCAGCAACAGCGTGGAGGTGCGCCCCACGAGATACATACCGGCTCCATCCTCCGTGGCGCGGTTGCCGGTGATAAGGCAGTTCTCCACTCGGCCACCAGCGTTATCGAGTTCGAGGCCACCGCCGTGCTCGGCGATGCTGTCAGCGAGGATGCAATCACGAATAGTGGGCGAGGAATTGTCCACCGTGATGGCACCGCCATCCCCGTCCGGATGCTGGCCTACGACGTTGCCTCCGCTCACGGTGAAGCCCTGGATCAGGGCTGCCGGCGTTTCGGCGAGATGGAGTTTGAATCCACGCCCGGAGTTCTCGCACAGGATGAAAGTTGCAAAAGGTCCCGCTTCGGACACGAGGCGCAGATCCTTGCCGCGGAAGTCCAGGTCCTTGTTGCCTGTGCCCTTGTAAACACCCGCCGCTACTTGAACAAGATCGCCAGGTCCCGCCGCATTTAAGGCAGCCTGAATCGTTTTCATCGGCCCCGTGCCGTTACCCGAGGTTGTCGCAGCGAGCCCATTATCGGTGTCTGAGCCCGTAACGACGTTCACAAAGAATGTGCGCGCCGTGCCGTTATGTTCGAAGGCGCCTATGTCCGCCAGGAGTCCACGCTTTACCCCGTCATAATCCGCGGCGGGGGCACGGAAAGGATCGGCAGCGGCGATGCAGGGCGAGCCCGCGCGCAGGTGAAAATTTCCCGGGGCAGCGAAGATGGGATAGGCGCTGATATTGCCGCGGTTGCCGGCGAAGCCCAGTTGCTCGATATCTGAGTGCGTGATCTCGGCGTTTCCTCCGGAGGTGGGATGGACTTCCCGGTCGCCGGCAGCGTTGTTTTGCCAAAGAATCGTGTTGGCGATAAGCGGGGCGGCGGAACCTTGAATCGCCACGCCGCCCCCAGGTCCGCCCGCACGGTTTTGGGTGATGGTGGCGTTCAGTATCTCTACATTGGAAGAAGAGATGAATAACCCACCGCCCTGTCCCTGGGCCTCATTGCCGACCACCAGACAGTTCTCGAAAACCGCGAAATCCTCCCCGCGCAGGGCGCTGCCAACGTAGAGCAGCGCCCCCAGCAGGAGCAGCAGATTGCGGTTCCCGCGCACTGCCATCGCCTAGCCTGGCCAGGAGGTCATAAAACCCGCTGACTAGCCTTCTTAGCGCAGCTCGAACTTAAGTTCTACGTTCTGTTCCCGGAAGGGGCCGGTGTTCTGCGTCGAGGTCCACTCGAAGGCCGGGACCCTGGAATTCCAGAAGGTACGGACCTTATAGAGGCCACTCTCGGGATCTGCTTGAACGCGACTCGTGGGCTTCGTGTTCGCAGTGTCCGCCTCAGCTATTTTGAGGAAGTTCTGTCCCGGTCGCTTCAGGAAAAAGTCCACGAAGAAAGTAGGGCCACCCCCCAAGTCGAAGTTGTGGGGGTCGAGAAAAATACCGATCTCGAAGATCCCGTGGAATACACTGGGGGGAGTCGGATGGGTGTCATAGGGCACATTCGCCGGTTTTGCCCCGTCCGTCATGAAGTCATCGAGATAGACTTTTGGGTCAGAAACCGACGCATTTACGGCTGGCGAAAACAGTGTGCGCTTGATCGCCCCACCTGTAGCTCCACCCTCGGCGGGAATCAAAATATCCACCGTGGCGGTGGGATCCACCTGGAGCCGTTTTTCCGTGAGGAAAGAGTCGGCTGGTGTGACCACCGGGTCAGGAGGCAGCAAGGTAATCTTGATAAAGTCCACCCGCAGTTCATCCAAGTTGCTCTCGCGCTTAAGTAGTGCCATGGGGTCACCCGACGGCTGAATCGTGAAATTCGCCGGCAGATCGATGGCGCTGGGATTGCCGTTGTAGAGCTTGATCTCGAAGGCCGAGGCAGCCACAACCCTGAGCTTGGTCAGCGTGTTTCCACTCAGGAGATTGCCGCTATAGACCCGGAAGCCATTTTCGTCACGCCCGTTGCCCGCAGCCGTGAAGGGGAAGGGGTTTCCCGACGCCGTGACCTCCATCAAGGAGAAACTATCCAGGCTGGCCGCAAGGTAGCGGAAACCCGTGCCGCTCACCGTGGCTCCGGGACTGAAGTTGAGTTCCACCACTTGGTTGCCGCTGGAAGCCGCGGAGGTTATTTTGTTGCCGGAAGCGCTGAAGGTGCCGATGACCGATGTGGAATTCCCGCCCGTGAGCAGCCAGTTGTTCCGCAGGAAGTCCTCGGCGTTGCCGGAACTCGCAGAGCTCACCCCCGCAACCGCAGGCACATGAGCGAGTTTCGTGGACGCGCCGTTCTTGAAGAGCTTGAAGGCCTCGAAGCGCGAGGGCTTGGTGAGATCCACGTCCAGGCGCAACGTGGTCCAAGTCTTGTCCGCCACCAGTTTTTCAGCCGAGGCTACTGTGATGGTGTTACCGCTCAGGGCGTTGCCCGTATCCACCATGTCGAGCTGCAAGTTGCCCGAAGTGTTGATGCGCCACAATAGTTGCGGATCGCGACTCGGAACAGGTTCGACGTGCCGGTCCTGTGCCAGCATCACGTTGCCGTTGGCGCCGAATTTGCGTACCTGGGTTTCCAGCGTGAAGCGCTGACCCCAAGTGATGCTGCTGGGACCGCCAATGATAAGAGAGGTCTCCGGAAGCTGTGCATTGCCGGCTCCGTTGAAGTTGAGCGCCGTACCCGCATATTGATTCTGGACGAACTTTACGCCTTGGATGGGAACGGTGTTGCCCGAGAAATAAACTGTCGGAGGCGGGATGGAGCCCTCGTTCTTGAAGCTTGTCACCTCATTGGCATCGGTGTTCCACTTCTGGTCATTGAAATCCAGGAAGAAGTTATTGTCCTCGATGGTAAAAATCACGTTGCCGGAAGCCGCCGAGGAAAGGCTGTACGAGTCGGTGGCCACCGCCGATACTTTGAAGGTTCCGCGGGCGTTGGAACTCCAGGTGCCCGTGAAAGGCGCGACATTGCTGGAGGAGGCAAAGGCGGCAATGAGATTTCCTGACGCGTTCTCACGGATGGTGTACGTGAGGTTCGAAATGGTGTCGGTGTCGATGACGTTCGACTGGAAGGTCACATTGCCGCCCAGGATGAACTTGCTGTTCTGGGCGGGCGCCGTGATCGTCACGACAGGCGTGTCGTTGACGCGAATGGAGATATTCGCCGAGGAAGTCGAGGCGTTGTCATTGTCCTGGGCCTCCACGCGCAGGAGATGCGTACCCACATTTCCCGTGGATTGGTTGAAGGAGAAGGCATTGCCTGAACCAATCGTGTTCACCAGCGCGCCGTTGTCATAGAAGCGCATTTGAGCAATGCTGCCATCGGAATCCGTCGCGGTGCCGCTGAAGGTGTAGGTCCCCGGATTGATCACAGCCCCGTTGGCAGGCGCTGTTACGCTCACGCCCGTCGGCGGCGCGTTGATGCGAATAGAAACATTGCCCGAAGACGTCGAGGCGCCGTCGTTGTCATCCGCTTCCACGCGCAGCAATTGGTTGCCGGAGCTCGCCACGGAATGGGTGAACGAGAACAGGTTGCCGCCGCCGGTCCCGATGGTGTTGACCAAAGTGGTGCCACTAGCCCCGGCATAGAACCTTATTTTCGCTATCGTGCCGTCCGTATCAGTCCCGTTGCCGCTGAAGGTGAAACCCTGGTTGATCTGGAAGACGGAACCGTCAGAGGGCGCGGTGACGCTGACACTCGTGGGCGGCGCGTTGATGCGAATCGAAACATTGCCCGAAGAAGTCGAGGCGCCATTGTTGTCCTCCGCCTCCACGCGCAGCAATTGATTGCCGGCGCTTGCAATGGAATGGGTGAAGGAAAAGACGTTGCCCCCACCGGTCCCGATGGTGTTGACCAAGGTGGTCCCGCTCGCACCGCCGTAAAACCTTATCTTTGCTATCGTGCCATCCGTATCCGTCCCGTTACCACTGAAGGTAAAACCCTGGTTGACCTGGAAGATGGAGCCGCCGGAAGGCGCGGTCACACTGGCACTCGTGGGTGGCGCGTTGATGCGAATCGGGACGTTGCCCGAAGATGTCGAGGCACCATTGTTGTCATCTGCCTCCACGCGCAGCATCTGGTTGCCAGAGCTTGCGATGGAGTGGGTAAAGGAAAAGACGTTGCCACCACCGGTGCCAATGGTGTTGACCAAAGTGTTTCCGCTCGCGCCGCCGTAGAACCGCATCTTTACTATCGTGCCATCCGTATCCGTCGCGTTGCCGCTGAAGGTAAAGCCCTGATTAATTTGGAACACGCTGTTGCCCGAGGGCGCCGTGACCTGGACGTTGGTGGGTTCCAGATTCATGCCAAGATTGAAAATTTCGCCGATATCCGCGCTGCTGAGGGCTCTGTTGTAGATGCGCAATTCGTCGAAATCAGCCTTGGCATAGGTGCCCATCGGGCTGTCGGAGGCGGCGACCTTGAGATTGCGCCCCGTATTGGTGAGGGAACCGGTAATGCCGGTCGCCACCACCTCCTGATTGCCGTTCATGAAAAGCTTGAGGTTGGAGCCATCCCGCAGGGCCACGATGTGCGCCCATTGTCCGATAGTGAGGGCATTGGTGGCGGTGGTGTACTGAGGGAAACCACCGATTTCGGTCGCAAACATGGGCTTATTATCGGATCCACCAATGGAAGCGAGATCGACGGCCCACTCGCCAAGGGTGGGCGTGGCGTCATCGTTCCATTTACAGATTCCCCGCCAATTTGTAAAAACGACCGAATTCGCATTTTTCCTCACCCAAAAGCCCACGCTGAAATTCCCCGAGCCGAAGTAATAAATGCTGCTGTTGCCCATGGTCACGAGGTCGTCCACGCCATCGCAGGCCACGAACCCATTTCCCGTGAGTGTCACCCCACCTTGCAGGGTGCCGTTATTCCCTGACGAGCTGGAGTCCGCCGCCACGTTGCCACTGGCTTCACTGAATCGCCAATGGCCGATGAGTCCCGTGGTTGTGTCTGCACTGGCATAATTCTGCGCCAGCAACCACAGGGCGCTTGCGAACAGCAATTTGGCTTTTTCGGCGTTCATCAAAATTCTCCGAAGGGTGACACGGGAATGGACTGCGGTACGAAGTGTCGATGCGTTCATGCTCGTCGTTTCCTATTGGATGTTGGCCCAGCTATACTTGGTCGTGAAATCGCGATACATTTCGTAGAGGCGGTTGTCGCCGGCTGCGGCGCCAGGGTTGCGTTGGGAGAAAGCAGCTTCGATGGCGGATATGTCAGCCAGTGCCTTTTCATCACCCCCGGCGCTACCGCGCATACGGTTCAGCCAGGCTTTCGCCGTGGCCGGGTCCTCCACAAGCCTGCCGAAAATCTTGTGGCGGCGATCCTCCTGCCTGGCGGCGATTGTGTCCAGGACCTTGCGTCCCTCGGGGCTTTGGGGATCCACCGCTTCCTTGGTACTGCGCGCTTCGAAACGTGCCAGACTGGTCAGCGGCACCGAAGTGCGATAGAATTTCTCCTCTTTGCCATCCACCTTGCGGGTCACGATGGGCAGTCCAGAGGAAGGGCCTTGGGTGGCCTCGGGATTTGAGACGGGGGCGGCCTGGGCCTTGCCCGGATCTGCCGGTTCCGCCTTGGGTGCCGGGGCAGCAGCGGCGTGCAGTTCCGGTGCCGACTTCTGGTCTGGTGCTGCGCGCTCCGATTCCTGCGAGGGCTTAAGTGCGGGCTCTCGGAAAAGAAAATAACCGGCAACCACCGCCAAGCCAACACCTACCACTGCGGCCACCTGAATCGAATTCCTGGAGTTGCTCATGGTAGGACCACCTGACTCATGGGGCAAGGAAAACCCCCGCTCCATCAGCGGCGGCCTTGTTGTTTTCTATGGTGCAACTGAGAAAGCGCGGGCCGGCACCGACACTGAAGATTCCCCCGCCGTTGCCGGAGGCGGTGTTTCCGGTAATTCTGCAGCCCACCAGGACCGGTGCGGCGGCGGGCGAAACGTAGATGCCCGCGCCTTCGGCTGCATGATTGGCGGTGATCACGCAATCGCGCAGCGTGGGCGAGGCGTTGCCGTTGATGAGAATGCCGCCGCCGTTCCCGCCGCTGTTGGCGCCGCGAATGGTGAAGCCTTCCAGAACCGTCGCAGGCGATTCGCTGTTGCCGAAAATCACTCCCCGGCGCCCGGGCTCGTCCTGGACGTCGATCACCGTCACTTCAGGTCCCGAAGCGGCCCTGAGCCACAACCGTTTCCCAGCGAAGCTCAGATTCGTGTTCTTGTCGCCGGGATAGAACCCTGCCGCCACCAGGATCAGAGAGTCATCTCCAGCCGAATCCAGGGCGGCCTGGAGGGTTTTCTTGGGGCCTTGGGTGTTGCCGGAGGGGACCGATGAAAGCCCGTCAAAAGCATCGCTGCCAGCACCGTCGTCCACATATAGGGTCGTTGCCGGCACCTGGGGCTGGACAAAAACCCGAACCTCGTCCGAATCCTGGGAGACGATGACCCCGTTGCACTGGGCCGTGAGTCTCAAGGTGTAGGTGCCCGCCGACGAAAATACAGCCTCGGTGATGAGCTTCGAGGCGTTCTGGAAAACCACGTTGCCAGATCCGGAAATCTTCTCCCATGCCACCGTCAGCGCAGTCTCGGGCAAGCTGGCACGGCCACGAAGCTCCACCCCGTTCGGAAAGACCACCACGGCGTCGGCTCCGGCATCCGCCCGGACCTCAAAGCTGGGGCTCACCACAGTCACGAATACGGTTCCTGTTCCCGTGCCGCCGTGTCCATCGCTGGCCGTGTAGTCGAAGCGGTCCACGCCTCGGGTCCCCGTGGTGGGCGTATAGCGAACCAGGGCATTGCCACCCAGGATCTGGGCCGTGCCCGAGCCCGGGACCGTGAGACTCGTCACCATCAGGCTGTCCATTTCAGCATCGGTGTCATTGGTTAGAACGGCGATATCCACCGAGTTGCCCTGGGTCGTGACTACGAAATCCGTCGCCGGCACCGGTGGGTCGTTCACCGGAGTCACGGAAATCTGCACCAAACCATCGTCGGTGTTGCCCGAGACAGCAGCCTGGAAGGCAAAACTGTCATTCCCCGAAAAATTGAGCGTCGGGTAGTAAACCAGATTGGGCGGCGTGCCGACCAGGGAGCCGTGGCTTGGGGATGGGGCGATGAGCGTCAGGTATTTCGTGCCTTGAACATTTGAAGATGCCGTCAGCAAAATCTGCAGCGGAGTATCTTCGGGGGTGGTGAGCGACTGGTCGTTTGCCGTGATATCTGCCCGAAGCAACGAACCCCCACCCGCAGCCAGGAGCGACCCGACCATCATGAAAAATCGCAAGAAGGACGCTTTCAGCTGCACGGACAACCCGGATCAGCCCCGCAACGCCGTGTAGGGGAATCCGCCAAGCGCGAACCCCGGGGTCAGTTCTTCTCCGGGACGGACAGCGTTCTGAAAATCTCGTCCTGGGATAGGCGGAATGTTCCCGCCAGGGTATCTTTTATCCCGGCTTCGAGAGCCTTGAATTCGACGGCCATGCCCTGTCTTTTGAACTCGCCGCCGTACCGGCATCCATAAGCATAACTTTCTACGTGGATGGCATCGGGCAGCTCGCTGGAAGACAACGCCTGCGCCTTTGATGTGTCCTTGCGCTGGGAGTCTGAAGCGGCCTTGACGACCTCCACGCTTTGATCGTCGCTGAGAAGGTGCGGGCGATTCTCCAGCGCGTCCTGAAGGCCGCGGAGAAGGGTTTCAGCATCGATATTCGTGCCCTTGATGGCCTAGCCAATTAGCACTCCGTGAGTGTAGCTCTTGCGGGCCGATGGCTCCTTCAGGTCCAGGTCTTCCGCACTCGTTTTCGCAAGACCCATAAAAAGGCACGACAGCACCAGAACACTGACGACCCGCGAAATTTTCACCCCGCATTCCGTCAAAACCTTCGGACAATTGGCCATGATTCTGCTCCTTTTGTAAAGGCACGGCCACCGGAAAGTAAGGGGGACCCGGTGGCGTCAAATTAGTTTTGCGCTACCTCGCCGCTTATTTTTGCACTTGCGCCGACATATTTTTCATTTAAGAGCCAGTTGCACGAATCGCCAGTACCACAGCCCGTAGCGGTCTTGCTTGGGCAATAACCACTACATATTGTGGTTGGATGGCCAAAAATACGATTCATGCAACAAACTCATATAATCAAAGTTGAGTTCACGTGTTGTATTTTATCCATTAAAATCCAGAAGTCAGAGGCGCCCCGCGCCGCCAATACCACCAAAATCAGCCTCTAGACACACCGGCACCTCCCCGCACCTTCTCCGGCGGCATCCTATTCCACCTCCTGGCGGTTGCCTCGGCCTGACGTCGCACCTGGCGCTGGAAACAAAGGCGTAGAGCAGGTTTAAGGCTGCAGCCCCGCACCTCCAACCAGAAGCTGGCCAACCCTCCAAAAGCGCCTGTGAGAAGGGCCGATTGGGCGACTGTGCTCTCCCCGGAACACCGTTAGGCTTACTGCGCCGCTTCCGCTTCAACATCGCCCGCAATGGCGCCAAGGCCAGTTGCAGCGTCTTCCTGACCGCCTTGCTCATGGTCCTGGTGCTGGTTGGGCTTGCCCCGAGGCCGGAAGTTCCACAGCGCGCAGGTCTTGATCTCGCAGTTGTAGACTTCGGACCATTGGCAATTGGAGCACTGGAAGCATTTCATGGCGATAGCACGGGGCCTGTTGAGTTTCGCAATCTTGACCCCATCTCTCAGCAGTACCTCAACGCGAACGTATCCTCCTGACGCGTTCAAGCCGTCAGCCTTGGCAACTTTAGTCTTGGCTGCCCTGGCAGCTTTAGATTTAGCGGCCCACTCAGCGCGCTGCTCAGGGGTAGCGTTGGCAATACCAAAATTGGCCATGGTTTTACCCTCACAAAGTAAGATTTGGACTGGATCCCCAGATACTCGCGAAATACAGCGGTATTTCAATAGTCAGTTGGCCTTGGACCCCTTCTACGACCCCTCATCATCCAAATCGGCTGGAGTGCTACAGGCTAGTGTAGTTTTTAGCTAGAAAACGATTCTAGCGGGTGGGATCGGAATCAAAAACAGCGTTCCGGCAAACTATTGAAAAAACACCCTGCCGGCAGGTAAATTTATAACAATAGTGAAATCGGCGTAGGATGCCCCAGGATCGGAAACGTAAAACCTTCGGAGAACAGGATAGCCGAGCCGGCTTGTTTTCAAGGCACGGCGACTGGGCTAGGCGGAACCCGAAAATAACGCCACCTGCTGGCGACTTGGCGATAAGCATTTGCCGGGTCAAAAAGCAGAATTTTGATCGGCGCTGCCCGGGAAAAATTTCCGGGTCCGTGTCCGGGCCAGCTCCGGCATTCCGGCTGGCGGGCATTTGGAACAATAGTGAAATCTGCGCCTCGGCACGAAAACCCCTTCCCCCCTCCCGTGGCGGCGCTTTCCCCCCAAACCCCCCTTCCTTGCAGTCAATCCCCACCCCCTAACCCCTACCACCTCACCTCCCTGAATGGAAGATCAAGTGTATTGGAATTACCTGCGTGGGTATCGCTGTTAATAGCATCTGCAGGAGATTGCTAGTAACAGCGATCCCTTAGCGACCGCAGGTAACTAGAGATCCCATTGCTTGCTGTAACAGCGATCCCTTAGCAAGCGCTGTAACAGAGATCCCTTAGCGACCGCTAGTAACAGAGAATCTCCTAGTAACAGGGGATTCCCTACCAGTCGCTGTCTAACAACGATCCCTTAGCGATTGCTGTAACAGGAATCCCCTAGCGAGTGCTAGTAACAGGGGATCCCCTAACGAGCGCTGTTAATAACGATCCCCTAGCGATTGCTAGTAACAGGGATCCCCTAGCGACTGCTAATACCAGGGGATCCCCTAACGAGCGCTGTTACTAGCGATCCCAAGTATAATGGCATGGCCGCGTGCGCGCGGTTAATAAGTAAGATCGCATCGTGGGATCTGCAGGAGATCAAAAAATAAATTTAAAACTGGGACTTGAAAAGGAGAATTTCTTGCCTATCCTCTGCATGCGCTTAAAAACGCTACCACCGGCTCCATACCTGAATGAAGATTGAATTTTAGACTGGGGGAACTGCAGGCTGCCGTAGCGATCTTCATACAGTTTTCCAGAGAAGTGCAGCCAGATCTAGCACGCAGCAGGGTGAGATTGCCATGGGGCTGTGTTCGTCAAAAAAATGAAAAGAACACCACCGAAGTTAGCGTGAGCAGCAAGCTAAGGTCGAGAGCGGACTACGCGAGCTAGTGGCACTTCGGGAACGGTGCGGCCCGCCGATCAATCCAGCGGGCGTTGCGCTGTCCGCAGGCATGATGGCGAAGCTAGGGACTCCCGTGAGCGCCGGGGTGCTGGGAACAAAGATCGGGAAGCACCTTGAGTAAAGCAGGATCCCTGTCCCACTACACAGACTCCAAAAGCGTCCCCCCTTTGGGCTTGCAGATCATCTGAAAGGGTGCGAACCCTGCGTGAAAATCCAAACCCACACTGGCCGGCTCAGTAACCGCATCAATCCAATTCGGATAGAAGTAAGACCATCTCAGCCGCCTATGGATTAAAAAGTTTCCTAAACAAAACCAGGGCAACTGCGATAGGGCCGAATCCTGTCAAACCCCGGCAGACGGTTTGGTTATGCACCGGCGGATTTCGCGATCAAACTTTGCGGATTGTGCATATTGCGGGAACCATTTAGACAAGATGCTATCTGCAGGTCGTTGCTGTGCAAGATCAAAAAAACATTAGGACTATTGTAAAAGTAAAATAGAAAATACCTATTTCCTATGCACAGGAATTTGTCGAACGGAAAACTGATTCCATTGTCTTCATCGTGAACTACAAAATTGCAAACCCTCTTGCCAAGGGGGATCTCCGAGATGACAGGTCGCAAGAAATTTAGGAGGTCGCGATGCCTTCTTTGAACTGGGGCACGATCCAGGATGGCGGTACTTTTGAATCGCTGATGCACGCGATCCTCTACGCCGAGGATCGTGCAACGCTCCTGTTTGGCCGCCCCGGCAGGGATGCCGGTCAGGACGCACGTTCCTCCGACGGAACAATCGTTTATCAGGCAAAATATCGTCAGAAACTTGTGATGGATGGTGCAGTTGACCTTGCACTTGAGGAATTGAAAAGCATCAAGGACTACCGCAAGCCCGATCACCCCAATCAAAGACATTGGATGAACGCACGACAATGGGTCTTGGTTGCCAATTTTTCCATTAACCCTGACGATGAGACTAAGTGGCAGAGCCGTGTTGTTCCTGCCTATCGGGAGGAGGGGTTGGAGGCCAAATACTGGCACATCGAAACATTAGAAGGCAAATTGTCGGCGCATCCCGAGATTCTCGATGTTTTTTTTGGTGGTGAAAATCGCGTGCTGGTCGGTTTGAAAGAAGCTCATGATCTCCTGATTGCTGCGTGCGTTGGCCCCGAGTCTCTGGACATACCAATGGTTGGCCGTGATCATGAGTTACAGCAGATTAAAGATTTTGCGAACTCCGATGACAAGTGGGTTCTCCCTGTAGTTGGTCCGGGTGGGGTCGGTAAGTCGCGCCTCCTATATGAAAGCCTCATCACGTTGAGGCAAGACGGCTGGAGGGTGCTTTGGGGGCTTCCCGGGGAGATGTCAAAGTCCTCACAGTGGTCTCGGTCTCTGAACGGTTCTCAGAAAACTTTTGTGGCAATTGATGATCCAGATGACTCCAGCCTGTTGCGGAGAGTGATTGAGCAATTGTCAGCCATCGAACGAAAATGGCGCGTTATCATCGCCTGTCGAAATGAAAATGCGGGGGCATTTCTTCAATTCCGAAACAACCGCCTAGTCTCCGAAACGATGCCGCTGATTCCTCTCGACGAGCCAGCATCCAAAAGTCTGATGAATATATGTTTGAAAGGAAAGGCAGAGGACCACTGGCTTCATTCAGTCTTTAAATTCACCGGCGGCAACCCGGGGTGGATGTGTCTTATTGCGGAACTGACTAATCGAAAAGCTCTGCCTGAACTGCCAAATAAAATAGATGATATCGCCAGCACCTATGTCGAATCCTGTTTGACATCGTTAAATAAAAAGCACCAAGAACACGGACGGAAGCTCCTTCGCTGGTTGTCCCTCTGGGGCGTTCTCAAGGTAGGTATTGAAGATACAAAGAATGTGGAATTCCTATTTTTAAAATCGCTAGGAATACCTGCCAATTTGTCCGTCGATCTATTGCGAGGTCTCGTGCAAAAGGGTCTTGTTCGTAATTGGGGTGTGGGCAGACAGCTTTACGCTGTTGAGCCACTTGTCGTTCGACAGCATATCCTGGGCGATTGGTTATTTGTTGCAGGATCTGATGGGTATCATGTCAGTGCGGCGGGGAAACGGCTGGTAGACCAGTTGACCCGGGGAAAAATTCCATCCGTGGACTCGGTTCTAAAAACGCTTTCGCACCTGGTGCTATCGCGGCTAAATGACGCTGAAACAGATTCTTTTCTGGGACCCATGTTCAAGGCAATGGAGGAAATTGCTAGAAATGGAACAGTACTGGTACAGTATCGTATCGCCGATCTTATTGAAAAATCCGGATCAGCCGTTCCCGAGAGTTCCTTGAATGTTCTTATGACCATTCGGGAAAACTACAATGATAGCATGGACGTCATTGTCCAGCCGTGGGGCAAGCAGACTTACACCCATGAATCGCTTGTGGCTAATTTTCCATGGATTCTTTACCAGATCGCCGAGCACATTTCAGATCAAGTTGTGGCGAGGCGATTCCTGGAGGAATTCCGATTCCTCTTGAAGCTTGAAAATGCCAAGAAGCTCCACGCCGAGGCTGGCAAGGGGGTACATCAACTGCTCAAACGGATATTGTGCGAATCCAAAAACTTGGAAGTCTTTACGCGATCTGCCTACGATATAGCGGTCGAGCAGCTTGCGGATCCGACAGCCTGGCCCTTCGTCGGGGCGTTAATCGAATCACTATTGGACCCGATTCGGAAGTCGACGAATTGGACCGACGACTGGACGATTACTTTTTCTAAAAGAGCAATTCATCCAGAACGGGACGAGTGGAATCTAGCAGAAAAACTACGGGACAAGGTATTGGATTCTTTACGAGAAGATCGCCAACCCGATGTTCGCGCCGGGCTTTGGCACGTTCTCGCAAAGTCGCACCATGAGTTCCATCGTGTAGTTTTGCATGGCAACGTGACGGAGGAGGCCGATGCACCGTACCAGGCCGTCCTGGAGAAGGATCTCGAAACCTGCGCAGCCATTCTGCAGTCTCCCCCAATACCGTTAACTATTGAGGAGGCGACACTGGCTCGTGAGATGTGGTCCTGGTACTTGGAGTATGGCGAAGAGGACTCTCTTAGAGATCTGGCGCGCAAATGCGAAAAACTCTATGATGGGATTTCAATATGGAGGCTGCATGGTTTTTATAGGTTTGAAGAGCCTGAAATCCTGCGAATAGCTGATACTTTAAAGTCGGCCAGGAACATCAATGTTTACGAGGAGTTTTTTTCAGAATCTGAGCGTTATCTAAAATCTGTAGGGGACGGAGCTGAATACGGAAGTTTGTCTGCTTTGGCCGATTCATTAGTTTTTTTGTTTAGGCCTGACGCACCCGTCAATCCATTGACGTCCTTTGTTTTAAAAGTTTTGGCTGATGGGAAAAGACCTGTCGGTAGCGCTTCAAGCTGGACTTTTTCTGTCAGGATTTGCGAGAGAGGCCTGGGGCGGATCAAGAAAGACTCCTCGGATGCATTAAAAATTCTGAATTACCTTAGATTGATTTCAGACAAAACTCCTCAAAAATCCGATCTCCTTTATGGCCTCTACTCGAATGCACATCCAGCAATAGTCGGAGAGCTTACTGAGGCCGAGCTGCAATTTTTACTGGATTTCGAGGCGGAGTTTAAGGAGCCCGCTCGGTGGTTTTACTTGTTGGGCACATTTACGTCAGTAAATCCTGGCACTGTCCAGGAGTCATTGGCGAAAAAACTTTATTCGCTGGGAAATGTGGAAACCTCCAGCCATTGCATATCAAGTTTTATTCGTGCGCTCCATATTTCCTGTATTAGGTATGGGGATAGATTTGGCCCTGAGATTGTTGAGTGTATCATTGGGACGATTGTTAAACACAATCTTGATGGGGGGCTTTTGGGGCGGCATGAACTTGAGGATATCAGTCGTCGTATTAGCTACAAAATGCCATTGAAATTTCTCATCAAGCTACTTAGAACACGCATGGATCTTGACGGAAAACAAAAACCCTACGATGACTTCAAAATCGTACCCCACAATTTCAAAGTGAGCACATGGTGCAGGTTTAACACAACCAATCCTGCGGAAGTGGATGATTTTCATGAGTTTTGTCATTTGGCGCTGGGCAACGGATTCACAGCCTTGTACTGGATGCCAAAATACATCTCTCAAATGGACCCCTCGGGACAGCATGTTGGCGCTTTCGTTGAAAAATATATCTTCGAAAATTCTGTTGTTGATGGGGATTCGTTAGCACGATTATCCTATTTGGCCTCAGAGTACCCCGACGACTCTCAAGCTTGGGCCGCTATCGCACGACCAATCTGCGTGAAAACCTGGGCGCTTCGAAGAGAGGGAAGGGAACATGTTTATTTTGGGCTATCCCGGAAGGAGACGGGTGTGATTCGTGGCGCACGAGTGGACCACTGCACTCAAATGCGTGACCGCGCAGTCCAATTGCTCAGTATCGAGCCCAAAGGTTCCCCTTTGTGGCCCTATCGAGAGTGGGCGTTGAAATGCGCCGAAGCTGATCTTCGTCGGGAAACGGAAAGAGCGGAAGAAGACGCCCATGGCTGATTTGGAAACACAGGTGAAGTCCAGCGCGGATCAATTGCGCGATGCATTGGGGAATGTCAAACTCAGGTCATCAGGAACCGCGTTGCCGATAAAATGCTACGAGAACTGGGAAATTCTCGCGTCCTTACATTCCTGCCTCACAGACGCTGTACCACTATTCGAAGTCAGAAGAATTGCATGGTTGGTCATGAACTCTCTGGTCAACGATGGGCGCATGGATCGGGAAAACAGACGAGTGCTTCAGAAGCAGCTATTAGATCCATCCAAATCTGTACCCAGCTATTCTTTCGATGGAGAACCCACGGACTTTGCCATAAGCAGACATCTGGCGACAACAGGATATGTTTGTTCGGCGTGGAGCTTGTATGACCGACTTGCAAATGTGTGCGGACGGTTGTCGGCGTGGAAGGATGTTCCGAATGACCCTTGGCAGGATCCCAAGCTATGGGGAAACTTGATGAGTGAGGGAAACAAGAGCGTTGGCGGCTTCATGATCCAGCAGCCGTTGGCAGCTGCTTACGGATGGCCAACGGGGGTTGCTTACAAGATTCGGAACTGGTTGGTCCATGACGGGGGAGACGCTGGGCGACCAGGATTCTTCGAAGGAACACAAGTCTCGGATCGCTTCATTCTACATAATAACGCCGTATCCTATCTTCAAGAGTGCTGCACCTACAAGTGTGAAAGTGGAAAGATTGATCGTTGTTGTCTTTCTGCTACGGATGAGCCTTGGTTGACCCGTGACCTTCTTCAAATCCTTGAGAAGTATCACGCTGAAATCGACACCATGCTAACCTATCTTGTAAAATGGAGCGTGGGGTCTTTTGTCGGACAGATCCTAACATTTTGCGAACGAGACAAGCATATCTTGGTTACAACTGCAGTCACTACTCGCTCCTCGCGTGGGCGAACCCGAAGGCGGACGAGCACGACGAGACCCTCCATGTCATAGGGCAGACGTTCCTGAAGACCACTCCGCTGGGGGCACGGGAACAATAACGCCCCGGCGCACGGCGCCAAGCTCTAGCATCTGCAGGGTAGTCATAGCAGCTACCACTCCAACACGCCTACGTGCCGGCGCACGCTGGTTACTCCTATTCCTTAGTTGATCGGCAAGGTCCTCCAACCGCGTCTGGTACTCGTTGAAGCTATCGCCCTGTGCTTTGAAGACATTGCCGTAGGTGCGAATACCTGAAATGTCCCTGTCAAGCTGCATCGTGGGAATGAAGGCACCCGTCCCGGACATGGAGGATACGAATAAAAGCCCCAGTTTACGTGAGATTCTGGTGGCATGCCCCCACACTTCTGACGCAATGGCTGGAAGCGGTTCTGCTACCACAACCTGAAACCAAACTACCCAAATATCACTGGGATCCAGTGTAGAGTCTGTGGTAACTGCGGATCGTAAAGATACGGACATAGTGCTAGAAGTGGTCACCAAGTGAGCTGTAAAAGTTTCTCCGTAAACATACGGGGAAAGAATTTGGAAATTATCGGTTTTGGCGCTAAAGCGGTCACCTGTAAAAAGAAGCAGATGACCGCTGTCATAGAACCCCCAAATGGGTAAGAAGATCTCTAAACTGGGCGCTCGGCAGATTGGTCATGTGAATTACACTGTCTTGCAGCCAGGCGTTGTTGCTAGGGCTTATGAGCCGGCCTGGAGGGTTCCACAGCTTGTAGCCTCCGGGTGTGGTGATGTCAACGACGAAGGCCAGCTTGCTGACCCCCTTCACACTCTTGGCCGCCATCTTGGCCCAGAAATCAAACTCCCACTCTGCCCAGTGCAGGATGTCCTCTTGAGTCCCTTCGAAAACCATCCCAAATGTCAAAATGACCCGGGGGTCTTGAGCTACCTTGCTAACGTACCTGTTGGTCAGTTTGAGATACAGCAGGCGCGCGACGTCAGTTAGCCACTCCGTCCTAGCGTCCTGGTCCCCAGGCCGGTCTGGATGAAACTCCCAAGACCGGACGGTGTACTGCAGCACGGCAGCATAGAATCCAACGTCACTGGTCGGGTCAGCTTCAGCGCGGCCTCACTTTCTGAGCTTGGAATTATAGCGATCCAGCGCCGAGTCCCTCCCTCGCCACCATAGAGGCGCGATGCTCAACGACAGGAATTGATGGATCCACCGCGTCATGGTGCATTCGTACAGATCGGCAGTGTTGGCCCCTATTCGCAAGCTGGACGCCCGCAGGAAAAACTGCGTAGGGGACGGCCTTGAATGCCCCGATAATGAACTAAAATTAGATTGGCCCCGGACCTGAGCATTTTCGGAAGGAGCATCAGGCTCGGGACCCTCGTCTTAGGAACTGGAACCTCCGGGTGCGAAGGGCGCTGAGTGACGCGCGAAATGCACAAAAAATCAACGGGGGAGTTCCTCAAGATGAGTGTGCTCAAAGAAGCTATCGCGTGTAGTGCAAGTTCGAGTAGCAATTCTCAAGGAATTGCGTCCGCGGATGTGATGCCTGCTGTCTGGAACGTTTCGTGGACCAGGAAATGACTGGAGCCACTTCCACTCGTGTCAGCACCCCGGAAGAAGGAATGCCTCATTCCGGTCTCAAGCCCGCTTTATCTGCAGCGCGTCATGATCGAAGCCTCGATCCTCCCGTGAAACCCTGCAAGACTATCATTCCAAAGCTGTCGCCACCAGAGCCCCAAACCGCAACCTTGATGTTCCCGGAAGTCATGGAGCCCGAACTCGCAGCGAAGTATTTGCGCCTCAATAAGGGAGGGGCGAGAACCTTGGCTAACTGGAGGATGCGCGGGATAGGCCCGCCCTTCGTGAAAATGGGCCACAAGATGATCCGCTATCGCAAGGGAACCTTAGACGCCTGGATGGCTAACAGGGAATACCAATTTACTTCCCAGTTTCTGGCAGAGAAGGTGCCCGGGATGTAATCCCGTAGGTAATTTTCTCGATGGCCTCCATCGCCTCGCGCTTCGAGGTGTCAGAGATGTGCTGGTATATCTGGGCGGTGGAGAGCTGGCTATGCCCCATGGCCGCCATGATTTTCTGCGGAGAAAATCCGTGCGTGGCGAGCTGCGATCCGAAAGTGCGGCGGATATCGTGGATACGGATGTCATTTAGTCCGCAGCGCGCGCGCACCCGTAGCCAGGACTTCCCAAGTCCGTTTATAGGCGTCCCCTTGTCGCCAGCAAAGACGAACTCCGAGACCCGCGGCAGGCTTCTCAGGATTCCCAGTAGCGTCGCATTGAGCGGCACTATGTGTGGGCGCCCGGACTTCGTTCGCGGAATAGTCCACAACTCGCGCTCGAAGTCCACGTCCTCCCAGCGCATCCGCCGCACCTCGGTTCTCCTCTGCCCCGTGAGGAGCAGCACGTTGAAGTAGGCGCGGTAAGTCGGGTTCTCCAGTTCCACGGACTCGCGCCACTTTTGGATCTCCTCCAGGCCCAACCATCGCTCGCGCTTCTGCTCTGGAAACTTGCGCATGCGACTAGCCGGATTCGTCGGGATCATTTCCCATTCGACGGCTTTGGCTACTAGATGCTGCACGAAGGCCAGGAACCTATTGGCCTGAACGCTGCCATGCCGTTTCATAACTTCATTATGCCAAGACGAAACGAGTCGGCGTGTAATATCGGAAACGCACAATGGCCCCGCGAGTTTTTCTAGCCACATCCTGTACTTCGCTTTGTCCATCGCCGTCCGCGCCGAATTCCTGGTGTCCACATGGGATTTCCAATATTCATCCAGAAGCTCTGAAAGCGGCACCTCCCGCGTCTCTTCGAGCCGCCTCCCCAGCAGTTTCGCAGCCCGTTTCCGAGCCTCATCCACCGAAATATCTTCGATCCTCCCCAGGGTTCGCGTCGTATCTCGCCCCCCACGGTAGATGCGCACCACGTAAGATCGAGCCCCCCCATAACTCACCCGTATCCCAAAACGGCGGTCGAGATCATCCCATAAAAACTGTACCCCAGCGCCCGGCAGCGGAATCCCAAAGACATTCCTCCTCGTCAGCCGCACTTGCACCCACCTCCGCTAGACTATTTTTGACACGGCTTCGACACGATAGCACCGTGATTATGAAGGTATGCATCGTGATTCAACAAGTACTTTGGAGCAGACGTTCGCCTGCATAATTTCAAGATAACTACCTAATAATCAGAATAATATCTTGAAAACCACACGCTTACAAAAGATTGGAAAGTGGCCAGGACTGGAATTGAACCAGCGACACACGGATTTTCAGTCCGCTGCTCTACCGACTGAGCTACCCGGCCGGAACCGATACGAAGGCCTATCTTTTGGACGGTGACGAACCGTCAAGGAACGTAAGTTAAAGCCCATGAATACACCGCGTCGGCCCGGAGTCGCGTTGCGAAGGCGGATCGGCACGATCTCGTGAATAGCGATCGGCCCATCTTGAAGGACACGGGTCAGTCGGCCCGAGTCGCTTGGGCTGAACTGGGGACGGCTGTGCTGAGCCTTGCCCTCTTCCTCAACGTGCTGCGCACGGGCGCCGTCATCGTCCCGGATTCGATAGGTTACCTCGACCACTGGATCATCCGGCCACCGCTTTTGCCCTGGCTGCTGGATTTTTCCAGGGTTTTGCTGGGACCGCGCTACCTGCTGGGTGCGGCGGCCATCCAGACTGTTTTGCTCCTGGCTTCCGTTCACTTCCTGTGCCGCGAACTGCGCCGGACTTTTTCGCTGGGCGGCCTGGGCTACTGCGGCTGCTATATCTCCCTGGTTTTTGTCATGGTGCCCAACCCGATGCTGGGAGTCGTGGGCGCTCAAATCGCCTCGGAGGCCATCGCCTACTCCCTTTTCCTCGTCAATATCGCGCTGCTGCTGCCCTGCCTTCAAGAACGCCATCCGCGCCGCGCCGCCGCCGCCCTGATGGTGGCCGCCGTCAATATCCTGAGCCGCGAGCAGATGTTTTACGCCTTTTTCACCACGGCGCTCTTCCTCGTCTTCCTGCAGCGGCGCCAGCGCGGAACGGCCTTGAAAACGCTGCTGCTGGCCACCCTTTGCCTGGCGTGCGTCTCCCTCGCCAACGGCGCCTACCACAAAGCCGTCAACGGGAGCTTCAGCGGCCCGTCATGGCTGTATCCCCACTTGTGGGCCAGCCTGATCTTCGTCTGCCGGCACGAGGACGTCGCCCTCTATGCCGGCGATCCCGAGTATCCCGCCATCCAAGGCATCTTCCGCTACGCCGAAGATAACCGGCTTTTTGCCCACCACCGCCGCGCTGACAACTCCTCCATGTCCCGACACTACATGTACAAGATGCCCAGCATCTTTTTCGGCGGCATCGTGAACGCCTACAAAAAGCAAGCCGATCAACCCATGGACAGCGAGCTGTTCAAGCGGGTCAGCGCGGCCTCGCGCCGGCATTTCCCGGTCTTGCTCGCGAAAAAGCTCCCCCAATTCGCCGAGCTTTTCGCCATCAAGCTGCTCCAATGCCTGGGCGTGCTGGACGGCTTCCTCGCGGCCTGCTTCCTGGTCGCCTGGCGGGCGGCGCCGCGAAGCCCCATCGCGCTCGCCCTGGGTCTGGCGCTCGCGATGCTGCTGGCGAACTGCCTGCTGCTGGGCCTCTGCAATCAGATAGCCCCGCGTTACCTGATCACCACCACCGCCCTGACGCTGGTCGGATGCGTCCTATCCGCCAGCCATTTGAGCAGGCTCCGGGTGCATAACGAAGCCATGGAGTTGTAGGGAGTCCAGCGCCGGGTTCAGGGCGCGGAGTTCAAAGATCCCCGCGCGCGGAGGCGTCGCTTTCAACTACCGTTTCGGGGAGGCCGCGTCCTCTCGCAGCAATTCCTCCAACGGCCGGCCCGTGATGGCGGCGAGGAAAATGTGCCCGTAGCGCCGGCATTTGCTTTCGCCGACGCCTTTCACGGTCAGGAAAGCGGCCTCGTCCGCGGGCTTGAGACGCGCCATCTCCCGCAGCGAAGCGTCGGAGAAGACGAGGTAGGCGGGCTGTCCCGCGCGCTGGGCCAGGGCGCGCCGCAGCTCGCGCAGCCGCTGGAAGAGCGCGTCGTCGGGCGCGCCGTTTTCCGGCTGGGTCGCGGTCGGCGTGCCGCCGCCACGCCTGGGCGCTCTCACGGATTTTTCCACGACGCTGAGCCGCACGGCGCCGCCTTGTTTGCAGAGGGCGAGGCCCGTCGGGGTGGTCCTGACGATGGGGAATCCCTCGTTATTATCAATCACGAGCGAGCCCTGGAGGACGAGCTGATCGATCCAGGTATGCAAGGCGACCTCCTCGCAGTTCTTGAGCAGCGCAAACGTGCTGAGCTGGTCGTGGCCGTGGCGCCGGATGCGCTCGTTGTCGCGCCCGAGCAGCACGTCCACCACGTGGCCCACGCCGAAGGTGTTGCGACAGCGCTCCACGGCGCAAAGGATCTTCTGCGCGGCTAGAAGCGCCTCGCCGGCGGGCAGCTCCCGGGTCTCACCCAGGCAGACGTCGCAGGCGCCGCAGGAGGCGGAGTTTTGCCGGCCCGGGGGCGGCCAGGACTGGCCGAAATGCTCCGCTAGCAACTGGTGGCGGCAAATCGGGGCCACGGCGTAGCGGCCGATGTCCCGGATCTGGCGCTCGAAGGCAGCCTTGCGATCCGCGGGGAGCGGGCCGTCCATTTCCGCGAGGTGGCGATGGGTGGCGATGTCGCTGTAACTGTGCAGCAGCACGCATTCTGCGGGCAGCCCGTCGCGGCCAGCGCGCCCGGATTCCTGCTGGTAGTGCTCGATGCTTTTGGGCAAGTTGGCGTGGACGACAAAGCGCACGTTGGAGCGATCAATGCCCATGCCGAAGGCTATAGTAGCCACGACGACATCCAGACGTTCCTCCAGGAAGCTGCGCTGGGTCTTGCTGCGCCGGCCCGCATCCAACCCGGCGTGGTAGGCCTCGGCGGAGGCACCGGCTTCGCGCAGCTTTTCCGCCAGCCGCTCGGTTCCGGTCCGGGTTTGGCAGTAAACGATGCCGCCCTCGCCCGGGTGCCGCGCCATGACGTCCAGGACCTGGCGCGCGGGCTGGCGGCGCGCCAGGGAACGGTAGAGCAGGTTTGGCCGATCCACGTGGCCGACGAGCCGCAACGGATCGCGCAAGCCAAGCTGCTCCACGATGTCCTGCTGCACTTTGGGCGTCGCCGTGGCCGTGAGCGCCAGGCGCGGCACATCACCGCAGGATTCCAGCATGGCGGCGAGCTGGCGATATTCCGGGCGGAAATCATGTCCCCATTGGGAAATGCAATGGGCTTCATCCACCGTTATGAGCCGCAACCGGCCCTGGATCCTCGGCAGCAGATCGCCCGTGCAGAGGCGTTCGGGACTGGCATAGATGAGTTCCGCGCGCCCGGCCTGCAATTCGCCGTAAGCCCGCCGGCGCTCATCAGCACCCAAATTGGAGTGCAACGCCACCGCCTGGAGACCGGCCTCCCGGGCCGCGGCCACCTGGTCGTCCATCAGGGCGATGAGCGGGGATATCACCAGCACGGCCCCCTCCCCCAAGGCCGCCGGGACCTGGAAGCAAAGACTTTTACCCCCGCCCGTGGGCAGGATCACCAGGCAGTCGCGACCGCTGAGACTGGCCTCGACAGCTTCCCGTTGCAGGGGGCGAAAGCTGTCATAGCCCCAAGTGCGCTTGAGAACCTCCAGCAGGCGGTCGTTACCGGACACGCGCGCGGTATAAACGCGAACGCCGTTTGGCTATCCAGGCTGCTCGGATTTATCCACAGATTACACCGATGGGCACTGATTAAAGAGGCCAGCTCTGATTGATTACTTTCCGTGTTAATCTGTGTCATCTGTGGAAAAATCCCCCGGTATTACGATTTGCTTCCCGCATTGCCAGATCGTGTTCCCGTGTGAAAACTCTTGAAAAGTGCGCATTATTCGGATGAAAAAAATTAAGGGAAATCGTTCTCGGTGCGCCCCAGTCAGCCGCCAGCCGTGTATTGCGCCACATCGGCCTCCCAGGCGCGCAGTTTGTCCGCGATGAAGCCCAGCACCTGTTCATGCTCAGCCCGGCCCGATCCCGAGGTGACCGCCATGGGCGGACCGAAGGCGAAGCGCACGGGATGGCCGGGACGGATGGGCCCCAGGTCCTTGATCCAGCGGCCGTTGCCCCAGAAGCGTGTGTTGAGAGCGAGAGGCACCAGCGGAAAGCCCGTGCGCCGCGCCAGTTTGACGGCGATGGTGTTGAAGGCCTCGCCATCGAAACGATCCGAACGCGTGCTCTGGGGAAAAAGCACCAGCGAGCGGCCACGAGCCAATAGTTGTCCACCCTGCTCGAAGAGCTCCTCCAGATCGCGGCGCGGGTTCGCACGTTCCAAAGCCACGGCGCCAGTGGCTTTCAGGATATCGCCAAGCCAGGGGTAGCCCAGCAGCGAGCGCTTGACGACAAAGGAGGCATCCTTGAAGGGAAAGATGATGCCCGGCAGCATGAAAGTCTCCAAGGAACTCATGTGATTGGAGGCGAAGATCACGGGCCCCGCCTGGCCGCGCAACATTTCCAGGCCCTCGATGTTGACACTGCCGCCGCAGCTTTCGATGAGTGGGATCAGCCCGAGGCTTTCCAGTTGCAAGGCCGCCCGCGGTTCGCTGCCCTTGCGAATGGCCTTCAGGGTGGCAATGACACCGCGCACCAGCCCTTGGTAGAAGCGCAGGGCGGCAGCTCCCGGGAGACGGAACCCGGGTCGTCCTCCCGAGGGCGACGCATAACCGCCAGCGCGCAGCAGGATTTCAGGCAAAGATTCGGGCGTCACGGAAAGCATCATAGGGGCGGTCACGTCCAGCGAAGCCGGTGGCATCAAGGAAAGTAAGCGTTCAGCCCATCATTTGCGCCTTCGATGGCCTAAAATTTCGCGATACGAGAGCCTGTCTTTTGAAGCATCAATCATTTGGTGTAGCCCAACCTCGGATAGCAAAGCCAAAAGACCCACCAGCGCTGCCCGCCGTTGGCGGACCCTGAGGCGGCCGTTCCTACCCTTGCAAGCACAGCCCCCATCGGCCCTCCGGCCTCTCCCCTGTGAACTCAAGCCACCGGCGGGAGCTTGAGTTTTTTCTTTAAACGCGCCCAGGAAGTCCCCGAAAAATCCTTAAACGCGTTTTTAGGGGGGTCAAAACATACGAATAAGGCCAAAAAACAGCCCGTTTTTTGGCTTATTTCATTGAGAATCAATCACTTATCGTGGTTCACTTATCGTGGTCTGACCCGAACCCACAGGACCCATCGGAATACCGGACCCACACCGGACCCAAACCCGACCCGGACCCGTCAACCGGACCCGTGGTGCGGACCCAGCCGTTTTTATCTTATGGACCGTTGCATATTTAAGCCCCTGACTAAAAACGCGAGGATGTACCGGGGCGACCCAACAGTTCTTTTGAAAATAAAAGGCAAAGTGGCATGAACATAGACTTCTCAACTTGGGCTTACCTGGAGAAGTTAACCTGGAAACACGTGCTACTCGCCTTGACTGTTCTGATTGCGGCAAGGTTCTTGTCTTTTTTTCTTCGCGGCCTGCTTCGCCGCATCGCGGAAAGCGGCTCACCTCACTTGCGGCTCTCGATCCTACGCGTGACACCTATCGTCCGTCTTTTGATCGGAATTACAGCGGTGATTGTTATTGTCCCGATTTTTGTCGAGCCCACCTTCAGAAACGCTGTTGCGGTGATTGCGAGCGTGGGCTTGGTGCTCGCCTTCGCGTTTAAGGATTACGGAAGCAGCCTAGTTGCCGGACTTGTAAACGTGCTGGAGAACACCTATCAACCTGGAGATTGGATCGAGCTGGGTGGAGTCTATGGGGAGGTCAAGTCGATTGAGCTGCGAGCTACGCATATTGTGACAGCCGACGATACGGAGGTGATCATCCCCAACTCCCATATCTGGTCGGGGAATATTGCCAACGCCACCAGTGGCAACCGAAGCCTGCTATGTGTTGCAGAGTTCTACTTACACCCTGACCATGACGCTATGAGGGCACGGGCGCAGTTGGCGCAGATTGCAGAAACTAGCTCCTATCGGAAGTCCGACACGCCCGTTGCTGTGATCGTCATGGAAAAACCTTGGGGGACGAAATACCGACTAAAGGCTTACGTGAAGGAAAGCCGCGATCAGTTCCTTTTCATCAGCGATCTGACAGTCCGGGGCAAAGAAGCTCTTCGGGCCATGGGCATCCGATTCGCACAGGCGCCTTATGCGGCTGTGGAATCTGGGTGATCTATTTTTCTTTTTTTCGATTCGACCCCATGAGCGTACAATAAGCGCACATGCGGTTTTGTTTCGTGGGCGAGGCATCTTGTCGCCGGTGCTTTTTTTCAACACGGAACGCAGAGGTTTCGGAGCCCCCGCCGGACGTGCGGCGTGGAATGGGAGTTTTTTCGATCCCGATCAGGCGAGACGTAAAACCGAGTTATCCGAGGCCTGAAAATTCCTTAAACGCATTTTTAGGGGGGTCAAAACATACGAATAAGGCTAAAAAACAGCCCAATTTAGGGCCTATCTTCCTGCTTATCAATCGGTTGGCTTGGCGGTTGGCTTGGTCCGACCCCCTGAGCACGAGCCTCGCGGGGCTGAACCTCCTGCGCGGTGAGATTTGAGGGGGATCGCCGTGCCTCCGCGCCATTCACCACGAAGGCCGCACCCTTGAAGGAAAAGAGGATGCCCGGCAGCATGAAGGTGTCCAGGGCGCTCATGTGATGGGAGGCGAAAATCACGGGGCTCATTTGGCTGAGCAATATTTCAACGTGCCCTATAATGCATCGCGATGCACTCGTTGCGCGAACTCTACCGCATCGGCCCGGGACCCTCGGCGAGCCATACCATGGGGCCGCGCCGCGCCGCGGAACTGTTTTGCTCCCGGCACCCCACGGCCACCCGCTTCAGCGTTGCTCTCTACGGCAGTTTGGCGGCCACCGGTCGCGGGCATCTCACCGACGTTGCGCTCGTCGAGGCCTGCCGCCCCCGGCCCATCGAAATTGTCTGGAGGCCGCGCGATCTGCTGCCCTTGCACCCCAACGGCATGGAGTTCCTGGCCTACGATGTGGCGGGTAGCGAGTTGGAACGCTGGCGCGTTTACAGCGTTGGCGGCGGGGCGCTGCGCGAGGAAGGCCGCACCGCGCAGGCGCCTCAGATTTACGGCTGCAATAGCATGGAAGCCATCCTGCGTTGGGCGCACGAAAACGGCAAGGCCTTGTGGCAACTTGTGGACGAGTGCGAAGGCCCGGAGATCCGCCCTTTCCTCGCTGAAATCTGGAAAGTCATGCAGGAAGCGGTGGGCCGCGGTCTCGCCGCGCGCGGGACGCTCCCCGGCGTGATCAAGCTCGAACGCAAAAGCGCGCTCTATTTCGAGCGCATCATGAAGAAACCCGAGTCGTTGCGCCGTACCGGATTGCTTTCCGCCTACACACTGGCGGTCTCGGAAGAGAACGCCGCCGCGGGCCGCATCGTGACCGCTCCCACTTGCGGCGCCTGCGGCGTGCTGCCCGGCGTGCTCTATTACCACCACCGGCATGAGAATGTCAGCGAAGAAAATATCCTGCGGGCGCTGGCCACCGCCGGACTCGTGGGCAACCTCGCCAAAACCAACGCCTCCATCTCCGGAGCGGAAGTGGGCTGCCAAGGCGAGGTGGGCACCGCCTGCGCCATGGCCGCCGCCGCCGTCGCCCAACTCCAGGGGGGCAGCCCCGAGCAGATCGAGTACGCCGCTGAAATGGGCATCGAACACCACCTCGGACTCACCTGTGATCCCGTGGCGGGCCTGGTGCAGATCCCCTGCATCGAGCGCAATGCCGTCGCCGCCAGCCGCGCCGTGGACGCCGCCGCCTACGCCATGCTCTCGGACGGCCAGCACAAAGTCTCCTTCGACCAGGTCATCGCCACCATGAAACGCACCGGCCTGGACATGAAAAGCGGCTACCGCGAAACCGCCGAAGCAGGCCTGGCCTCGACGCTGAAAGAGTTGAACGACTGCGGCTGACGCGGGAGGCGCTGGCCAAGACCACCCTACCCCGGCGGCTTGGCCCTTTTTCCCTAGAATTCAGAGATATTGGCCATCGCGCTCAGGCCAGCCAGCGGTCGAGGTTTTTGCGCACGAAGGCATCATCCGACAGATCGCCGTGCGCGCGATAGACGCGATCAATCTCCCCCAAAGGCCAAGTCCCGATCCAGCGCTGCTAAAGATCCTTGAAACCACTTTTAGGGGGGCAAAAACATACGAATAAGGCCCAAAAACGGCCCGTTTTAGGGCTTATCTCCAGATGGATCAATTACTTAGCGTGGTCCGACCCCGAATTCTCAAGAAAGTAGGAAGGCAGAGCTCGTCGGCTTCGTCGCGGCGGCCTTGGGCATTCTCCAGCCAAGGCTGACCTTGAAAGTAGGAAGGCAGAGCTAGCGTCGCGGGCATGTCTCAGCCGGGCCTCATCACCATCGCGGACCTCGAAATCAGCGCCATCGCGGGCATCTACCCGCACGAACGTGAGGCGCCGCAGCGGTTGCTCCTGCAAGCCGAAATCGAGACGGATTTCAGTGCCGTGCGCGCGGAGCAGGGGCGTGTGGTGGCGGGCTTTGATTACCATCGCTTCGCGCAATTCCTCGAAGATCGCATCACCAGCGCGCGCTACGGGCTGCTGGAAGATCTCGTCACGGATGTCTCAGGCGCCGCGCTGCGCGAATTTCCGGAGATCGTGGCTCTGACCCTGGCGGTGCGCAAACCCGCCGCCGTGCCCCAGACCCGTTACGTCGAAGCGCGGCTGCGGGTGACCCGGTAGGGGCCGGCTGGAAGCGCAGCGGGCGTGAGCGCGCGCGAACATCACGATTTTAGCCAATAAAATCGGGCTCAAACGGCCCTCCAAGACGGACTCAGCGCAGGCTCGTCAGGCCCCCCGCCCTGCTGGGGCAGGGATCCCAGCGCCCCAGCAGGGCGGGGGGCCGAGTAGCCTTGTTCCGGGTCATCTTGGGCTAAAATCACGATGGTTCCGTGAATCTAATTTCCTATCGGCCTGATCGTGTTGAATGAAAAACACGGAGGGTTTGTCGGTAACAATGAGGTCATTCAGACAGGAGCCGCCCTTGACGGGTTTCAGGATGAACCGGTGTTCTTCGGCGCGCAAATTCCCCAGCGCTCCCATCCAGACAACCCGAAAGGCGTTGTTATTTCGATGCCACTGGTAAGAGGGTTCGACGGTGATTTTAAAAGGTGAGGCGCCGTCCAGTGCGCATTCAAAAATCCTGTTGACGGCGTTCGGTTCATCCCGCCGGAGGCGGGCCAGCAGGTAATATTTTCCTTCCCCGGGCGGAGTGAACTTAAAATCCAAAACCGGTTGTTGCGCCACGCCGTCGAGAAGCGCGTATTTTCCACCGGTAATATTTTCTGAATCATCCTTTTTGATAAAAGCGTTGGTGCCGGCGGTGGGATCAAGATAAACGGAATTCGGGGCCTCCGGCCTGTGGAGCCTTTCGGTGAATTGTCCTTTTGCGTAGATTGTCACCGGACGCGACAAACCTTCCGGCGTCCGCACGAGAAAAGCCCCGCGAAACCAGGGGCGTCCGGTTAATTTTTGCGGAAGGGAGACGGTGAGTTTCAGCGTTTTTCCGGGCTTGATTTCTCCAGAGGCGGGTTCGACTTTGAACCAGGTGAAGGCCTGGTTCTGACGGATTTGAAACTGGATAGCATGGGCGGCATTTTCCGGACAAACCAGCAACATTTCCAGGGTCGATTTTTCCAGCGGCGAATTAAATTGGAGTTGTCTGGGCTCGGTGAAAAGGGCCAGGGGGCGGTTGGGCAGGTCGTCGACAGCGCCGATGAAGGCTCCAAGGTCGGACCCCTCCCGGGTGAGATTGCTGAGCCCGACGCTTTTGCCTTTGGCGGGACTGCCAGATCTGAGTTGAAAATTTCCTTCAAGCGGGTTTATCAATTCCGGATCTGCGCAGATCCCGGTTTTTTCCAGACCCAGATCTTTGAGGTCGGAAACGGCTTTTTGCGATGACTCCGCGCTTTTTCCGTCCCAAAAAAGATTGTTGTTAAAATTGTCGAACTTCGTCGATCGGTCCGTTTTCATCCGTTCCTCAGCGCAAACGAAAATATTGTTCCGCGCGAAGCCGAGCCATGTTCCGGTGAGCTTATCGATATTTCCGTAAGCGGTGTTGTTGGTGCAAAAAACCGTGTTGTTCAGGACAAAACGTTTTCCCGTCTGAAGTGCGCTATGGCCGTTTTTAAAGGACTGGAGAGAAAGGCCGCTTTCGTCCCCGGGATTCACCAGCAGATTGTTGAAAATATATTGAGGGCCGAGCAAGCAGGCTCCCGTGCTGACTCCGCAAAGTGTTCCCTCCACTTTATTTTGATAAAAGCGGACGTTCATTCCCCCGCCTTCCAATTCGATTCCGTCGTCATTGCCGAAGGCGTGGAAGTTGCCGTAAATGTCGGCGTCCCGAAAAAAACCGCCGCTCGGCGAACTGTTTTCCGAACTTTCCACCACGTCGTTCCAGCGGTGTTCGTCGCTGCCAATAAAGTCGTTCCAGCGCAGCACTGTTCCGCCCCGGGATTCATAGACGTAAACGGCGCTGGGTCCGGCGGGGTGGGAAAACATCCAGGAATTGGCACGGCTTTTCGGATCGTGAATATAACAGCGCTCCACCACGGTCCGGGCACTGTGGTAAATACGGACTCCCGCATCGTAATTGATGCATTTTCCCTTTTCGTCGAAATATTGCCCGATGGAATGGGCGTCGTCGAAATTCTGGGTTCCGACGAGTCCCCACCCCGAAAGGTCGCAATTGAGGATGCGGATGTCATCGGAATCCGTCACATCAACGGCGCAGCGATGTCCGCTTACAATCTTCACATTTTCCATGATCACATAGCGGGCGTTTTTAAAAGCGATGGTCGCCTGACTTTCGGGATCGTTCGGATCATCGGGAATGATTTCAATGGGACGGGAAGCGACCAGTTTAATCCACCCATTGGGAGAGCCTTCTTCGGAAATAACGATGCCTTTTCTTTTCCCGGCCCTTTCGCTTAAATCAATGACCCGGGCGACCGGCACGGAGCTTTTCCAGGTCTTGAAGCCGCCCTGAAAAAGAATTTTATCCCCGCCTTCCGGACGCACCTGAAGCTCGTAGCTGATGTCTTCCCGTAAACCAAAAAGGCTGCCTTTCCAGACACCTGCCGGCAAATTGATCACCGGCGACATGGCCGACTGCCAGGCCGTTTCTCCTTTGCGACGGAATTCAACAGCGAACTTTTCCCCCTCACCCTTCGTAGGATAAAAATAGTAACTGGCGTTTTCAAAACTGGGTTTGATTTCCAGTTCGCCGGGTTTTAAGTCAAAGTTGATTTTGATTTCCTCTCCGGACGCGAAGAGAATCATCAGAGATAAAAAAAGCGCCGCGAGTCGATAGGAAATTGGATTCACGGAACAACCGTGATTTTAACCCAGGATGACCCAAAACAAGGCTGCTATGTCCCCCGCCCTACTGGGGCGTTGGGACCCTAGCGCCCCAGTAGGGCGGGGGACGAAAAAATCGCGGGAGAATCGAGGCTGTCGGCCTCCCCAAAGCCGGGCGCGCCCTCAAAACCGGACGCGCGGGCGCGGAACCCCCATATCCGCAAGCCGTGCGAAAAATTTCTCGGGTTCAGGAAGGGCAGGCTGGCGGTGGCCCCACCCTTATCCCGCCCTCCCAAGGCCACTCAGCCGCCGGTCTCCTTTGCCGGCGGCCCCCGGATGTTGAGGCTGGGGGGATCCTTGCCAAGCAGATCTAGGTGTTTGAGGATGCGATAGATGACGGCGGTGTCATTGATGAAGGCGACGATGCGCATTGTGCCCGGGCAGGCGGGGCAGCGCAGCGGGTCAACCTCGTAGGAGTTTGTTCCATACTGCACCCCATGCCTCTTTTGCGGCGGTTAGCTTTCATTCTGGCACCTTGCCTCTCGTCTTCTTTCATTTTCCGCAACAC
>JAHFOS010000167.1 GCA_023261545.1 bacterium
ATGACACCGGGGATCTCGGGGGCGCAGGTGACGCGCCGGATGATTCCGGCTCGATCCAGATAGCCGCGGTTCTCTTCCAGGGTGGGCGCGCGCACGAAGCCGGGGTCGTGGCATCCGTGCTTGTTTGCAGCCATGTAGGGCCCCTCGACGTGGACGCCGAGGACCTCAACCCCACCGATGCGCTGGTCGCGACAGCGGGCGGCCATGTCAATGCAGGCGAGGATGGCCGCAGGGGACTCGGTGGCGGTGGTGGGGAGGTACGCGCAGGTGCCGCCCGCGGCGTGATACGCGCCGATAGTGGCGAAGGCTTCCTCCGTGGCGTCCATGAAGTCAGCGCCACGTCCGCCGTGGACGTGGAGGTCAATGAATCCCGGCGCGGCCACCAAGCCCTGGCAGTCCCAACGGATTGCGGCGCTGGAGTCCGGAGTGCCCGCTGCCGTGACCTTCGCGATGCGTCCGCCCTCTAAGTGCAGATCGGCGAGCGCGGGGACTCCGGGCGCCAGCAGCGGCCGGACGTTGGCCAGTACGCTGCGCGTCAAACAGGGCGTCGAGGCGTGTAGTCCACGCGGTCCCCGCGCGCGGTGTGCCAGGCGGCGAGATCCGTATGCAAATCACGCCGCAGATCAGCAAGCGCCGGATCGGCGGCGCGGTTGACCTGTTCCAAGGGGTCGGCCACGAGGTCGTAGAGTTCGGGAATGTCGTCGGGATCGTGGACGTATTTGAAGCGCCCGCGGATAATGCCGCGGCGGATGTCCCCTATTTCTGAGCTGCCGGAGTACTGCGCGAAGACCAGACGTTCGGGGACCGCACCGGCCCGGAGCGCCGACAGCAGCGAGTAGCCGTCCAGGCCGCCGGGAACTTCAAGCCCGCAGGCATCGAGCAGCGTGGGCAGCACGTCCAGGTGGCTCACGGGAGTTTCGTAGCGCTGGGGCGATACCCCGGGTATGGACAGCAGTAGGGCCACGCGCAGGGCCGGCTCGTAGAGTTCCATCTTCTGATACATCACCCGCTGGCCCAAGTGATCGCCGTGGTCGGTGGTGAAGACGAGCGCGGTCTCACCGGCCCGGCCCGCGCGCTCCACGATGTCCCACAGCGATCCGACGAGTTCGTCGGCCAGAGTTGTGAGTCCGAGATGCGCGCTCCACACCTCGCGCCACTGTTCAAGGGTCACTCCCGCCGCCAGTTGCGCGGGGATACCGCGGCGCCGGTTCGCCGGCTCGCCCGGAGGGACCAGGCCGACGTCGGCGGGGAGCGCGATCTCCCGGGGGGGGAACATCTCAAGAAAGCGCTGGGGCACGCGCAGCGGAGGATGCGGCGCCCAGATGTTCACGAACAGGGCGAAAGGGGTGGAACCCGACATGAGGCGGCGCAGCATCGCTCCGGCGCGCCCGCAGATCCAGGTGTCCAGGAAAAGTTCCTCCGCGTGCGGCCAGACCGCGGTGCGCACCGAGGAGAAGCGAGCGGGCACAGCGACATCGCCGCGGCGCTCCACAACCTCGCGGCGGAAACCGAGACCGTCAGCGGCTGGATTGTTCACGACGCCCAGCTTCTCCAGATGTGTGCGGTGTTCGCTCTCGTCGGCCCAGTCGAAGAACGACACCCGCTCCCGCAAAGCGGGCCTGACACGGATATGGTTCTTGCCCGCATGGGCCAGCACGTAGCCGGCTTCGGCCAAAGTCTGGTGCAACGGCTTGAAGTCGCCGGCCGTGCGGCCATCCCAGTCGTTGAGCAGCACGCCGGTACGGGTGGGGTAGAGCCCGGTGGCCAGGGCCGTGCGCGCCGGCACGCAGAGCGGACTCGTCGTGTAGGCATGCGTGAAGTGACAACTCGCGCGCGCCAAGCGGTTCAGGTTCGGAGTCACCTCGCGACCGGCCTGAACCATGAACAGGCTGTCAGCACGCTGATGATCCGTGGTGATAAAAATCAGGTTGGGCCGGCGGGGCATCTGAACTCGCCGGGTCTTCTAGTCCAAGCCCGGAAAAATTACCTGCGCGACTCCGATCTCCGAGCTGGAGACGTCCGCGCGGTGCTGGTCGCTCATCAGGAAAAGGACGTTGGGGCGCTGGCTCACAAGGTTCCCGATGTGGGAGCTTATTTTCTCCAGGGCCACTCCCTGTCCACAGCCAAATCGGCCGTGACCTTTTGGTTCCGGTTCCGCTGGGTTGGGTTGAAAGGTGTACGGCGACGATGAGTTTGAAGCTCGCGCGCGGGTCCTAGTATCAGGTCCTTCATGAAGGCCTGTTGCGACCATTACCGCCGGCTGCGGGAGGAAATGTCCCTGTGGTTGGCACAGAGCGTCCGCATGGACGGCCCCGGCCCGCATCAAGGAGGCGGCGACGAGGCCAACTACGCCCTCGCCTGGTTTCCGCATTACCTCATCACGGCGGATGAGAAGATTGTGGCGCACTTCCGCACGCTGCTGGACGGGCTGTCCGGTTGGGTGCGGCGGGACTGTCTTCACGGCTATGAGCCGGAGGCCGAGGCGCACCATGGAACCGAGCCGTTCCTGCTCTTCCTGCCCCGCTATCTCGGCCTCTTTCCCGAGGACGAACTGGCCCGGGGGCTGCTCGAAGACGCCGCTCACCACATCGGCAACTGGGCCGAGGGCATGCCGGTGTGGTACGACTATGAAAGGGATTGTTTCCCCAATTATTATTTCGGCACCCGCGCGGTAGGCCGCGATCCCCGTTTCGCCTACGAGACGGCGGATCACGTGCGCTTCCTGCACATCGCGCTCGCAGCTGACAAGGTTTTTCGCGATGAGCGCTATCTGGCGTGGGCCCTGCGCTATGGCCGCCGTCGCGCCCAGCGCATCCTGGACGCGGGCGCGGGCGCCATGCCGGTGCTATGGGACCTTGACGGAAACGGGCTGCTGGAGTCGGACCTGAAGACTCCAGAGCAGCGGCGCATGGCCGCCAGCGGGCACCACGTCTCCGGCGACCCCCTGGCCGGGATCGAGAATCTGTTGGCATCGGGGGCCATCCACGCGCTGGGGGACCTGTTCCTCCTCTCCGGGGAGGACTTATTCCAGCAGGCGGCGCGCCGCATCGCTGCGCCCTTGGTCGGCGAGTTGCTCGACCCTTACGGCGACCCCGCCGCCGCCGCGCTGAGCCACTACCGCCAAGTCTTCGATGACGATTCTCTGGACACGGAGATTCGGCAGGTGTTGCGCGCTATGCCGCCGGAATCCGAAAAGAAGCTGGCGATGGTTTTTCCCCAGGAGTGGCGCCGACGCGAACCCGGGGTGGGAAAACGCAGAGACATGATCCACTGGGGCGTCTGGTCCGAGGACGGCACCCTCCAGCCTAGCCGGGAACCCAGCACCGCCGCGCTGACCCTCGCCTACCAATTGACCGGCGACGTGGCCTTCGCCAGGCGCGCACTCGGCTCTGCCGCGACAAGGCTCACCATGGCGCGGCGCGTGTTGCGCGGGGGCCGGGAGCACACGGACATGGGAGGCGCCATCTGCTCAGTCGCGGCGGGTCACGGGCGCAACCATGGGTGCGGCGCGGTGACCGGTTGCTACGGTCCGCTGCTGCTGGGGATCCGCGAGATCCAGGGCCGGTTCGTGCCGCTGATCGAGGTCCGCGATGCCACGGGTCGGGTGAGCTGCCCAGAGGAAATCCTGTCGCTGGTCATCCCCCCCGGAGGAAAAAAAACAGGGGAGGTCCTGTTCTTCAACGGCGGCGCGACGGCAGCGACCTTTGCTTGGCGGAGGCACGGTGTCCCCGGAACGGAGTGGACCGAGGCACTACTGGCGCCGCAGGAGTCCCGGCGTTTCACGATCTGAGCGGCGGTGGGGCGGCGGGCCCGTAGCCTGAACAAAGGCACTGTCCTGAAGCCGAGTATTGACAAGTATCACGTGTTAATTATCATGTTTCATATGTTGTCCCGTTCCGCCGATCCGCGCGGGCCCATGGCGAAGCCACCTCTCAACCAGGCCCCGTGACAAGCTGGCGTTCGCCTTGACACCATGACAAGCCCGGCCCCACGGTTCAAAAAAAGGATCTTCACCATCATCGAGATGCTGGTGGTGGTCGCCATCATGCTCATCCTGGTCTCGCTCACGGCTCCGGCCCTGAAACGGGCCTGGGACGCGGCCATGCAGACGCAGTGCGCCTCCAACCAGCGACAAGTGGGCATGCTCTGCCAGGTCTATGTTGACGACTACGACGGCTGGGAGGTCATCGCCGGACACAAGACTTCCTGGGACGCCGCCATGAGCGACCAGAATCGCTACGAGAGCTGGACGGGTTGGCTTTTGGAATACGTGGGCATGAAGGCGGGCCAGGATGAAACCCTGCAATACCTCATCGAACCGCCGGGAACCGCTGGCGCTGAACGGCGGGCCTGGCGGACCGTGCCCGCAGTGGACTGCCCCTCGCAGATGGTTTTCAATCAGGACAACTGCTTCCGGGTGCGCCGGCCCTACGACCAGGGGGATTTTGACGGCAAGCGCTTCAAAATCACCACGTCTTACAACCCCGTGCTCGGCTACCAGAACCGCGGTCAAGCGCCCCGCGATATCACACAGTGGACGTTTCCCTGGAAAAAGTCCGGCAAGATCAAGTCCACCTCGCAGATGATGCGCGCCATCTGCTCGTACCGAACCAACGCCGTCTCCGACAGCCAGGGGGTCAACAACAGCTATTTCCATCCCGACCTGGAGGCACCGCGGCTGGCCTTCGGCACGCACGGGTCGTACCTCAACCTCAATATCCTCTTCGTGGACAACCACGTCGTCTCCCTGTTCCCCTACGAAATCCCCAGCGAGAACCGGGAGGACCCCTTCTGGGACGGGAACTGAGCCGATGGACAAATTCGCGCTTCCAGATTTGTATTCAGCCGGTCTGAAATGCAAAAAATTAATTTGAATCTGGAAAGCAGGAAAACCCTCTGGGGCCTCCTGGTCCAAAAAAGAAGCCGACACGTGTTCTTGGGCTCTTTTTCCCGCTTTCCTGTTTTCCAGATAAAAAATCCGGTAAACTGTTATGCGAATTTCATGAGAGGAAGGTAAGCATGGCCGGACGAAAAGGGCGGACGAAGATCGTGCTCATCGGCGGCGGCAGCGCCAACTGGACGCCGCATCTCGGGCGCGACCTGATGCTCACCGAGTCCCTGCGCGAGGCGGAACTCGTGCTCTACGACACGGACCCCGCCGCTGCTCGCCTGCTCGCGGCTTTCCTGGATCGGGTGCGTGACGCCATCCAGTCGCGCAACGTCATCACCCCCAGCAGCGACCGCGCGGCCGCCTTCAAGAACGCGGACTATTTTATCATCACCATCTCCACCGGCGGACTCGACGCCATGCGCCACGACCTCGCCATCCCCGCGCGCTTCGGCATCCTGCACACGGTGGGAGATACCTCGGGACCGGGGGGCTGGGCGCGTTCCTTGCGCAATGCCGGCGTCTTCATGGAACTGGGCCGCGCTATCACGCGCCTGGCTCCGCGCTCCATCATCCTCAACTACACCAACCCCATGACGGTGCTCACCGGGATCCTCGCCGGCACGGCGGAGGTGCCGGTGGTCGGCCTCTGCCATGGGCTTTTCGAGAACCTCGAAATCCTCAAGAGTCATTACAAGCTCAAGAGCACCGCTGATCTCAGCGTGCGCTACGCCGGCCTCAACCATTTCTTCTGGATGACGGATATCCGCATCCGTGGCTTCGATGCGCTGGCGGACCTGCGCCGCCAGGCGAGCCGGAAAGGGCTCTCGGCGGTCGTCAGCGCGGCCTACGCCGACACCTTCGGCCACCGTTCCGACCGCGAGGTGGCCTCCGAGTTGTTCCGCCTCACCGGGGTGCTGCCCTATCTCGGGGACCGCCATACCTCGGAGTTCTTCCCCCACTACATCACCCGTCCCGCCTCGCTGCGCCAGTACCGCCTGCTGCGCACCAGCGTGGCGGAGCGCCGGCGCAAGCTCGCGGCTGCGCGCGCGCGACTCCGCGCGGCGCTGCGCGCGCGGGTCCTGGCCCCGGTGCACCTGAAGCGCAGCCGCGAGACGGCAGCCGACATCATCAACGCCCACCTCACGGGCCAGCCCTTCATTGACGTGGGCAACCTGCCGAATCGCGGACAGATCTCCGAGCTGCCGGCCGGCACGGTGGTGGAAACGCCGGTGCGCGTGGATTCCGGCGGCTTCACGCCCCTGGTCTGCGACGAGTTGCCAGCGCCCGTCAGCGGCTGGCTCAGGACCTACGCCGAGGTCTTCAACATGACGGAAGAAGCGGCTCTGCTCGGGAGCCGCGACCTGGCCGTGCGCGCCCTGCGCCTCGATCCCGTCTGCGCGCACCTCGATGGCAGGCGCCTCGAGGAGCTGGCCGGCCGGCTGCTCAAGGCGCACCGCCGCTTTATCCCTTGGGCGTGAAATCCCGCCAGCGCGGATTTCCTTGCCGGTCGCTCCTGCGCCGCCTCTCCCTGTGCGTCGCCGGGACTTGCTGGCTTTTCAGCCTTTTACAGGCCGAAGTCCTTCACGTCTATCTCACTTGGCTTGGAGACACGGGGACCACGATGACGGTCATCTTCCACACGGATGGGCCCGTGGAAAAAGGTGGGGTCTATTACGGAGAGCGGCCCGGAGGAAACGACCCTGCCGGTTACCCCCAGCACGCCCAGGGAACCGTCACCACCCTCGATCTGCCCTCCGGCACCAGAACTGTGTGTCAGACGACGATCGCGGGGTTGGAGCCGGGGGGCAGCTACCATTTCATCGCCGGGGACCCCCGCCATGGTTACAGCGCCCCGCGCAGGTTCCGCACGGTATCCCGCGCGCCCGACCGCCTGCGCTTTGCCGCCGGCGGCGACATGAAGGCCACGCGGGAAGCGCGCCTGCTGCTGAGCGAGGCCGCGAAACGCGAGGTCCTCTTCGCCGCGCTGGGCGGGGATATCGCCTACTGCGATGGCAACCTGGCCGCTTATAGAGTCTGGGAAGATTGGCTTAGGAACTGGGAGGAATGCATGGTCACGCCTCAGGGCTACACCATCCCCTTCATCGTGGCTATCGGCAACCACGAGGTGCGCGGAGGCTATGGCGCAAAACCCGAAGATGGGCCGTTCTTCTTCACCTACTTCGGACTGGGAACCACGAGCTACTTCTCGCGCAGCCTGGGAAACCTGGCCACGCTGTTCGTCCTCGACTCCGGGCATGTGGCCGCCCCCGGCGGAGCGCAGGCCGAGTGGCTGGAAAGAGCGCTGGCCTCCGCCCGCGACGTGCCTTACAAATTCGCCATCTACCATGTTCCAATGTATTCTTCCTCTCTGCCCGATGACGACCGCGCCAGGACGCTTAGGAAAAGCTGGCTGCCGTCGTTCGACGGCCACGGCCTCACCGCGGCCTTCGAGAACCATGCCCACGCCTTCAAGCGGACCCAACCCCTGCGCGCGGGCGTCGCCGCCGTGGGCGGAACCCTCTACCTGGGCGATGGCTGCTGGGGTGTGCCACCGTTCCCCGTCGGTGAAAAACCGCGAGCGCACGAGGACAAGGTGGCGTCGCTGCGCCATTTCTGGCTCGTTGACATCACCCGCGAGGGCGTCGAGTACCGGGCCGTCCACCAGAGCGGGCAGGTCTTCGACGTCTATCCGACCACGGCCAGCGGTCGCGCGCAGGCGGAGCGGGTTTACGGAATGCTGCAAACGCTGTCCAAGCTCCGCATCGAGGCCGCGCCCTATGCTTATGGCGTTCCTATCGCGACGACGATCCGGGGCCAAGCCCGCAATTTCGGCGCTGAACCGCTGGAACTAAGGGTGAATTTCATCGAACCCAAGGATGCGGAATTCGCCCCGGCCCACCAGACCGTTGCCCTGGAGGCTGGGGGAAATGCGCAGTGGATCTCCGGACTTTCCACCCGTCAGCCCGCCGTGCTGCGGATGTGCCGAGCCGTTGTTTCCGTGGCGCGGGAGGGGATCACTTTGGATGACGAGATCGAGGTTCCCCTGGGATTCCTCCGCAGGGCAACGCCGGCCACCCTTGCCGATGCGCCGCTCGACGGCTCCTGGCCCACGGGTCTGCCCGAGACTCCGGCCATGAGCGGGTTCCTCAAGCGCAGGTCGGGCGAACCGGCAGCGCAGACCACTGAGGGGTGGATCGCCGCCACTCCCGCGGGCCTGTACTTGCGCGTCCATGGCTCGGACGCCGAGCTCCAGGCGCGCGCTCCTGAAAAGGAAACCACCTCACCCATGGACACCCGCCCCCGAGCAGACGAGCTGGTGGAACTTTTTGTCTTCCGCGGCGGCGCGCCTGCGCTGCACCAATACCAGCTCACCCGTGGCGGAGACGCCAAGGCCAGCTCGTGGTCCTTGGATCAGGAGCAGGCGTCGCCCCAAGCGAGCGCGGCGCGGATGTGCGCGACCGAGGCCGCGGGCTATTGGATCGCCGAAGCCCTCATCCCCTGGCCGGAACTGGGTTTCCCGGCAGCGCCCGCCGCGGGAACGGAATTGCGCCTGGACGTGGCGCGCACCCATACGCGCCTCGGCAAGGCGGAAATATCCAGGTGGTGCAACCTGGAGAAAAGCAGCTATGAATGGAAAAGTTTTGGCGTCGCTGGTTTTTGAGGAGCATTTTCACCCTGAAACGTGATGCGGCCGTGGCATAATCCTGGGATGACGTGCCAGCGCTGCACGGCTCCTGATCCCTCCTAGAACTCAGGAGAATTTTTCCAACCATGAATCCAACCTTCCCAACGCCCTTGCATCATTATCCCACCGGGTGTGCGGCCCTGCGCATCCTCCACCCCTCCTCGGCGCGGGAGATCGCCCATGAGGGCCGGCGCGGCCTGCATTTCACCAGCATTCGCGGCCGCGCGGGGCTGCCTCGGCATACCATGTACGCGGCGTGCGGCACCGTGACGCTGTGGGTGCTGCCGCTCCAGGATTTCAGCCCCGCCCTGCAGCTTCCGGCGCACGCGCGATCCAATCCTTTTTTTGACCGCTTTGTGTTCCTGAGCGATCGCGAAGCGCTGCAGGACATCGACGCGGCCAATTTCACTTTTCACTACCGCAGCCATTGGCATCCGGTCCTGGCCGCACGGTTCTGCCACATGAGGGCCCAGCGCTCCACTTTCGGCCCCGAGCGTCCGGCCATGGCCGCGGGGGGATACTTCGGGATGCGGGCGCTGCGCTGGTATCACCTGGCGGTGAGCTGGGACCGGGAGGCGGGCGACTACGCCATCTACGCCAACGGCATCAAGGTGGGCAGCCATGACACCTCACCATGGCCCTCCAAAGCGGTGAGCGAGCCTCCAG
>JAHFOS010000168.1 GCA_023261545.1 bacterium
GCTGCCGCCAGCCTGGCGGAGGAGCGGCGCGTCCGCGAGTCGGCCCACAGACGCGGGGAGAAACTCGGGGCTGAACTCGCGGCCACCACCAGCCAAGCCCGCAAACTCGAAGAGGACTTGCGCCAGACGGAACGGGACAAGGCCGCCAAGGAACAGGCCCTGGAGCAGAACCAACTGCGGCTGGACCAGGCCCTGCGCAGCGTGGAAAGCCTCGCCGGCGAGGTCAAACAGAGCAAGGAGCACGCGCGCGGGCTCGAGCAGCAGGTGGAGGAGAAAAACCGCCTCGTCCAGCAGCACCTCGAACAAATGACGGGCCTGTTGCGGCAGGCCGAGAAAAACAAGGGGGAGAGCCTGCAGGCGGAGCGCCACTCCCGGGAACTCGCCGAGAAGCTCCTCGCGCAGCAGCAGACGCTCGGAGCCCTGCGCGAGGACCTGGCGCACCTGCAAAAAGGCGAATCCCTGGCCGCTGGCGAGACCGCGGCCTTGCGCCAGCGCATCGAGGAGTCGCTGGCCAATGAAAAGGCCACCCTGGCCCTGCTCCAGGATATGGGCGCGGCGCGCGGCAAGCTGGAGGCGGAAAACCAGCGCATCTACGACACCGTGCAGCGCATCGCCCAGCAGAACCAGGAAGCCCAGGACAAACTGGAAAAAAGCCGGCCTATTTCAACCCACCAGCTTTTCGAGCGCTACCTCGACGTGCGCCTCCAGGTGCGCTTTCAAGCCGTCGAGCAGCGCCGGCTCAACAAGAACGTCTTCGACCGCACGGTGGCCGGCGCTCCCTTGGCCGTGGACGGAAGGGTCGTCCTGTTGATGCACGCGGACGATACGCCCTTGGGTTGGAAGAACTTCGGCACCGGAATGCTCAAGTCCTGCCGCGCCTCGCTGTTGCTGGATGGAAAGGAGGTGCCAATCCCCGTCATGCAAACCCTGGCGGAAAATCCCAATTTCGTCATGCTCGAGGTCCCGGTGGGATGGGATCGCTCGCGCGCCTACGAGCTGGCCGGGACCGACCTTTCCCACGACGATGCCCTGCTCATCGCGACCGGGCGCGGCGACTACTCCCCATGTCGTTTGCGCGTACCGGCGGAAGGCGGGGACCGGCTGCTGGTGCCGAGCTCCCTCGTCTCAAGGCTGGCGGGCCAATTCGCCCCGCAACCCGGCGACCTCATCGTGGGGCGCAACGGCAGGCTGATCGGCCTCATGGAAGACCTCAAACACTGCGCCGTATTGAAGAAGTTGACCCCGGCTGAGAATTTCGCCCTCGGCGATATCGCCAACCCGGAGGCTTATGAAAAACTGGTGCGCGCCTGGGCGTCGCGGCGTTCGTCCTAACATCGAAAGCCGCAGCTAAATGGGAGTCATCAGCGCCGTCTGCCCTTCTTGCGGTCTGACCAGCAAGGTGGACGATAGCCGGCGCGGGCAGTTCGTGAAGTGCCGTTGCGGGTCCAAATTCAAGGTCGGAGCCAACGACTTTTTCGGGGGAGAGTCCGCCAAGGCCGGCCCGGTGGTGGAGCGCGGGGGAGCAGAGACGGGGCTCGCCGCGACCGTCAAACCACGCTTTATCGCGATCGCGGTCGTAGCCGCCGCATGCCTGGTGGGGCTGATCGTGTTCGGGCTGCGCTGGTACGACTCCTACGTGGCCCAAACCCTTTACATCGAGGCGCACAACGCCTATGTCGCCAACCACCACAACGAGGCTTACGAGAAGTTCAAAAAGTGTCTGGAGATGCGTCCGGGGTGGTACGCTCCTTACATCAGGATCGCGCCCATCAGCGTTGAGAAGGGCAACCTGGAAGAAGCTCGCAAGTTTTACAACAAAGTCGCGGAGATGGCGTCGGCTCCCGCGCTGATCCGCGCCGCCGCCCACGCGGGGCTGGCCACGTTGGCCCTCATGGGCCCCAATCCCAACAACTCCGCCGCTGAAGGCGAAATCATGAAGGCCTACAGCGCGGAACCGCGCTACCTGCCGGCGCGCGTCACCGAAGCCGCCATCCTGCTTTCCAAGGGGCGAGCCGATGAAGCCTATGGCAAGCTCGAAGGAGTCGAAGGTTTTCAAATCCTGCGCGAACTCACCAAGCCAGGCCAGGCCCTCATGTTTTTCATCAGGATGTGCGTCGGCGCGAGTCGCGGGGATATTGGGCTTTACACCAACGGCTTATCCCTGTTCACTAGCGCCGGCGCTTCTCCGGACCTGATGCGCACCAGCGAGCGCCAGCTCCTGCAACTCTTGAGCTCCAGCGACGGCCCCCTGGACGACAGCCTCTATCAGATAGCGCGCGCCCTATCGCCGGAGGGCTACGAGGCTGACGAACGCCCCCTCTTCTATCAGGCCATGGCGGGCCTGCACTTGCGAGCCGGGAACCTGGAAGCCGCGGGCGATGCGCTGGAGCAGGCCATGAAAGGCGGCGCGCAGGACACGGACAAACTCTACGCGCTGCTGCAACTATGGCGCGTGGCTTTCAAAAAGAAAAGCGACGCGGTCCTCGCCGGCAAGATATCCGGGCTCTACGTGCGTTTGGCTTCCGATGCCGCCTACTTGAAGCGCATGGGACCACCGTTCACCTACGAGGCGCTCAACTTCCTGGAAGCGGCGCATGAAACGGAAGAAGCCGGAAAAGTGCAGGAGGCCGCCCTCAAGGCATTCCCTGACGATCCCGCGCTGATGAAGCGGCGCGGGGCGTACCTCCTCAAGGAAGGCCAGTACGCCGCCTCGCTCGACGTTTTCGAGAAGTTGCTCCAGAAAAAGGCGGACGGCGACGTGAGCCGCGTCCTCGAGAGCTATCGGAAGAAACCGCTGCTGAGCGAGTTCCGTCCATCATCCCCCGCCGAATATTCCCCCAAACCGCTGATCCATTTGCGGGTGGAGAGCGGGTCGCCCTTCCCCCTGGAGGCGGCCTCCGTCATTTTCGAACTCGATGGCCGGCCCGTGAAGCCGGTTCAAAGCGGCGATGAGTATTTCTATCTGCCCAGCGCGAACCTCGCGGAGGGCGCGCACATCTTCAAGTCGCAGGCCAAGGACAAGCTGGCCAACAGCGCGCAGGAGGAATTCCGCTTCGCGGTGGACAGCACCGCGCCGGCGGCGGAGATCAATTCCGTCGAACTGGCTGCGCCCGGGGCCGCGCCCGTGGTCACGCTGCACATCGCGGATAGCGATTCGGCGGTGGACTATCACTCCATCGGCATCCGCGTGACCCATGCTCCCGACAGCCCCGAAAAGCTCTTCATCCACATCGCCAAGGACGGCGAGTTCTTGATTGATGACCGGCAGAATCGCCTGAAACGCGGACAGCCCGTGCCCGAACAGCCGGACTTCACGTTTTCCGTGCCTGGACTCAGCAAGTCCGGTATCTATCAACTGGTGGTGAACGTCAGCGATATCTGCGGCAATTCCGCGGAGCGCACCCTCAAGATGGTCGTGAAATAGTCGCCATGGAAACCGCGGAAAAAGTCCTGGAAGGCGTGATGTGGGTGGCCCTCGCGCTCCTCGCGCTGCTCTACGGCGGCCTGGAATTCCGCTACGGGGATTCTCCCCTGCTCAAGGATCCCACCGCCGAGAAGGGGATACCGGAAGATCCCAAGCCCTACGCCATCTATATCAGCCGCATGAACCTGGACGCCAAACTGGCCCCCAAACCCATCGCTTTCAAGGGCGCGGCTCCCGGCGGAGAGGAGCGGTTGGAAACGGAACTCACCGTGCTCGAGAAAAGCGCCCAGCGCACCGCCTTTGGCGCGCGCCGCCCCGAGGCTCGGCCCCTGGTCGCCGTCGCTGGCGGCGGCAACGCGGCCAGCGAGGAGGCGGTGGAAAAGGGGCTGGCCTACCTCGCGCGCCTCCAGGACGTCAGCGGCGCCTTCAGTCCCAACACCAACCCCATCGCCTCGACGGGTCTGGCCCTGCTCTGCTACCTTGGCGCCGGCCACCACCACAAAGACGGGAAATACCGCATCACGGTCGAGAACAGCGTCAACTACCTGAAAGGCAGGTTCACGGGACCCTCATTCGGCTCCAGCAAAGTGCTCGATGTGGCCATGGCGGAGGCAGCCCTGGCGGAGGCCTACGGACTCAGCGGCGACAAGGACTGCCTGGAGAAATCCGCCAGCCTCATGGATCTGCTTTTCCACAGCCAAGGTCCGCACGGCGGCTGGAACGAAGATATCGGCACACCCCCGGGCAGCGACCGGCGCCAGGACACGCTGACGAGCTGCTGGGTCATCCAGGCCTTCCATTCCGCGCGTCTTTCGGGAGTGCCTTGCAACGACACGGCCCTGCAGCGCTTCCTGGGTTACGCGCGTCTCATCACCGACGACAAAGGGCTTTGCGCAGCGCTGATCGAGAACGATAAACCCCAGGGACACCATGAGAGCATGACAGCCCGCGTCGTGCACGCGCGTTTCATCTGCGGCGAGGGCGTGAAAGACGACAAGATGCGCCTGGAACTGGAGCGCATCTCCATCGCCAAGGCTCCGCGCGAGCTCAAACCGCTGTGGAAGGCGGAGAAGGGTGCCATGAACGGATCCTTCTGGTACCAGGCCTTCGCCGCCTCGGCCATGGCGGGATCCGCGTGGTTCCAGAAGTGGAACGAGCCGTTGCGCGATTTGCTCGTCAAAAACCAGATCAAGGACGGCCCCGCGGCAGGCGGCTGGGACGAGAGCCTCTTCAAGGGATCGGACCGCAGCGCCGTCCACGCCACCTGCCTGAATTTGCTGGCCCTGGAGACCTACTACCGCAATTACCGCTGACCTGAAATTGAAAGCATCCACAGATTACACAGATAAACACTGATTAAAGAAGTCGGTCCGGTTCGATTGTTATCCGTGTTAATCTGTGTTCTCTGTGGCAAATCTCCCGGTATTGCGATCTGGTTCCTGCCTTGCCAGATCGTGTGCCGGTGTGAAAGCTCTTGGAAAGTACAAGTTATTTGGATAAGCTATCTTCAGATTGATCGCTCGTCCTAGCGGCAGGAGCCGATGCGCCGCGCCGCCGCAGCAGGTAGGCCGCTGGCAGGGCGCAGAGGATGAGCCCGAGCAGGTTGGCCAGCCGGACCAGGCCCGCGACCAGCGCGCCGCTCCAGAGGCTCAAACCTTGCAGGGACCCCACCCAGCCCGCCGTTCCTTCGAGCAGGACCAGGTTTCCCGGCACCAGCGCCACCATGAATAAGACGCTTTCGGCGCAGGAAATTCCGGCGAGCACGGTCCAGGAGGGCTCCAAACCGAGGGCGAGGAAGCCAAAATCATAGAGCAGCACGGAAGCGGCGAGACCGCAACCGTGCAGCGCGGTCAGTTCCAGGAACCGCAGCAGGTATCGGGGCGCGCGAAACGGTGGGGCGAATTTTTCGAGCGCGGTAAAGCGCCCCCAAAACGTGGCCGTGGGGCGCAACAGCAGCACCAGGATCATCAAAGCTCCGCCCAGCGCGAGAACCGCCCCCGGGTGGCGGTTCACCCCGGATTGGAGCTGCAACAGCAGGAAAAGCAGCGCGCTCGCGAAAAGCGACGCGAGGAAGGACAACCCGTAATGGCCGGTGTACTCGCGCCAATCAATGCCCAGGCGGTTCCTCAGGAAGACGGCCTTGTAGCCCATCGCCCCGAGCGGCATGGCGAGGTTCCACAACCCGCCCATGATGTTCGCCGCGCAGCTTGAGGTGAGATCCAGCCGGTGCCCGCAGTGGCGGGCGATGGCGCGGGTGACGAGCCCACGCGCCAGCAGCGGGCCCAGAACGGCCAGAGCGAGCAGCGGCAGGAATTCCAGGCGCAAGGAGCGGGCGTGGAGTTCGCCCCACAAATGTCCAGCCTGGCTCACGGCCCAGGCCAGCAACAGGGCGAGGAGCCCCCAGCGCAGGAAGGGAATGAGGCGCGAAGGCCTTGATCCTGAAATCAAAGTTTGCGCGCGACCACCCTAGTAGAACGATTCCAAATTAAAATAGCCACATCGGAAAAATGCGTACTTTTCTAGAATTTTCACGCCAGTGCTTGGTCGAGCAAGACCGGAACCGAATCGAGCTGCCAGGGGAATTTTCCACAGATTGCGCAGGTTAATACAGATAATTATCAATCAGGGCTTCGCTTTTTAATCAGTGCAAATCTGTGTAATCTGTGGATGCTTTCGAGTTGAAGACGCGTAGGTCCAAAATACTAGACCCCCCGCGAAGCAGCGACCCACGCCTCAACCCCCCGCGCGGATTTTTTCGATGAGGCCATGGAGCACGGCGTCGGAATCCTCGTTCGCGACCTGGCAGGTCGCCGCCGCGGCGTGACCACCGCCGCCGAGTTCGAGCATCAGCGCTCCCAGGTTCACCTTGGCGCTGCGGTTGAAGATGGACTTGCCGGCGGCGAAAACCGTATTGCGCTTCTTGAGCCCCCACATCACGTGGACCGAGACGCTGCATTCGGGATAGAGCGCGTAGATCACGAAACGGTTTCCGCAGTGGATCGGTTCCTCGTTGCGCAGGTCGAGGATGACGGTGGAGCCGTAAACCCGCGAGCAGTGCTGGAGCTGTTCCTTGAAAAGTTCGCGCTGTTCCTCGTAAAGGTCCACGCGCTCCTTGATGTCCGGGTGGCGCAGGATCTGCTCTATCGTCCGGTTGCGGCACAGCTCGACGCAATCCATCATGAGCTGGTAGTTGGAGATGGTGAAGTTCTTGAAGCGTCCGAGCCCCGTGCGCGGGTCCATGACGAAGTTCAACAGCGCCCAGCCCTGGGGGTGCAAAACTTCTTCAAGGGTGAAGCGCGCCGCGTCCGCCTTGTCCACGGCCTCCATGAGGTCCGGGGCCACCCTGGGGAACTTCTCCTTGCCGCCGAAGTGGTTGTAGACCACGCGCGCGGCGGAAGGGGCCGCCGCGTCAATGATGTGGTTCTCGCGCTTTTCGCCCACGCGCTGCACTTCGCTATCATGGTGATCAATGCAGAGGAAGGCCGACTCCACATAGGGCAGGTTGGTGGTGATGTCCTTCGAGAAGATCTGGACCTGGCCGTCCTGCACGTCCTTGGGATGCACGAACTTGATGTCATCAATGAGGTCGAGTTCCTTGAGCAGCACCGCACACACCAGCCCGTCGAAATCGCTGCGCGTCACCAGGCGGTATCTCGTCTTGATGTTCATGACCTGCTCCTTTCCGGGGTTCGGGCGCCCGGCCATGCTAAGGGATGGTGACGAAACTCCATGCCGGCCCCGGACTTCACTGCCGGCTCGGGCCGAGCAGGCCGCGATCTTCCAGGAGCGCGAGCACGCGCCGGGCGCACTCCTCAACGTCGTTTTCGTCGGTGCGCAGGTGCAGATCGGGCCGTTCCGGGGGTTCGTAGGGGGAATCCTTGCCCGTGAACTGGGGAATAGCTCCCTGGCCCGCCTCGCGGTAGAGCCCCTTGGGATCGCGGCGCGCGCACACCTCGAAAGGGCAGTCCACGAAAATCTCGAAGAAATCCCCCTGCGCCAGTCGGCCGCGCACGCGCTCGCGGTCGGCGCGAAAGGGGCTGATGAGCGCGGTGATGGCGATGAGCCCCGCCTCGGCGAACAGCCGGGCCACCTCGCCCGCGCGACGGATGTTCTCGCCGCGATCCGCGCTGGAAAAACCGAGGTCGTTGGAGAGGCCGTGGCGCAGGTTGTCGCCATCCAGGACCACGGCGAAGCGGCCGCGGTCGTAAAGCGCGCGCTCCACGCGGCTCGCCAGCGTTGACTTGCCCGAACCGCTGAGCCCCGTGAACCACAGCACCACCCCGCGCTGGCCGAGCAGTTCCTCGCGCTGGCGGCGCGTCACCGCGCCCTGCTGCCAGGTGATGCGGGGAGCGCCCTTTTCCGTCGGTGAAGCCATGACCCTGCTGGAACCTAGTTCTCGTATTATCGCCCGGCGCGGCAAAAAGCAAAATTAAAGGCTCATCCGAATAATGCGTACTTTTCGAAGGTTTTCACACGAGGCCACGATTTGGCAAGGCGGAAGTCAAATCGTGAGACCGGGGGATTTTTCCACAGAGGACACCGATTAACACAGAAATCAACCCATCGGGGCTGGCCTCTTTAATCAGTGCCCCTCGGTGTAATCTGTGGACAAATCCGAGTTGAGGACACGGAGCACTAGGAAAAAACTGGGAGGAGACACCACCAGAGGTACGCATTAGTCGGATGAGCCAAATTAAAAAGTGTGCCGCCAAGGGAGGAATAGCCAAAAATACTAGAAGTTTCCCGCGGCTTGAAGAAGCGCCCAGCGCCTTCCAATAGGAGGCCGTGAGCCTGGACGAGTCACCCCTGCGGCACTGGATGCTGGAGCATGAAGCCCAGGGCAGCCGGCGCGCGGTCACGCTGGCGGGCAAGCCCTACCTCGCGGGCGAGCTGCAAAGCCTGGATCGCTACATCGCCACGGAGATCCAGAGATTGCCGCCGGACGGCGCATCGTCCCTGCGCTTCCGCGACCTCAGCGGTCTGGACTGGTCCGGGTATCCCGTGGCGCTTTACGCGGGTCAGGAGCTGCCGGAAATCGAGGAAGGCCGCGCCGCCGCCAAGGCCCTCGCCTTCCTGAAGTGGCTGGCGGAACTCCATCCCGCGCGCCAGGCGGAACTGGAGGTCGCCGCCCAAGCCCTCAAATCCGGGCGCAAGGAGGTGGAGCGCCTGCACAAGGTCCACCGCCACCTCACCGCCGCCGTGCACTCGCGGGCCTTCATCCCCGCGCCCACCGATTCCCTGGAAAACCTGGTGTGGCAAGAGGCCATGTCCGCGAGCCAGTGGCCCGAAGTGGTGGAACGCGACGACGATGTTTTCGAGGTGCTCACCAAAAACAGCAAGCGCGGGCTCGCCTATCTGCGCGGGCAAGCCGGCGGACGCGCCGTGGTCTTCAAGGCCGATCCGGCCCTCGCCGCAAAATTGCAACCGGGCGACCGCCTGCCCTTGAAGCTGGGCCGCTGCACGGACGGCGCCTACATCCTGGAAGGCTGCTCCCCGCCCCTGCCGCGGCGTGTTCCCGCGGGCGATTCCATTTGAGGCTAACCCGAAGAATGCGTACCTCTGGCAGGGTGCCCCTCATATGTTCTCGGCTCTCGGCTTCCTCAACTCGGGAGCATCCACAGATTACACGGATTTTTCACCGATTAAAAAGGACGGACCGGATTGATTATTATCAGTGTTAAAATGCGTACCTCTGGCAGGGTGCCCCTCATATGTTCTCGGCTCTCGGCTTCCTCAACTCGGGAGCATCCACAGATTACACGGATTTTTCACCGATTAAAAAGGACGGACCGGATTGATTAT
>JAHFOS010000169.1 GCA_023261545.1 bacterium
CAAATCGCAGGCTCACCTCCTCCAGAGGCGCACCCACCATGGAGCGCGGCGCCCTGTCGCTTCGTCGGAACTCTTTCCGGTGAGCGCTCCGGCCATCTGAGCCGAATTTCAGCGATTTCCTGCCATTTCTTTGACGGGCAGGCTCCGGTACTTGCTCACGGTTTCCAGCACGGCCCTTTGACAGCGTTGTGGAGGAAGTCCCCGCAAAACGAGTTCCAGATCGTCCACGACCCGGGTGCCCATCTCGGTCCAGATTTCCGGAAGATTCCCCGCGCGGTGGGCGGATAGTACTGTGTTGGGAGTCGCGCGTGCGCGATGGTTTTTTGGAATCGGCTCCTCCGGATGAACGTCAATGGCCGCTTTGATACGTCCGGACGCTGCGGCATCCAGGAGTTCGTCGTAATTGACAATGCCGGCGCGGCTCACAAGAACGACGACGGATCCGGGAGCCATTCGCTCGAAATGTTTTTTTCCTATCGCTCCCCGGTTGTCCGTGGTCGTGGCCGCCAGGAGAAAAACCACGCGGCACTGCTCAAATATTTCTTCAAGGGAGGCGGGAGTGACACCGTTCTCCACTAGGCCATGGGGGTGAATCCACGGATCATGCACCAGGAGTCTGCCTTGAAACGGACGGAGAAACGGCAACAGCGCCCTGCCGATCTGGCCGAACCCCACCAGTCCCATCGTTTTGCCCTGCAGGAGAAAACAGGAAAAATTGTCTGCCACACCGTAAAGGGATTCCGTTCCCGCCCGCATAGCGGCATCCGCGGAGGGGATGCCGCGGGCGGCGCCGAGCGCCATCCCCAACGCCATTTCCGCCACCGGTTGCGAGAAAACCGGGGAGGTCGCGATGACATGGATATTGCGGCGATGGCATTCCGCATAGTCAATGTTGGGAAGGAAATTGCTTTCGACATTGGCGATGAACTTGAGTTGTGGCGCACGGTCTAATCGTTCTTTGGGGAGCGGTGTCTGGCCAATGAGCGCGACCATTTCAGGGAGGAGCGCATCCACGATCTCCGGAGCCAGCGGCGCGGCGCCATCGTGCCAGCGCACCGGCCCGAGGGCCTCCAGGCGGCGTTTGTCTGCGGCGCTGAAGATCAGCTCGAGCGGACGGGGGTGGGGATCAAGCAGAATCATCAGCCAATGCCATTGCGGAACTGCGTTTTCTTTGGGAACAATAAGATCGCAACCATTCCGTGAGTCGCACTCCTCAACAAAACAGCCCCGGGCCTTGATAGCTGGCGCCTGTCATTAGGCTCAGAGCTGCTCCTTCAAAATATAACTATTCAAATATAATTTATCTGAATTTTCGATCCTGGCAAGTGTAATTTTCGCCAATTCCCATTAGAAATGGATATGGATTCCCGCATTTCAAGAAATCACCGTCCGAAGGCGCGCCCGTGAAGGAGCGCTACACCCTGCCGGATCTCCTGCCGCCGACCCTTTCACGCCAGCTCCCTGCCATCTTTCAAGATCTGCGCGTCGTCCTGCTCTCCTGCCTGTTTTGGAGGATGGACACGAAAAGTATCATGGTTCCGCGCACCCTGCATGACACCCTTATCTATCTTCCCGTCCGGGGCAGGATGCGTCTCTTCTACGCGGAGGTTCAGCACGTCGTCGCCCCCGGGCAAATTCTGCTGATCCCCGAGGGTCGCCAGCACAGCGCCGCCAACGATGACCCGGACACGACCTTTGAGGCTGTCGCACTGCACGGCCATTTCGAATGGGGCGGAGGGTTGCTGCATCCACCGGAGTTTCCGCTGCGCACCTTCAATCTCCCCCACCCCGATTTCTGGCGGGAAGCCCTGCTGCGTCTGGTGTATGCTTTCAACAACGCGGAAATTGCGGGCCGTCCTTACGGCGAGATGCTCCTCAAAGTGCTGCTCCTCGAACTCGTGGCTACGGGTCAGTTATCGCTCCCCCGCGCCGCCGGATTCGAGCCACGGGTGACCCGCGCCCTGCAAATCATCCATTCCCAGTGCCACAAACCCTCCTTTAACATCGCCGGTCTAAGCCGGCAGGTGAATCTGGGCCCCGCGCGCTTCCGAACCCTATTTCAGGAAAATGTCGGAGTCGCGCCCAAGAAGTATCTGCTGCGCCACCGCCTCAAAATAGTATCCCGGCTGCTGCTCACCACGGGGCAATCTCTCAAGGAGATCGCGGAACTATCCGGCTTCCGCGACGCCAGCTACCTGAGTCACTGCTTCAGTCGGCACAACGCGCGTCCTCCAGGGGATTACCGGCGCAAGTTCGGCCAGGGTGCGTAGACAGGAAATGCCCCGCCGGCCTACCCCCGCGGTGGACATCAATTCTCATGATCCCCGAGGTCAGCGGAAATACTCACCCGAGCGGACTTCCGGCGCTTCCAGCGCGGCAATGAGCTGCGCCATGAGGCCCATGCCCATCTGGAAGATGACCCGGTAATCGCTGCGCTGCAAGGCCTCGCCGCCTTTGTTGGATTGCGCGGCGCCCCCGAGGAACCCGTCGGGGGTGAGGTGCACGCGCAGGCCCGCAAGCGTCTTCGCGGCGCTTGCGCGAACTGAGGCCTGGAGCCAGCCGTGGTGAACGCCGATGGCCAGCGCCGCTGCGATGCCCGCGCTGCCGGAGGTGTCCGGCGCGAGCCGCGGTTCGTCCACGAAGACACACCACAGGCCGTCCGAGCGCTGCCAAGGCAGTGTCCACGCGGCGAGACTGCGGAAGTCGGCGATGAGGTCGGCGATGTCAGCGCGGTCGCGCAGCACTTCCAGGGTGCGCGCCAGGCCAAGAAGCTGCCAGGCGATACCGCGCGCCCAGTTGCGGTTGGTTCCCTGACCGCGCTTATCGCGGGTGCGATGGAAGGACCGACCGTCGAAAAGGCGCCGCTGCCGCTGCCGCAACTGGGTGAGCGCGAGGCGTTCCAGTTCCTCCGACTTCCGCAGGCGCGCAACCCTCGCCAACGGATAGGCCAGGGTGTAGGAGCCTTCGCTCGTGGTCGTGCTGCCGTCAATGACGGCACCCTCCGCGTCGGCGTGCCGCAGGCAGAAATCCTCCACGACATCGAGGAGCGCATGTCCCGGCTGGAGTCGAGCTAGAGCGGCCAGCGGCAGCAGGCCCTCGACTCCGTAGATGCCTCCATCTTGCGGCTCACTCCTGGGATTTTCATAAACAAGACGCCCCTCACGGATATAGAGCGCGAGATGTTGTTCCGCGGTATCTCGCGCCGCTGCGCGCCCGCTCGACGTGGCAAGATCAAGCAGCCCGTCGAGAATGCAGCCCTCCATCCAGCCGAATGGCTGGATGGAGGCCAGCGACTCCATACGCGAGTGAAATTCCTTCAGCGCATCTTCCGTCCCCGGCAGCAGCAGGTGCGCGCGCAGCTCTGCGGGGCATCCCGCGCCTCCCATCCACGCCCAGAACGGCTGCGCGCCCTCGGTCACCCGCAGAGCCACGCCTTCGCTCACCGCCGCCGCGCCGTCGCCAGGCTCCAGCGCAATCTCGCAAGGCTGGAAGACCGAGGCGAAGTGGACGTCGCAAGCTCCAATAGCTCGTCCCGAGCGCGCGAGCGCCGCCCCAATCCGGCACGCGCCGCGCACGTCGAGTGCAAGAGCGATTCGCAGACTTGTAGCACCCTCACCCACCATGTTGTCCGGCCAGCGCAACACGAGCGGCGCCTCCGGGGCGGGCGCGATGGGCGCCGCCTGCCAACCGAAGGAGAGCCGCTTCCCCGCGGGCAGCAACAACGTGGGCGCAGACGTGACGTCCGCCACGAGATGTCGCGCGCGCGCAACCGTATCCCCGGAGCAATCTTTTTTCCACCGCGCCGGCTTTGTCATGGATTAGGCATGCTTAAATTCACGGTAGATCCAGCAGTGCCATAATTATATTGTGGCAAAAAGAACAGACCGTCCACTCCGCCTCCGCCGAGTCAGCTGTGCCACGCGCCAGCCTGGCTCGAACCTGAATAGTCTCGGACCGACGAAGCGGATTCTCAAGCAAGCCCCAAGCCTTTCCCCCGCGCTGCCGCCACAATAATCCGAGGCGGCATCTCAAAAGGACCAGCATGCGAATCCTTTATCTCGACCTCGACACCCTGCGGCCCGACCACCTCGGCTGCTACGGCTATGCGCGCGCTACCTCGCCGCACATGGATCGCATCGCCCACGAGGGCGTGCGCTTCGAGAACGTCTATTGTTCCGACGCGCCCTGTCTGCCATCGCGCAGCGCTTTGCAGACAGGACGCCTGGGTATTCACACCGGCGTGGTGGGTCACGGCGGCACGGCCGCGGACCTGCGCTTGGAGGGCTCCAGCCGTCACTTCAAAAGCCGGCTCAACCAGGAATGCCTGCCCGCCATCCTGCGCCGGGCGGGTCTCAAGACCGCCCTCATCAGCCCTTTCGCCGATCGCCATTCATGCTGGCATTTCTACGCCGGCTACAACGAGATGCTGGACACGGGCAAGGGCGGGCAGGAGAGCGCCGAGGAGGTGACCCCGCACGCCCTGGATTGGCTCGCGCGCAACGGATCCGGGGAGAACTGGTTCCTGCACGTCAACTACTGGGATGCCCACACCCCTTACCGCGCCCCGCTTTCTTTCGGCAATCCCTTCGAGAAAGCCCCGCTTCCCGTCTGGCTCACCGAGGAGGTGCTCGCGCAGCACCTGAAGATGGTAGGTCCCCATGGCGCCCGCGAGATCAGCATGTACGACAACCGCACCGACCCCAACCTGCCCCGCCAGCCCGGTGAGATCCTGGACATGGGGGGACTGCGCCGGATGATGGACGGCTACGACTGCGGTATCCGCTACATGGACGGCCACATCGGCCACCTGCTGGAGGCCCTGGAGGAACTGGGCGTGCTGGATCAGACCGCCATCGTGGTGAGCGCCGACCACGGCGAGAACTTCGGCGAACTCGGCCTCTACGGCGAGCATGCCACCGCGGACTTGCCGACCTGCCGGGTGCCCTTCATCGTGCGCTGGCCGGGTCTCCAACGCGGGACCGTGGATCGCGGGCTCCACTACCAACTCGACTGGGTGCCCACACTGGCGGACCTCATGGGTGAGCCACCCCGTCCTGCCTGGGACGGGCAGAGTTTTGCAGCAGCGCTGCGTTCGGGAAGGGACGCAGGCCGTGACTCCCTGGTGCTGAGCCAGTGCGCCCACGTCTGCCAGCGCAGCGTGCGCTTCGACCGCTGGATCTATCTGCGCACCTATCACGACGGCTACCATCTTTTCCCGCGCGAGATGCTCTTCGACGCCGAGTCCGACCCTTATGAACAGCGCGACCTCGCCCCCTCCCGCCCCGACTTACTGCAACAGGCCGCGCGCTTGCTATTGGACTGGCAGGACGACATGATGCTCAAAAGCGACAGTCCCGTGGACCCGCTGTGGACGGTGCTGAGCGAGGGCGGCCCCGAGCACGCCCGCGGCCAGCTCCAGAAATACTGCGCGTTTTTGGAAAAGACCGGTCGAGGTTGGGCCATCCCCGAACTGCGCCGCCGCCATCCCGGCGAGTTTCGCTGATTCCGAGTCCGACCGGCCCTTACTCCCAGGCCACAATCTCCGTGGGCGGGCTCGTTCTGCCCCAACTGTCCAGGGCGCGCACACGGTAACGGCGGGGACCTTGCGGCAGATCGATCCAGGCCGAGCACTGGAGGTCGGGATTGTTGACGCGCCGCCACTCCCCGTCAGCCCCTGCGCTCTCGACCACGAAGCTGCGCAGCCCGCGCTCTGATCCTCCGCGCCAGTGCAGCAGTGCTTCGGGACGGCCGCAGGCGCTGATGTGGCGCTCTACGCTGAGTTTGGATGGTGCCTCCGGGGCTTGGCCTGGATCAGGAATCAGCAACAGCAGGTCCACCCCCGGTTGCGGCAGATCGAGAGGCAAGTCGAGTCGTCCGCGCCTTATCGCGATTTCGTGGGGTTCCGCGAGCCACGCCAACTCCTGGTGATCGCGCAGCAAGCGCAGACTGGCTTCCTCGCGTTCTTGGCGCGGCCCCAGAATCTGCCACAAGCGGAAGGGATCGCCCCAACCCTCGGCAATACGCCAGTGCAGGCAGAGCATCCAGGACGCGGGAAGATTGCGGAACTTGAGACAGAGGCGCGTGCGTCTGCTGCTTCGTAAGCGATCTGTACAGTTGTAGAGCAGCATGGCCACGCCACCGTCCTCGCCGGCGGTGGCGATGGCCCCGAGATCGGCCTCCGGATCCCCCAGGCCCAGAATCGGCAAGCGCCGGCCGCGAAGATAGGAGAGCAACACCATGAGATTGAAGATGGGCTTTTTCACCAGGCTGAAGGGGCTCTCAGGTCCCGACTTCAGCCCTCCCAGCGGCTCCATCTCCGGCTCCGGTCCCAGGCGCGCGCACAGTGTACGCTGTCCCCATGTGCCCGTGAAGCCGTTGTCATTCACGAGCAACGGATAGTTCACCCCGGTATCAACAAAAACGCGCAAGTGCTGGCCGATGGTTTTTGCCGCCCAAGCGGCGTAGAAGGCCGTGGCATGCCAGGAGTGGATGTCCCGCCAGCCCACCTGGGGATCGCACTCGTCGTTCATCAAGGGCAGACCGGCCAAGCGCGGGTGCTGTTGGCGCAGGTAGGCGAGATATTGCCGCTCGCGTTCCAGGATACCGATGGAGTCCGGATCCATTTCCTCAGAGGTGGGCGGGGCTCCTTTCTCGTGCAGCGAAAGGAAGTCGCAGCGCACGGGCTGCAAAGTGAAACGATTGAGACCCCTGTCGCAATGGGCCAGGAAGGCGCGCACCGTGGGAGAAAGGTGTGCCATGCCCCCGGGTCCCCCTAAGCGCAGCGCCGGGTCGGCGGCGTGCAGGCCGTTTTCGGTGGCGTCGTAATAGGCGAGAAAGGCCCCGGGATCGCGAGAGAATTGGGCCCAGTAGTTTTCGCAGTCCGGCTCATTCCAGGTTTCGAAATACCACGATCTCACTTCCGCGCTCCCATAGCGTCTGATGAGTCCCCGGGCCAAATCCTCCACCAACCGGCGCCAAGCCCTGAGTTCGCGCGCATCGTTGAAATCCTTGAACCCGCCGCCGGGATTGCCCATGACCTCGAAGAAGGGCTGCAGGCCGCGCTCCCGCAGCGCATCAATGCCAACAAAGAGTCGGGACCCATCGAAGCCCTGGGCGTCGCCTCCCAGTCCTGGCGCATACACCAGATCGAGGAGGGAGTGAATACGCACATGCCGGATTCCGCGGCGCGGGATGGAGCCGGCCAGCCTCAACTGTTGCAGATAGTCGGGCCGTTCCAGGCAGGCGGCATCGGCGAAACCCGTCGCTTCCCAGAAAGGCGTGAAGGGGCCGGCGTCGGCCCCGGCGTCCACCCGGAGAGTGATACCCTCCCCCATCTCAGCTCGTCCGAATACACATGATCGCACCGGCATCAATACCGGCGCACAACCCCTGGATATGTCGCGGGAAAAATCACGCCTCGCAGTTCACCAGCACATGGATGGCGTCCTCGCTTTTGCCGTCGCGAAGGGCGAAAGCGCGGTCGATCTCGGTCAGCGGCACGATATGGGTGATCATCGAGTGCGTGTCTATGAGACCATCGCACATCAGGCGCACGCCTTCGTGAAAGAGGCGGCGCATGTCAACGTCGCGGCGCGGCTCGGTGGAGAGGATATCGAGGCGCTTGCGATGGATGCGGAAGAAGTCGAAAGGCTCATGGCAAGGGCCGATGCAGCCGTACATCACGATGCGGCCGCCGAAAGCGCAGGCGTCCACCGCATCAATCATGCCCTCGCCATCCAGCAAACAGGGGATGACGACGTCGAAGCCATCGCGAAAGTCGCCGTGGGTGCGCGAGCGTGTCGCGGCCCGTGCCGAGTCCAGCTTGTAGGTGTGCGTGGCCCCGTAGGCGCGCGCGAGTTCAAGGTTGCGGTCGCGCAGGTCCGTGACGGCGAGGACCTTGGGGCTGTAGAGCCGCAGCACCTGGGTGAGCACCAGGCCGCTCACGCCCTGCCCTGTGACCAGCACCGTTGTGGACGGGCCGATGGCCGCCCGCTCGACGGCGTTCAGGATGCCCGGCAGAACCTCCAGGAGGCTCACTTCCTCCATGGGGATCTGCGGCGGCACCACCATGACGTTCATGGGCAAGCAGACGATGTATTCGGCGAAAGCGCCCCAGACATAGCGACAGGTGACGCGATCCCCCGCACGGATGCCCTGCACGCCCGGGCCCACCTTGTCAATGACACCCGCCACCTCGTGGCCGAGGCGCGCCGGAAAACTCACGAACTCCGGGGCGCGGTGACCCCGGTAGGTCTCGATATCGGATCCGCAGACGCCCACGTAGGCTATCTTGACGCGGATCTGACCCAGCCCCGGCTCGGGGATGGCGGCATGAGCCACGCGGATGCGGCCCGGGGCATCCAGCACGGCCACCCGCTGGGTTCCCGGACCAGGCTCCACCAGTTCGAGATCGGCGGTGCGCATCGTTGTAGCCATGGTTGTTTAATCCTCCCTGCTTGGGTCAGCCGAGAATAGCCCAGCCAGAAACGAAATCAAGCGTTCGGAGCGCTGAGCAGGGGCTGGTCTTAGCGGCCATCAGCGTGGCCTAAGGTACTTGGCCGTGAAGTCGTGGTAGGCGGGGCTGGCCTGGAGCTTCTGCGCCATTTCGTGGGGAAAGCGCGCGGGATCGGCGATTTCGCGGATCATCATCCGCAGCTCCCCCTCCACCGTTGCCGCCGAATCCAGGGCGTAAGTGAACTTGAATTCGGCCTCCTCGCTCGCCTTGGCGGGCCCCAGCAGCGGCACCGCCAGCGCGGATCGCAGGTGCTCGATGCCAACCAGGTTGTCCACATGGCCCTGCAGGATGTCCATGTAATCGGCCATGCCGTCCTTGACGAGCCGTTCGCCCACCAGGGCGGTATATTTTTCATAAGGAATACGACCCGAGATGTACTCCCAATAGACCTGGTTCTCGCGGGTGGCCGTGCGAGATCCAAAGCTGAAGGGCTCCTTGAACTGGGGCACGCCCTCCAGGTTGGGGGCGAAGGGGAGCACCAGCTCGTCCACTTTGGCTCCGCGTATGGCGGGCAGCCATTTGACGATGCCGTTGAACTCCTCGTTGTTTTCCGGCGTGGTGAGGAATTTCAGGAAGCGCAGGGCCACATCAGGGTGGCGGGAGTCCCGGCTGATGCCGAAGTTGGAGCCGACGCCGACACCGGCTTCGGAGGCTCGTCCATCCACGTAGCGGCCGTAAACCGGATCCGCGGGAGTGGGGATGGGGAAGTC
>JAHFOS010000026.1 GCA_023261545.1 bacterium
AGTTCCTGGCCGACCGTGCCGTTGCCCGAAAGCAGAAGATTGCGGAACTTCTTCGCCGTCGCGCCCAGGTCCACGGCCCCGCTCGTTCCCGGCAGCAGGTCCGCATTTAGCGCCACGCTGACGAGGTTGCTGAGCTGAGTGTCGGCCGAGATGATCTCCGAAAACAGGGCCACCGTACCCGCGAGGTCGCGGAAGAAGATCGTCCGGTCCGCCGTCGGATTCGCCAGCGAGAACAGGGTCTCGAAGCTGTCCCCCGCCGTGCCCTCGAAGCTCAGCGTGTTCCCCGACAGCATGCCGGCGATGGCCACCGTGCTGGCGGCACCTGACCCCAGGTTCGCGTTTCCCGTGAGGGCCAGGTTCCCGCTCAGCGCGGCGTTGCCCGAAACCGCAAGCTCCTGGCCGATACTGCCGTTGCCGGAAAGCAGGATGTTGCGGAACTTTTTCGCCGCCGCGCCCAGGTCCACGGCCCCGCTCGTCCCCGGCAGCAACTGCGTATTAAAAGCCGTGTTCGCGAGGTTGTCCAACTGCCGCGTGGCACCCCCGTCATCAATCAGCGCTACGGTGCCAGAGGCATCCTGGAAGAAAATATTGCGATCCAGCGTGGCGGGCGCGCTTTTGAGCGTGACGGTGGGTCCCCCGATAGTTGTGGCAAAAGAAACGGAGTTTCCGGTCAAAACCCCGATCCAGTTTATCGTGCCGCCGGAACCGCTGGAGGCATTGCCGGTCACGGTGAGGTTCTGGGAAATGGACGAGCTGGCCGTCGCTGAAAGATTTCCCATGGAACTTCCAGTTCCGAAAAGTTGGAGGTTCTTCCACCTTTTCGCGGCGCTGCCAATATCCACCATCCCATCGGCGCCGGGCAAAAGGTCGGTGTTCAAGGCCACCGCGGCGAGATCGTCCAAGCTGCGCCGTGCGCCGATATCGCTCAACAACTTGACGGTGCCCGACTGATCGCGAAAAGTCAAGGTACGGGCCGCCGTGGGCTCAGCGATGGACAGGTTCAACGAGTTGCCGTCGAAACTCATGCCCTCCATCGCCACATTGCCGCCGACAAGCGCGCCCGTCCAACGGAGTGCAGAAGAACCCTGGCCGCCGAGCGTAACGTCTCCTTTCAGCGCGGCCTCCCCCCCCATTTGCAAGCCGCCGATGGTGGCGTTGCCGCCCAGGAAAAGGTTGGCAAAACGGCCCGAAACGCCTGAACCGAAATCTACGGAAATTCCACTGCCCGGCAACAACGAATTATTGATGGCGACTTGGGTGAGGTTGTTCATGGAATTTATGGATTGCGCGCCCGTGTCTTCCAAGAGCGCCATGGTACCGGAAAGATCGCGAAAATTGAAAATGCGGGCGGCCGTAGGGCTTGTGATACTCCATGCCAGCGTCGTATTGATGTTCGCCCCCGTGCCGGAGAACCTCAATGCGTTTCCACCCTGGATGGCCGCCGCCAAAGTCAGGCTATCCATTGTTCCGCTCCCGAGAGCCGCGTTGCCGGAGAACGCGACGGCACCGGAGGTGGAAAGCGAAGAGAAAGCGCCCGTGCTTGGCAGTGTCGCGCCCACAATCGTTCCGTCCACGGTTCCCGAGGTCGCCGTGATAACTGGAAAGCGCCCTCCGACCATGGTGGTCTTCCCTGAAACGCGCAAATCCCTGAACGGCAAAACGGTTGATCCGACCGACAAGGTTCCCGCCGTAGCCGGAACGACGTCCACATTGAGGGCCATGCCGCTGACATTGTCTAGACGCGGGGAAGCATCATTGCCCAGGATATCCTCCACGAGAGCCACCGTCCCGCTGGCGTCCTTCATCGTGAGGGTTCGCCCGGCGGAGGGCTCCTGCAAGACCAGCACCAAGGCCTTGCTATCCGCCGTCGCGCCCTCGAAAGATAAGGCGTTTCCCGCAACGGAACCCGTCCAAAAAATCCGGCTGGATGCCTGAGCCCCCAACACCGTGTTCCCGTTCGCCGAAAACGTGGTCAGCGCGCCAGGCGACGAAAAAATCGAGGTGGCAGATAGGGTCGCGCCGTTTAAGGCTGGACTCGCGGTCCAGCCCAATTCCCCATTCCCGCCAAGCACCAGGATCTGTCCTGTGTTGCCCTGCAGGGAGGGAAACTTGAGGCCCGCAAATGAATAGGGACCGGAGATCGTCAAGTTGCCCTGCGTCATCAGGTCTCGGGTTGTCATGGCGGCGTTCTGCGCCCAATCACCGCTCGTGTTGGCGGAGCCGCTGGCGGAGTCAACCGAAAAATGCCCGTCGCGAAAAAAACTCGTGGCGTGCTTGCCCCTGGCCACGGGGAGCTCCTCGTGACCGCTGACGCTTTCCTCCTTTGCCATGTCTTCCGCGCCACGGCCCCTCCCGCAGGCGCTGGCCAATGCCAGCGCCGCGCAGGCCAGCAACAGCGTCAAACCATGCCTCGGGTCGCTCATGGCCGGGACCCTAGGGAGCGCTGCCGGCTCCAGTCCCGCCACGGGAACCGGATTTTTCGAGCGCTTCCGCCAGCCGCTTGAGCTCGCTGATTTCAGCGGCGGTTTCATCGTTGCTTCGTCTCTGATCCAAAACGGCTTGCCGCTGCGCGTCCAGCGTCCTTTCGAGTTTCAAGATTTCCTGCTGCTGCTCCTGCGCCGCCTTGATGAGCACCGGAACGATCTGCAGGTACTCCACCCCCAGCAGTTTGCGCGCATCCTGACCTTCTTCGACCACCTCCGGCAGGACTTGGCGCACCTCCTGGGCTATGAGCCCGAGGTTGAAGCCTTCGGCGGGACGATCCTTCCAAAGGTAACGCACGGGCCGCAGGCGCATCACCTCGCGCAACCCGTAAGACAGAGGTTCAATATTCTCCTTGAGACGCTCGTCCGAAAGGTTGGTGTAATTGTCCGCCACCACGCGGTTCCAGGGAACCGCGGAAGTCCCCAGCGTATAAGTGCTGGCAGCCGAGGGCACGATGTTTCCCGATACTACCAGCTTTTCCGTCATGCTGGTGGTGCCGATGCCGACATTGCCGCCGGCATCCACCAGCAGCCGCTCCACGCCGCCGGTGACCACGGCCAGGTTCCCGGTGGCGGAGAGGTAGATCCCCGTGTCCTGATCATTCGTGAAGGCCAGCGACGGAAGGCTGTTGGTGCCATTCGCCAAATAGACGACGTTGCCGATGTTGGCGTTTCCGGAAAGGTGGAGATCCCCGAATTTGTTGCCCGACGATCCCAAATGAATGCCGGAACCTCCATTGGTCAGCAAGGAAGTGTTGATGGAAACCGAGGCGAGGTTGCTCAGGTCCGCAACAGCCCCGGCCGCGATGTCGGAAAGCAGCGCCACCGTGCCGGACGCATCCCTGAAAGTGATGGTCCGGGTTGCCGTGGGATCGGCCATCGTGAAGGTCGTTTGGGAAGCGTCACTCGTGGCGCCCTCAAAGACCAGGGCATTACCGCCTTGGAGGATCGCCGTAATCGTCAGCGTATCCGCGACGGCATCCCCCAGGGTGACGTTGCCGTTGAAGACGGCATTCCCGTCCAAGGAGAGGTTGCCGCCAACCGTGGCGTTGCCCGCCAGGTACAAATCGCGAAATTTGTTGCCCGACGAACCGAGGTCCACCAGGCCGCTGCCTTGCGTCAACAGGGAGGTGTTGATCGACACGGAGCTCAAGTTATCCAGAGCCCGCGTAGCCATGTTAGTAACGCTCGGTACGTCTGAAAGCAGGGCCACCGTGCCCGAGGAGTCGCGGAAGAAGATCGTGCGGTCCGCGCTGGGGTTCGCCACCGAGAGCAGGGTCTCGAAAGTGTCCCCCGCCGTGCCCTCAAAGGTCAGCGTGTTCCCCGATAGCATGCCGGCCAGAGTCACCGTGCTCGCCGCGCCCGAACCCAGGCTCACGTTGCCAGAAACCGTGAGGTTGCCGCTCACCGCGCCGTTCCCCGAGACCGTGAGCTCCTGGCCGATACTGCCGTTGCCCGAAAGCAGGAGGTTGCGGAACTTCTTGGACGATGAGCCGAGATCCACGGCCCCGCTCGTCCCCGGCAGCAGGTCCGTGTTGATGGCGGTGCTGCTCAGGTTGTCCAACTGCTGCGTGGCGTAAGTGCCGGTGAGGTCCGAAATCAGCGCCACCGTCCCCGAGGCGTCGCGGAAGAAGATCGCGCGATCCGCGCTGGGATTCGCCACCGAGAACAGGGTCTCGAAGGTATCCCCCGCCGTGCCCTCGAAGGTCAGCGTATTTCCCGACAGCATGCCCGCGATAGTGACCGTGTGCGCGGCGCCGGACCCCAGGCTCACATTTCCCGAAACCGTCAGGTTCCCGCTCACCGTACCATTGCCCGAAACCGTGAGGTCCTGGCCGATGCTGCCGTTGCCGGAAAGCAAAAGGTTGCGGAACTTCTTGGACGATGAGCCGAGGTCCACGGCCCCGCTCGTCCCCGGCAGCAAGTCCGTGTTGATGGCGGTGCTCGCGAGGTTGTCCAACTGGGGCGTGGCGTGGGAGCTGGCGAGATCTGAAAGCAGCGCCACCGTGCCCGAACTGTCGCGGAAGAAAAGCGTGCGGTCGGCGCTCGGATTCGCCACCGAGAACAGGGTTTCGAAGGTGTCCCCTGCCGTGCCCTCGAAGTTCAGCGTGTTGCCCGACAACATACCCGCTAGGGTCACCGTGTTCGCGGCGCCTGAACCCAGGTTTACATTCCCCGATACGCTCAAGTTCCCGCTCACCGCGCCGTTCCCCGAGACCGTGAGCTCCTGGCCGATGCTGCCGTTGCCCGAAAGCAGGAGGTTGCGGAACTTCTTGGACGATGAGCCGAGGTCCACGGCCCCGCTCGTCCCCGGCAGCAGGTCCGTGTTGATGGCCACGCTCGCGAGGTTGTCCAACTGCAGCGTTGCGAAACTGCCGGCGAGGTCCGAAAGCAGCGCCACCGTGCCCGACATGTCTCGGAAATAAAGGGTGCGGTTGGCTGTGGGGTTGGCGAAGGCCAGGGTCGCGACGGCCCCGTCCCCCGGCGTGCCCTCGAAGCGCAGGGTATTTCCGGATATAGTTCCTCCCAGGGTCACGGTATCAGAGGCTGCGTCACCCAAGGTGACATTGCCGGAAATCGCGAGGTCCGTAAAACTGGCGTTGCCGGTGATTTGCAGGTTGCCTGAAAGCGACGTATTGCCCGAGAGATAGAGGTCGCGAAAGCGCTTGGCGGAGCTGCCCAAGCTGCTGCCCCCGTCGGTGCCCGGCAGCAAATCGGTATTGATGGCGACCGCCGCCAGGTTGTCGAGGGCGGCGCTGGCGCCCAGATCCGAGAGCAGCGCGACCGTTCCCGACTCGTTCTTGAGGGTGACGGTGCGCACCGCCGTGGGCTCCGCCACGACCAGCGTCAGCGTATTGCCGTCCGCGACGAGTCCTTCGAGGGCAAAGCCGTTGCCGGCGATGGCACCGAGCAGGCGGATGCGATCGCTGGCGGCGTCGCCCAGGGTGATGTTCCCGGTGAACACCGCGTTGCCGGCGGCCTCCAGGTTGCCGCTCATGACCGCGTTGCCGCTCAGATACAGGTTGCCGAAGCGGTTGCCCGAGGCGCCGAGGTCAATGCCGGCGCTGCCATCGGTGAGCAGCGAGGTGTTGATGGCCACATTGGCGAGGTTGCTCAATTGGCGCGTGGCGTAAACGGACGTAAAATCTTCGAGCAGGGCCACGGTGCCCGAGGCATCCCGAAACGTGAGGGTGCGCGCGGCGCTGGGATCCTGGATGGCGAAAGTGAGCGTGTTGCCTCCGGCGCTGGCGCCGTCGAAAACCAGCGCGTTGGTCCCGCGGATGAGGGCTCCAACGCTCAAGGTGCTGGCGCTGCTCGTTCCCAGGGTGATGTTGCCGCTCAAGTTGGCGCTGCTGGAGACCGCGAGCGTGGTGAAGGAACCCGCCGCTGGCGCACTCGCCCCCAGCGTCACGCCGTCCAAGGTGCCGCCGTCAATGTCCACGCTGGTGATGTTGGCGGAAGCGATGACCGCCGTGCCCGCGATGTGCAGATCCTTGAACGGCAGCGCCGCGCTGCCGAGATTCAACGTATTGCCGCTTCCCGGCAGCAGGTCGCTATTCAGGGCCACGCTCGCCAGGTTGCTCAGCGCGCGATTGGCGGCCAGCGCGTCAACGTCGGAGATGAGGGCCAGGGTTCCCGACTGGTCTTTAAGCGTGAGGGTGCGCGTCGCCGTGGGTTCTGCGACGACGAGGTTCAAAGCCTTGCCGTCGAAATTCTGACCCTCGAAGATCAACGCGTTGCCAACGATGGAGCCGTTCAAGCGGATTGGGTCGCTCGCGGCGTCGCCCAGCGTGGTATTGCCGGAGACCGCCAGTTCCGTGAAGTTCCCGCTCGATGCCGTGATGCTGCTGCCCGTGATGCTGCCGCCAACGATGGCCGGGTTGTTGCCCCAATTGACGCCACCACTGCCGTCAGCGATGAGGAGCTGCCCCGCCGTGCCGGTCGTCGTCGGTAAGCGGCTGCCGCCCAGGGTGGTGCGTCCGACCACGGTGAGGTTCCCCGACACGGTGGCATCCCGCAGCACGGTCGTGCCGCCCACCGTGAGCTGCCCGGCCATGACGGTGTTGCCGCTCAAGGGGTCCACGGTGAACTGGCTGTTGTTGAACAGCGAGGTGTTGGTGCCGAGCAGCGACCCTCCCGGCCCGTAGGCGACGTTGTACTGCACCTGCCCCGCCGTGGGCAATACCAGGACGCCGGTGGTGAGGTTTCCGCTGCTGGAAGAGTACTGGACGCCAGCCAGCACATCGGCGGTGGCCGGAGTGCGCGCCGCGCCATTCACGATCTGGCCGCTGTCCGAAGTGTAGCCCAAACCCGGCAGCACGAAACGCTCCGGAGGCATGCTGAGCGTACCCAGCACCTGGGTGCCGCGGCCGTCGTCCGTGGTGTAGGCCACGCCTTTCAGGACCTTTGCGGGTGCCGGCGGAGCGGCCCTCACGAAGGCGCCCATGACCGTGGAGGTGCCGTCCGACGAGGTGTAGGTGATGCCCAGGAGAACCTGGTTCACCGCCGGCACATGGGTGCTGCCCACGCCGCTGCCGAGGTAGGTTCCCGTGAACTCGGTGCCGCCCGCGCCGAAACGCACGCCAGTTTTGACCTCGGAGGGCTGCGGCAGGGTGAGATGGCCCGTGGTGGTGGTGCCGTCAATGAACACGAATTCCACCTCGTCCAGAGACTTGCGGAAGTAATAGGAAACCAAATCCGGCGAAAGCGGCTTGAAGGAACCCTTGAGCAAGGTCACGCCGTCCGAGCTTGTGTAGGTGATATCGAAGAGCACCTTGTCCGGAGACGGCACGTCCACGCTGCCTTTGACGAAGCTGGTGAAGCTCAAATCGCTCTTGCCGCGCTCGGCGGAAGACAGGCCCACGCGCGCCAGCGGCGGTTCGAAGACATGGCGGTTCAAATGCGGCTGCACCTCGTAGATCCCCGCGCCGAGGCCATCGAACTGGAAGTATCCACTGGCATCGGAGTAGGTTTGGCGTGCCGCATTGCCACCCAAAGCCACCAGGACGCCGCTTTTGCTGGCCCCCTGGATCCGTCCGGAAAGCCGGTACGAAGCCACGGCGAAAAGGCCCAGGAATTCCTCGGAACTGCGCGCGGGGAAGAAGAACAGGCCCGCCACCTGCCGCGGGGCCGCAAGTTCCTGGCCGATGATGAACGCGCCGCTCGCGGCGAGCGTTTCGGCCAGGGCCACGCCGCCATCCTCGCGGCCGGGAAGCGCCGGCAGCGCCGGCGAGCTCAATTGGCCGAGCAGGACGTTGGCGCCGCCCTCATCAAAGAAGGCGGCAAAAAGATCCTGCAGGGCCGCCCTCTGGGTCGGCGCCGGCGTCACGGGCAAGCGCGACACGGACTCCATCAGCACGGCCAGCAGGTTGACGCGGTTGGCGCGCCCGAGGAATTCCGCGCTCAGGCGCAGCGTTGGGTCTTTCAGATAAACCCGCTGCAAATCGGCGAAATCCCGCACCGTCCCCGCGAAGAAGCCGTTCAACAGCTCGCGCGCCTCGAAAGCGAAGCGGTCCGCCTCGGCCTTGCGGTTCGCGCTCGCAAACTGCCGCTCCAGCAGGCCCGCGAGGTACGTGGTGAGCGGGCTGATACGGCCCGGATCGAGCACGCCACTGGCCATGGCCCGCTCCACCTGTCCCTCCAGCACTACTGTTTTTGCATAAGAAAGTCCAAAACGGGAAACCACCAGCAGGTAGGCGTGGTCTTTTTCAAGCTCCAGGTCCACACTGTCGTCCGCGCTGCCGAGGGTCGTCCGACTCCCCAGGGCGAAGCCATCCGCCGCATCGGCCAGCGCTATCTCATCGCCGGTTCTGGCGGCGTAGCTGCCTGCCGGGCGGAACGCGGCCTTGGCGCGCGGGTTGGGCGCGACAGCGCCTTCTCCCGCTGACCCGGCACCCGCCCCGCCACCCCCGCCGCCGCAGGCCAGGGCCAGAGCCAGGGCCGCAAGAGTGGAGAACCATAGCAGAAAAGTTTTCACTGGGTCACACGCAGAAATTTCACATGTTTTTTTGTTTTGGACAAAATAAAAATATTGTATGTTAATATTTTAGAATTCAACACTTTATTTTCCATTAAAGCCACATATATTTCTAGAATTTATTTCACATTCATCCTCTCCCCCGAGGGCTTTTTTCACGGATGTCCACAAATCTTCCGGCGCCAGGGGCTTATCGAGGCATCCGCTCACGCCGCGCTTGTGCAGCTCGTTCTGGACCTCAGGGCCCCCGGTCCCCGTCACCACAAAGACGCGCAGCGGAACGCCGCGGCGCGCCAACTCATCAATGAGGTCCATTCCCGACATATCCGGCATGCGCAAGTCGGTGACCAGGAGGTCCACTTTGTCCGCGCCACAGGAGAGTTCTGTAATGGTGGCCAAGGCGGCGCGCGCGCTGGTGGAACCAGAAGCCCGATAGCCCGCCCGGCGCAAGGCGAAGGCCATGGATCGGACCGCGGCCTCCTCGTCATCCACAATAAAAATATGCTTCTCGGCCATGGCAACCGAGAAGACAAGCAATCGGCAGTCGAACTATATATCTTATTAAAATATAATATTTTAATAATTTTTAAGCACAAGATTAACAATATTTATTGTTATAAACAATAAATATTGTTATTTGGTATTCTCTGCCTCTCCTGACCTCTTCCAGCGCAAAAGCCGCTGATTCAAAGATTGCTGCGAGATGCCAAGCCAGCGAGCCGCCATGCTCTGGTTGCCGCCCGCGCGTTTCAGCGCTTCTTCGATAAGCCAGCGCGAGGACTCCTTGAGCGTGGGCAAGACCTCTGGAAAGGCAAGGCGCACATGGGGGCCGGCGAAGCCGCCAGCCGGAGCCACCGCACGGGAAGGATCTCCCTCCCCCTCGCCCCCGCGGCTCACGAGATCGAAAATCAGCGTCTCCAGCTCGCGCACGTTGCCGGGAAAATTGCGCGCCTGCAGTTGGGCCAGAAAGCCGGGCGGCAGCCGCGGCCTTGCGCGCTCCAGTTCCACGCAGGCCTTAGTCAGGAAGTGCTCGCACAGCAGAGGGATATCCGAGCGCCGCTCGCTGAGCGGCGGCAGGTGAACCGGGTGAGCCGCGAGCCGGTAGTAGAGGTCCTTGCGGAAGCGTCCGGCGTCCGCCAGTTCCTTCAAATGGCGATGCGTGGCGACGATGATGCGCGCGTCGCTGCGCCGCGCGACGTCCGAACCCAACGGCAGGTATTCGCGCTCTTGCAGCAGGCGCAACAGTTTGACCTGCGAGGGCTCGCTCAGATCGCCGATTTCGTCGAGGAACAGCGTGCCGCCCGCCGCCCGCTCGACGAGTCCGGCGCGCTCGTGGCTGGCGCCGGTGAAGGCGCCACGGATATGGCCGAAAAGCGTGTCGGCGAAAACATTGTCGTCCACGCCGGCGACGTTGAGCGACACGAAGTCCCCCTTGCGCCCGCTCAACTCATGGATGGCGCGCACGAAAAGCTCCTTGCCGGTGCCCGTTTCGCCGCAGACGAAAACCGGGTGCGCGGTGCCCGCCACGGCCTCGGCGTAGCGGAACAGACTGCGCATGCGCTCGCTGGCGGTGATGATGCCGGCGAAGGCCTCGGGGTGGCGCAGCCGGCCTTCCACGACGCTGTCCTGGAGCGTGCGCACCTCGCTGCGCAGCTCCTGGAGGTCCATGGCGCGCCGCACGCTGGCGATGAGCCGCTCCGGCTCCAGCGGCTTCACCAGGTAGTCGCAGGCCCCCGCGCGCATGCATTCCACCGCGACGCTGAGGTCGCCGAGACCCGTGACCACGATGACCGGGATGTCGGGATGCTCGCGGCAGATATCCTCCAGCAGCTTCTGGCCCGGCAGGTGCGGCATCCACAAATCCAGCAGGATGAGCAGCACGTCGCCGCCGGCGAGCAGTCCCATCACCTCGCGGCTGTCCTCGCACTGGACGATATGGTCAATCCCGCTGGAAGCCAGCGCCATGCGCATCCCGCGGATCGCCGCGGCCTCGTCGTCCACCAACAGCAAAGGCCGGGCTGGAAACAGCCGCTCAGGCATGAGCCCCTCTCAGAGCCTGTTTAAAAAGTATGAATTTACTCACCACAGAGGCACAGAGGACACTGAGGACATGCAAAGGCGAAATAGCGATTTCAAGCATTTCTTCATGTCTCTGTGCTCTCTGTGTCTCTGTGTTAAAATATTATTTATAAAATATTAAAATGCGATATGAAAGACACTTTTTAAACAAGCTCTCAGGACGCCGGCGGCAGCTTGGAGATGGGCAGGTTCACGAGGACCGTCGTGCCGCGCCCCGGCTCGGAGATGAATTCCAGGGTGCCGCCGTGGTTCTTCACGATGGTGGCGGAAACGGAGAGTCCAAGCCCGGTCCCGCCCGCATCGCGTTTGGTGGTGAAGAAGGGATCCGTGAGCCTGGAGAGGTTCTCCGGGGGTATGCCCACGCCTTCGTCGCGCACGCGGATTTCCAGGTTGCGCCCTTGGCCGTCGTAGCGCGTGGACACCTCGATGGCCCGGTCGCGGCTCGTGAGCGCCTGGCAGGAATTCTGCACCAGGTTGATGACCACCTGTTCGAGCCGCTGCGCGTCGGCGTAGAGTTTGGGCAGGTTATCGCCATAGCTCACGCTGAAGTTCGCGGTGGCCGACTTGATATTCTTCGCGACCAGGGCGACCGCTGAAGCCACCACGGCGTTGATTTCGGTGAGGCACTTGTAGTCGCTGGGATCGCGACCCGCGTAGCTCCTGAGCTCGTCCACGATGTGCTTGATACGCCGCGCGCCCTCGATGACGTCGTTGAATAGCAGCGCAATCTCCTCGCGCACGCGGGTGTAGGGCTGGCCCGCGATTGGGAAGTCCCCCTGCTCGGCGGCGCGGGCGTCGGCCATGGGTTTGACCACTTGCCACACCTCGCGCAGGAAGGGCGCGTTCAACATGATGAAGTTGTTGGGGTTGTTGATCTCATGGGCCACCCCCGCCACCAGCGTGCCCAGGGACACCATGCGCGAGGCCTGGAAGAGCTGCTGCTCCTGCTGGAGGCGCGCGACCTCCCCCAAGCGCAACAGCTCCTCGTTGCGCATCTTGAGCTCCTCGACCAGGCGCCGGTTCTCGATTTCCGCGCGGCGCATCCTCCAGGCGCGGGCCACCGTCTGCACCACCACGTCGGGCAGCAGCGGCTTTTCGAGGAAATCCCAGACACCCTCGCGCAGCGCCGCCACCGCGACCTCCAGGGTCCCGTAGCCGGTGACGACGATGGCCGTGAGCTCCGGCTGCAAGACCCGCGCGCGGCGGATGACCTCCAGGCCGTCCATTTCCTCCATCATGATGTCGCTCAGCAGGATGTCGTAAGGCCGCGCCGCAAGCCACTCCAGGGCCTCGCGCGGGGAGAGCGTGGCGGCGACGACGCAACTCTCCCGCAGCGTGTCCTTGAGCGATTCGAGCACGATCTCCTCATCATCTAGGATGAGCACGCTGGGCCGGCGCGCGGCTGCGCGCGCGGACTGCGCCGCCGTAGGTTGCGCGCTCACGCTTGGGCCTGCGCCCGCCAGAACGGCAGGGTGACGTGAAAGGTGGCCCCGCGACCGAGCTCCGACTCCACGGTGATGTCGCCGCCGTGATCCTTGACGATGCCATAGACGATGGAAAGCCCGAGGCCCGTGCCCTTGCCCACGGGCTTGGTGGTGAAGAAGGGATCGAAGATCTTGTCCAGATGCTCCTTGGCGATGCCGGGCCCGTTGTCGGAGATGGAAACCAGCGCGCAATCCTCCTTGCGACTGGCCCGGAACGCCACCTCGCCGCCGTTTTCCAGCACCTGCAGGGTGTTGACCAGGAGGTTGGTGAACACCTGCTGCAACTGGTTGGCGTTGGCGTGGAGGGGCGGCAAATCCTCGGCTATCTCGCGCAACACCTTGATGCGCCGGTTGCGAAACTGCAGGCCCAGCAGATCGAAGGTCTTGTTCACGACGTCGCCGAGCAGCACCCGCGATCTTTCCGAGGAGGACTGGCGCGCGAAGGAGAGCAGGTTGTCGGAGATGGTCTTGCAGCGCTCCGCTCCGGTCTTGATGATGTCGAGCTGCTTGGAGGCTTCGGGAAACGCGGCCCGGATTTCCGGCGGCGCCTGCTCGAAGTGCCGCTTCAGCAGCACCGCGTAGGTGAGGATGGCGGAAAGCGGATTGTTGATTTCATGCGCCACTCCGGCGGCGAGCTCGCCCACGGCGGTGAGCTTGCCGCTCTGGATCAGTTGCCGCTGGGTGAGTTGCAGCTCCTCGTGGGCCTTGCGCAAGCGCTTGTGCTCCTCGCGGTCGGTGATGTCGCGGATGATGCCCACGGTGCCGATGAAGCTGTCGCGGTTTTCGGGCCGCTCGTACTGCCCGATGGAGTTCATCTCGCCGTAAGCGACGACCGAACCGTAGCGCCGCTCCTCGCCCCGGTGGCGCGGGATCAGGCGGAGCTCGAGGTTCTTGGTCATGCGCTCGTCGTTGCGGCGCTCGTCAATGAGCTTGGGGGCGCCCTCCTGACCGGTCACGCGGCCCTCGTAACGCGGCAGGACGTTGGCGCGCATGTAGCTCTGCACGTCATCGGGGTGCAGGATGGCACTGATGGGCTTGCCGATGAGGTCCTCGGGCGGGTAGCCCAGGATCCGCTGCACCGAATCGTTGATGAAGACGATGATGCCTTCGGGGTTTATTTTATAGACGATGTCGGGAATGGCACGCAAGAGCTGGCGATAATTGGCTTCTTTCTCCAGGATGGTCTGCTTGGCGGCCATGTGGTTGGCGATTTCCTGCTTGAGGTCGCCGATGACCTTCTTGTTCTTGGCCTGCACTTCGTACTCGGCCGTCTTGTCCTCGATGGAGAGCAACAGCCCTAGGACCTTGTCGCTGTCTTCGGCATGCAGGGCGTGGATCATGACGGTGAAGGAGACCGGCGCGCCCATGCTGTTGTGCCCGGTCACCTCGCGGTAGGTGATGCGCTTGACGTCCTTCAAGCCCTGGTGCAAAAGGGGCTGGAATTCTTCGTCCAGGGTGAAGTAGGCCCGATAATCCACGGGATGACGCAGGTCGCGGTGGTAGAAGCTCGCGGAAAAGATGAAGAACGAGCGGTTGGCGTAAACCACCTTGAGATCGCTGTTGAGCACGGCCACCGCCTCATTCTGGTGGCGGAAGACGTCGGCGTTATCCAGCGCTTTGCGGTAGGAGAGTTGCCTGTCCATGAGAGGTGTGCGTGCCCGGGCTGCAGTGCCTTGCGGCTCCTTATTATAGCCCGCTTCGCGGCAAGATGAAGGGGCGGGTGGGCAAAAGTGCCACTGGCGCAAAATGCAAAGAGTTAATTTGAATCTGGAAAGCAGGAAAGCGGGAAAAATCAGAAAAGCCCTAGGGGGCCCCCTGTTCCAAAAAAGTAGCCAACACTTGTTCTTGGGCCCTTTTTCCTGCTGTCCGCTTTGCGGCTAAAAAATTCGGTGAACTGTTACGCGGGAGGAAAGTGCGCGGGTCAATCAAGGTGACGAAGGTGGTGGGGGCCGGCGAGGACGGCCGGTCGCTGCGCGCGCTCCTCAAGGCCTGGACGGGACTTTCCGCCGCCGCCGTGAACCACTGGCTCGACGCCGGCGGTATCGAGGTCCAGGGGCGCATCGAGCGTTTCGGCAGCGTGCGGCTCAGAGCCGGCAACACGGTGCATTTTCGCTCGGCTCCCGCGGCCGCCGCGACCAGCGCGCCTCCTAACCTTGGCGAGGAGGACGTGCTCTTTCGCAATGAAATGTGCCTGGTCTATAACAAGCCGCCGGGGTATCCCTGTCAGCGCACTCTGGACGAGGGGCGCTGGAACCTCGAAGACGCCCTGAATGAATGGCTGGAAAAGCGCGGCGCGGGGACTCCAAGGCTCCACCTCGTCCACCGGCTCGACCGCGACACCTCGGGAGCCCTGCTCTTCGCCCGCGGCCAGGAAAATGCCCGAACACTGGAGTCCTGGTTCCACGAGCGGCGCGTCGCCAAAACCTACCTCGCCCTCTGTCATGGCGCGGCGCGACCCGAGGAGGGCCGCTGGACCCAGCGCATCGGCAAAACTGAAGTGATGGGGGGCGTGCGGCGCTACGGAATAGTGGTGCGCGGGGGCCTGAACGCCATCACGGATTATCGCGTGCTGGCCTCGAAGCAGGGCTTCTCGTTCTGGCGGCTCAAACCGCTCACTGGGCGCACCCACCAGTTGCGCGTACAGCTCGCCGCCGCGGGGCATCCCATCGCCGGGGACTCGCTCTACGACCCCGACCAGCGCCGCCGCGAGCCGCTAGATCACCATTTGCTGCATGCCCTGCTGCTCGCTCTGCCACCGGAGTCCGGAGCGCCAGGGGAAATCCGCGCGCCGCTGCCGCCGCTCTTCGCCGCGTTGCTGCGGCGCCTGGGGCTTCAAGAACCTTGAATTTCTGTAAGCGTTCACGAAAAAACTTTAACCGCGGATAGCGCGGATAATACGGATGGAAAGAGAAGAAATTAGGCTCATCCGAAGAATGTGTACCTCAGGCAGGGTTTTCCCTCATTTGTTCTCGGCTCTCAGTCCTCAACTCGGGAGCATCCACAGATTACACAGATTTGCACCGATTAAAAAGGACGGCCCGGATTGAATTATCCGTGTTAATCTGTGCAATCTGTGGAAAATCCCCCCGGCAGCTCGCTTTGGGTTCAGTCTTACTCGACCTTGCCCCCGTGTTAAAAATTCCAGAAAAGTACGCATTATTCGGATGAGCCAGAAATTATCCGCGTAATCCGCGGTTGATCTTCTTTTTTGGTTCTATTCGCCGTGGACGCTTCGAATTTCTTATCCCCTGGCCGCGCGCTCGATAAGCTCGCGGTGCAGTTTCAGCAGCGCCGCGTAGGTTGCGTCGGTCCCGTCCCAATCGGCCATGAGGCGGAACACCGGCTCCGTGCCGGAGCCGCGCATCCACAGGAAACCGCGCGCGTTCTCGGAAGCATCCAACAGCTCGATGCCGAGACCGCCGCGCCCCGGCGGAGTGCGGTTCCCAGGGCCGGGGACGGCGCGCGGCCCCTCGTAGTTCACGAAGCGCAGCGCGGCGATACCCGCGGCAAGCCAGAAGCCGCGCTCGTTTTCGAAATGGGCGCGCAGGTCTCGCTCGTAGCGCGTTTTCAGGACCTCGTGCTCTATCCGCGGCAACGGCAGGAGGGCTTCGGGCTCGAAAGCGTCGGTGGTGCGGCCCGCCGGCAGCAGGGCCAGGGCCTCCTCCAACTCGTGCTCGCGGCTTGGGCATCGCCCGCGTTGCGCCAGAAAGCGCGCGGCCGTGCCCGCGGCGAGCCAGCGCAGCAGCGACAGCAAGGTCATGAGTGGATCGCGCACGCTGGAAGGGTGCAGGATATTGCCGCCATTGCTGCCCTCGCCGCTCAGGGGCACGAGCCAACCCTGCTCGCGCAGTTCGCGGGCTTTGGCCAGCACGCTCCCCTCCCCGGTTTCGGCGCGGAAGACCCGCGCCGCAAAAGGCGCGAGCAGGCGGTCGGCCCTGAGCGAAGTCGCGTCGTTGGCGGCCACGGCCAGGAGGCCGGCGAAACCGGCCTCGCGCCGCGCGCTCACTTCGGCCAGACATGCGAGCAGAAAAGTCTCCTGGGCGGCCAACGGGCGCGCTTTTCCGCCCACGGGCAGGATCAGGTTGCCGCGGTCGCCGTCGCAGTCGGGAACCAACCCCAGTAGCACGGGCTCACCGCGATCCAGAAGCTCCTGCATGCGCCGCCGGCAGGGCTCCAGGGAAGCGCCCTCGGGGACGATGGCGTGCTCGAAAATCCCCGGCTCGCCGCCCAGCAACTCGACCCGCAGGCCGATGCCGCGCAGCAAATCCAGGTCGGGACCGAGCAAACGCGAACTGCCGTTCATGTCCATGACGATGGCGGGCGCCCGAGGGGCGAAAAAATCGTTGAGCCTATTCCGGAGCGACGCGGCGTTCGCGCCCGCCAAAGCCTCGAAGGCGAAGCTTTCGTAAAGCCGGCGCGCGCGCTCCCGGAATTCCCCCGTCTTCTCCCCCGAGGGCTCCCGGGGGGAGGTGCGAATTTCGCTCCAGAGCAGCGCGGCGCGTCGGCCTTCGAGATACTCGCGCTTCACCGTTTCGATGAGCCGGCGCGCCAGGGTGCCCTCCAGCACCGCGCCGTCCGCCAGGCCGAGTTTGAGGCCGTTGTGCCCCGGCGGGTTGTGGCTGGCGGTGAAATACAGGAAGCCACCGGCTTCAGAAAGCCGGCAGGCGGCCATGACCTGGGGGACCGGCGCCAGATCGGCGCAGCGCACCTCAATCCCGCGCGCGCGCAACAGCCGCGCGGCCAGCGCCAGCAGCAGCGCGCCCGTGGGCCGGCTGTCGCGGCCAATCACCAGCGCGCCGGCTCCGCGTTCTTTCAGCAAATCCAAGAAGGCGTCCACGGCCACCAGGACGAATTCCAGCGCCTCGGGCGGGAGATCGGGGCTCAGATCCCAATCCACCCCGTTGCCTATGAAGCGTAGTCCGGAAGGCGAAAGCACCGCGCGGCGCAGAAAACCTTGCCGCAAATCAAGACTTGGCGAGTGCACCGGAAGCAAGCCCTGCAGCCGGATTGCGGCAACATCCAGCGCATCAGCCGGGGGCAAAAAACTCCTCGGCGAGTTCTCCGTCGCAGACCCAGGTGGCACCGCCGCGCATCAGGACCTCTTGGCCGGGGCCTTTCCAATGGATGCGCAGATCGCCGCCACGCAGGTGCACCAGCACCTCGGAATCAAATTTGCCCCAGAGCTGGCCGGCGACGGCCACGGCGCATGCGCCGGTGCCGCAGGCCAGGGTTTCGCCGGAACCGCGCTCCCAGGTGCGCTGGCGCGCCGCGCCGCGGCCCAACACCTGGACGAACTCCACGTTCACGCGCTTGGGAAAACGGGCGAGGTCGTTCTCGATGAGCGGGCCGATTTCCGTCACCGGGAATTTTTCCACGTCCGCGACCAGGATCACGCAGTGCGGATTGCCCATGCCCACGGCCACGAATTCTAACTCCCGGCCACCCGCGCGCAGCTTTTCCATTTTCCCCCCGGCGCGGCCCGTCGTGGGGATTTTCGCCGCTTCGAGCTTCGGGGTGCCCATGCGTACTTCAAGCAACGCGGCGCGGCCCTTGGCGTCGCGCTCGACCACCCGCACCGCGAGCCGACCCGCGCCCGTGTCCACGTCGAGGACTTCGACACCCGGATGGCGTCGATCATGGAGGTACTTCCCCACGCAGCGCAACCCATTGCCGCACATCTCCGCCTCGGAACCGTCGGCGTTATAGACGCGCATGGAGCCGTGCGCCCCGGGGCTTTGCGGCGGGCCGATGAGGATCAACCCGTCCCCGCCCACGCCGAAGCGCCGGTCGGAGACGCGCCGCGCCAGCTCGGGCCAGCCGATCACCGGCTCGTCGCCCACGCGGGTTTCGGCATAAACATAGTCGTTGCCGAGACCGTGCATTTTACTGAAGCGCAGGCGGTTCATCCCAAAAACGGCGCGAGCTTCACGCCTCCGAGGGCCAAAACGCGGGGCTGGACGTCATAAGAGCTTGTTTAAAAAATACGAATTCTTTCACCACAGAGAACACAGAGAACACAGAGGGTACAGAGAGTTTACCGAGCCATGCTAAGTCTGAGCGTGGGCCTCCGACATAATTTTGAATTTTCAATGGATTTTTCCTCTTATTCTTGTCCGTTCTCTGTGCCCTCTGTGGTAAAATATTCTTTTAAAAAACTTAAAGGGTGACACTAAATATACATTTTAAACAGGCTCTAAGCCCAGAGCAAAACGGATCGCCGCTTCGAGCTCTTGGAGCTTCTTGACCGACAGCTCCCCGGCGCGGCGCTGCAGGGTCTTCTTGGGGATGGTCGTGATCGTGTCGAGATTAGCGACGCAGACCTTGGACAAACCCTCCGCCTTTTCCAGCGGAACTTCCGCCGGAATCCCCCGAATGCGGGTCGTGACGGGGGCGATGGTGACGAGTTCGCGCACGGCATAAGCCTCATTTCGCGAAAGCAAAACGACGGGACGCTCGCCCGCTGGCGGCGGCAAGCGGGCCCACCACACTTCTCCTCGCCTCAAGTCCAGGGTTCCTTAGAAAGCGATTCCGTGGCAGCGGATTCGGCGGCGGAAATCTCCTCGGGTGTTTCCGGGTATTTCCGGTAAGCCTCTTGATAACGCAGGATACGGGCCGCTTCGTCTTGCTCCCGGAAGAACCGTTCAATCGCCTGACGGATCAGGGCACTGCGGGACAACCCGTTTTTTTTGCGCAAGCGCTCGATCCTGCCCAGGGTCTCCCGGGGAAGGCTGATGGCGATTTTTTCGACGGTCGAAGACACGGCCGATTTCATACCAGAATCATACTCCTTGCATCGGGTCTGTCAAACGCACCCCCAGCAGAGGGCTGCCGCAAAGCCGGCCCATGGCGGATCGCTTCCGCTGCTGTCCCAAGCGCCCGTGAGCGGGAGGCGCCCCCGCCGCGGCTGCGATTTATAGGATTCGAGCACCCCAGATTTTCCCTGGCTGGCAACATAGTGGTAACACAGCCAGGACAGCACTCTGGATAAAATCGCCAACTTCAGTCTAAAGCGCCTGTTTCCAGACGCTTCTATAAACGCACCCAGAGGGCTTCGAACCCCCAACCTTCAGATCCGTAGTCTGATGCTCTATCCAGTTGAGCTATGGGTGCAACGGGCGGGCCATGCTAACCCGCTCAGCCCCCCCTCAAGGCCCTCAGCCCCACCGGGGCCGGGCCTCAGTTCATCATTTCGTAGCGGTAGTAGATCTCCAAGCACAGGCACATGAGCGACGTCACCATCACGCGGCCCCCGTGTTCCGCGGTGATGCCGGGCGTGAGGTCCCAGGATCCACCCAGCAGCTTGGGGTCGCCTTTGCGCTGGGTCTTGAGCAGGGAGTCCTTCATTTTCACGTTCCAGGCCTTCCAAATCACCCCCTGCTGCTGAAAGGTGGCGAGGGTGCCGTAGTAGATGCCATAACAATCCCCCAGCTTGTCCGCGCCCACCCAAGTGTTCGCGTCAATCCATTTCATCGAGTTGTCCGTCGCCTTGAGGAGGTAGGTATCGTTCTTGGGGAAGCCCAGGAACTGGCGCTGAAACATGCCCACCCAGGTCATGTGCGCCCCGCCGCCGTTGTCCTTGGCCGTGTATTTGCCCGTGCCAGCCTCATCCGGGGTCATCATGACCACCCAATTCTTGTACTGTTCAAAAACAGTCTTGGCTTTGTCGGTGTGCAACGCATCGAGGTCCGCCGCCTTGGCGCTTTTCAGCGAGAGGGCGATCCACCCCGAAACCGACTGGTCCTGGTCGTTGCCGTCATTGTATCGCCAAGCCGTGCCCGTGTACTGGTCCACGAACATCTGGGCGATGCGGTTGGCGTTCACTTTGGTCATGGACTTGGAGCCAAAAATGCTCGCTTCGGAGAGGGCCATGAGCGCGATGGCGGAGGCGTAGTTGCTGCCAAAGAACGGCTTGTCCTTCTTTTCCTCGGTGGCCTGGTTGAGCCAGGCGACGCCCTTGCGCACCGTCTTCTTGAAGGGGCCGATGTTTTCGCTGTAGCCGGCCCCGAGGAAGGCGAGCAGGGCGATCCCGGTGGGGGCTTCCTTCCACTGCCACTTGCCCTCGTACTTGACACAATCCCAGGAACCGTCGTACTCCTGGTGTTCCGCGAGCCAGCGCAGGGCCAAGTCCACGGCACTCTCCGTGCCGGCGCCGCCGTGTTTCCGCATGGCGCCCATCTTGCCTTGTTTGGAGCGCGACTTATAGCCGTAGGGCAGCCCGCCGTTGGCACCGGGATTGCCTTCACCGACCCCGAGGATAGCGGGGGGAGAATTGGCGTTGTCTGAGGTGCCGGCCAGCACGGCGTTCTCTTGTACCGTATCCGCGACTTCGCTGATGGAGGTGGTCTCCACGGGGTTTTCAACGTTGACCTCCTTCTCCACCACCTCTGAGTTATCATCCACCACCTCGACCGGCTTCTCCTGGACCTTCACATCCGTGACGATCTGCTTGACCTCCTCTTTCACTTCCGGAGCCGCGCTCTCGATGATCATGGTGGTTTTTTCCTGTTCCACCGCCTTCTTGACGGGGATAAGGCTGACGAAGAAAAGCACCGCCGCATGGATGGCCATGGAGATCATGAACTCATTGGCGTGCCCCTGGATAAGCCCCACCAGGCCTTTGCGCTCCTCCCGGGCGGGTTTTTCGCTTTCAGGATGCGCGAAGATGTCGTTTTCATCCTTGACCATGGCTCGGCTCCGCTGGACAGTTGTGTAGATTATATGTACGTTTTCGGAGTAGGGAAGTTGCAAATTTCAACAAAGACAGGCTCGCGGACCCCATAGAATCGGCACCATGAGGGACTTCATTGTCTTTGCGTGCTTATTTCTGTCCGCTTGTGCCATGGGCCCTGAAAAAGCGGGGCAGCCCGCGCGTCCCGACCCCTACCTGGGCTTCCGCGACGACCTGGCCCTGCTGCACGAGACCGTAGCCATCCGCGCTCCGGGCGCCCCTGAAATCCGCGCTTCCAGCTCCAGGGCGCTGTTGGCCGCCGGCAGGGTTTTCAGGGGCTTCGGGTTCGTGGGCCTGCGTCGGGAGGCGGTTTTGTCCCTCCTGGGGGACCCACGCCTCAGCGACCTCTCCCCGCCCCAACCCACGGGACCGGAGGGCAACCTGCTCTATCGCTTCGACACCGGCTACAGTGGCGGCGCCCAGTACACCGTTGTTTTTTCAAGGGATCGCGTAACGCGGGTAGAGTATTCCAGTCTTTCGGCCTCCCTCGCCGCGAACTCAGCCGGGTCTGAAGTGCTCCAGAGCGCCAAACCCTGAGTCTTTCTCAAAATCTCAAAAAATACGAAAGCAGCCTTCCCGCGCCCCCTGGGACCATTAATTCAGAGGCTAGCCCGACGTCCTAAGCCGGCTGAGGTCCGAAAGCTTGCGACAAGCCTCGTCGGCGATGTGCTTGATGAGGTCGTAGGCCAGCCTGGGGAACTCCTCGAAAAGGCTGTCAATTTGCCGGATGTCAATGTGCAGGATTTCGCTGTCCTCCATGGTGACCACCGTGGCGCTGCGCGCCTCGCCGCTGAACATCGAGAACTCCCCGAAGATATCCCCGTTCCTGAGGTGGGTCAGGAAAACCCGTTCGCCTCCCGAAGCCACCTCGACCGCCACGCCGCCGACGATGATGAGGTAAACCTCATGATCATCCAGCTCCCCCTGGCGCAGCACGACTTGACCCTGGGAATACTTGGTCAGCGTGCAATGCTTGAGCAGCCTGTCGAGATCCTGGTCGCTGAAAGAGTCGAAGAAGCGGCCTTTGCGGCTCATATCTGGCTTTATACCCCCCGTGGTTTATGATCAATAGGCCGGCTGGCGCAGACCTTCCGTGCCGGCATAATAGGCCCGGATTGAGCCTTGTCCGAAGCAGACGCGAAGCCGGAAGATAGCGGGGAGTCAGGCATGACTCTGCGGCTCGACGCCAACCCTCTGGCGCGCGCGCAGGCCGCCCTTTCACCCACCCGCTTCTTTCGCCATGGGGAATGGAAGCTCACCGCCGGGCATCGCAAGGAGCTGGCCCTGGCCTACTGGCACCACCTCTCCCAGGCCATCGCCGGAAAGCTCGAAAAAGGGGATGGGCTGCGCTTCTCGCTCTTGGAGCGCCTGCAATTTGATTGGGGTCTATGGGCTGGGGAGCAACTGCGTGACGATCCGGAGGTCGCCGAGCTGCTGAAAGAAGGCCCGGGCGGCGCTGCGGGCGGCGTTTATCAGGCCGTCTTCGAGGAGGTCGCCCGCGACTGCGGCCGGGAGTTGCGTTTTGGCGACCGCATCACCGGCATCTGCGGCTGGGTGGAAGACCGCGCCGAAGCCTACGCGGTCATCGCCGAAGCCGAACGCTTCACGCTCACGCGCGAAGCTTTCGCCGGCCTGCCCGAGAATTGCCTCGGGTACTTCACGCTGCGCGAGGAGCGCCAGGCGCTGCTCGCCGCCCTGCGCCAGCGCCTGGAAAAACTTCCGGGCATGTCGCATAGCCTGCTCGCACTCATCACCAGTGGCTCGCTGCACGACGAGGTGGACCTGCTGCGCTCCCTGCCGCGACCCGATCCCGAAGCCCTGCGCCGCAGAAACAAGCTCGAGGCGCTGTGGAACGGCGTGCGCGAAAATTTCGTCCGGCTCTTCCCCGAAGAAGAGGAGGGCGCCATCGCCAGGCTCGACGAGACCTCCGAGAAGGTCGTCGCCTTCGCGAAAGCCCAGAAGCTCGACGTGCAGCGCATCCGCGAGCTGGCGCGCGCCTCCTACCGCGAGGGCAAGCCGGCCTTGAAGCGCCTGGGCCGCGATTTGCAGCTTTTGCGCCACAACCTCAACCTCGGCGCGGCCCGCCAGGGCCAGCGTCTGCACTACCCGCTGCGCATGACCTGGCCCAAGCCCGTGGACTCCGCGCCCTTGCTCGCCGTCTTCGAGGCCGCGCGCGCGCTCGACACCTTCCACCCCGCGCACTCGCCGGTGCTGCTCGCCCCCGGCGAGTTCGACGGTTTCTACGAGTTCGACCGCGAAACCCTGATCCTGCCTCTTTACGGCGCGGGCAGCGAGTTCGCGCAGGCCGTGCGCGCCCTGGTGGATTACCGCTTCAGCGTCGAGACCATCCGCGGCAACTCCACTTTCTTGCAGGACCTCGCCGCGCTGGGGGAAGGCCCGCGGCAACGCTTCACCGAGCTCTACACCCTGTGGCTCAAGGAGGGCCCCACGGGGGACCGCGCCCGTTTCCCGCGCGCAGGGCTCGATTTCCTGTTGAAACACGTGGCGCCCGCGCCGCGGACCTTATTCTTGCCCGAGGAAGAATACTACGTTGACCCTCCCACGAGCGCGCGTATACTCGCGGCCAGCGAGTCAGGTCGAGCCACCCCGAGAGAGATGCAACGCATGGCGGCCTTCTATTACTCGCGAGGAAAACTGCAGGAAGCTTTGGCCTTCGCGGCGCGCGCCGTGAAAGCAGAGCCGGAAAACCCCGTGCCCGCCGCCGCCCTCGGGGTTATCCTGACGCGCGCCGAGCGCTTCGCCGATGCCCTGAAGATCTTTGAGCCCTGGCGCACGCGCTCCGGCGCGGGCTTCGTGCGTTTCCACGTCGAGCGGCTGGCCGAGGCCCTCGCCTCCAAGCGATGAGCCTCAAGGATCGCATCAAAACCCGCCTGGCGGCGGCCGGCGCGCCCAACATCGCCCGCGACCTCCTGCCCGCCGACTTCCAGGCGGACGTGAAAAGGCTCATGACCCACGAGCGGCTCAGCGAGCTCAGCCACGAGGCGCGCCAGGGGCATTACATCGAAATCGACGTGAGCCCGCAGAGCATGACCGCCTACCTGAGCGCCTGCGTGAACCCCGACAAGCCCCCGCTCACGCGCGAGGACCTGATGATGGCCGTCGCCGCCGCCGGTGTGACCCACGGCACCACCGAGGATGAATTGCGCAAACGCCTCCAGGACGGCGTGCTCTCGCGCTCCGCGGTGGGCGTGCTGGTGGCGCGCGGCACGCGTCCGGTCGCGGGCCGGGCCGGCTTCGTCGAGATGCTGCGCCGGCCCTATAATCCCAAGCTCGAAAACGTGCTGCTGGTCTTCGATCCGGTGAACGAAGACGAGGAGATCGCGCGCGTGCATCCCCCCGAGCGCGGCACCCCGGGCACGAACGTGCTCGGCGAGGAGGTCCCCTGCGTCATGACGGCGGAGGCGGAATACCGCTTGAACTACCTCATCAAGACGCTGAAGGTGGGCAACGAGACCTCGCTCATCGCCGGGGCCCGGGGCCACATCCTTCAGGAAGACCAATCCCTGACCCTGGTGGAGGTGCTGCACGTCTCCGGCGATCTCACCGCCCTGCGTGGCGCGCTCACCTACAACAACGACACGGTGATTCACGGGAACATCTGCGACAACACCATGCTCAACATTGACGGCAACCTCCAGGTGCTCGGCACCGTGGGGTCCACGCAGATGCGCGTAAGCGGCAACCTCGAAGTGGCCCAGGGGGTGTTTGGCCGCGGGGCCGCCTTCCTCGATATCAAGGGCGAGGTGCGCTCGCGCTACCTGGACGAGGCGCGGCTTTTCGCCACGGGCAAGGTGCTGGTTGAAAAAGAGGCGCTCAACAGCACGCTGTGGACCCGCGACCAGTTCCTGGGTTCCTCGGCGGCCGTCGTCGGCGGCCGCACCTTCGCCCATGAGGGCATGACGGTGCTGGCGCTCGGCTCCGAGCGCGGCTTGAGCGGCCTCGCCGTGGCCGGGCTCGACTATCAGGACTGGCGCATCGAGAAGGAACTCAAACCCAAGATCGCCGAACTTGAAGAACGCCGCGAAATCATGACCGAGGAGTTCCGGCGCTCCAACCCCAAGTTGAAGAAGGCCATCCTCGAAACGCTCGAAAAGCTCATCGCCGAAATCACCAGCCGCAAGGGCGAAATCCTGTCGCTGCAGCAGCACCTCAAGGAGCGCAACCCACGCGCCCTCATCCGCGTGCGCGAAGCCGTCTATCCCGGCCTCACCCTGATGATCGCTTTCACGGAATTCATCGTCATGGAGAAAATCCCCGGCCCCGTCGAGTTCCACCTCGACCGCGACAACGTGCGCGTGCGCCGGGTGCCGTAAGCGCCAGCGCTACCGGCAGGCGGGCACGATGCGAAAGAATGGCCTATCACCCCAGGTATTTCTTAACATCGCGGTAGAAATTTTCGTGAACTCCGACGGAAATAAAGGTGCGCACCCGTTCGTCCCAGCGGTAAGCTAGGAGATACTCCTGCCGGTGGATCCTGAACTTGTGGACCCACACTCCATTTAGATCGGCCCGTTTTTCTTCCCCAATCCTCGGATCACGGATGACGCCCCGGACGGCCGCATCTATGACCTCGCGTTCGCCCTTGTGAAACTTTTTCTTCTGACGTATGAAAAGCGACGTCTGCCTGATTTCGATGCCGCCATCGTTCAAGGGCCTTTTCCGTCCTCGAATTCATACGGGAACACATCGCCGGCTTTCACCTGCTCCATCCCGACCAGTATGTCCTTGATGAAGGAGACGGGCAAATCAGGATTTTCCTCGGCGATCTTCCCAATTTTAGCCCAATAGGCCACCTGAGCAGCGGCGGAGCGGTGCTTAGCCTTGCCCCGGACCTGAGCCTGCTTGTAGAAGGCTTCCGGAATCCTAACGGCGGCGGATGGCATCTTGTTGTATATTATAGGCGCTATTTCGCGTTTCAACGGAATATTTCATGCGGCCGGCTTCGGCTGCGTCGTCTCGATGGCGCGCGCGAGGCGGAAGAGGCGCAGGTGGTTCTTGGCGCTCAGGAATAGCAACAGCACGACGATGATCTGCAGCTTGTGCGCGTCCATGGCGCCGAAGTGCAGGGTGAGCGAGAGGATGAAAACCAGGGCGGCCAGCAGGTTGAGCGCGCAGGAGGCCAGCGAAAGGTATTTGCGGCGCACCTGGCGCCGCAGCAGGGCTTCGGCCTGCGCGAGCGCGGGATCCCGCAGGCTGGGCGGCGACTCCTCAATAAGTTCTTTTTGCATTTCCTTGAATTTCCCCCTTGGCGTCCTTGACGGTTTATCTCTTTTGAAAAAGAGCGAAAATCAAGGCGCGTAGGCCTTGGACTTGGCGCTCGCCAGCCATTCCTTCCACAAACGGGTGTCGGTGCCGTAGTTGTGGCCGGTCATCTCCTGGAGCACCTGGGCGGCGCTTTCCTGCACGGCCTTGAGCGCCGGGTTCTGGCCCGCGTTCATCTCGAACAGCGCGGGGATCTGCTTGGCCTTGTCGCCTTCGATGCAGTCGCCCATGAAGGCGCGGGCCGCGGCCACCGCCTCCGGGCCCAGGATCTTCTTTTCGAAAAGCCCCGGTTCGAGCACCATGAACGCCTGGCGCGCGTAGTCCTTGATCGCGAGGTCCGGGCTCTGCAAGAACTGCAAACGGAAGAACTGCAATTCCTCCGCGAGCGAGGCCTGGTCCTCCTTGGCCTTGGAGGCTACCAGCAGGTTGAGGTGGCGCAAAGCCAGGCGGCAGGCGGCATAGGCGGCTTCGCGACCCGCCTGGCCCTCGGGGGTGTTGGCCTTATTCACGCGCTTCTTGAGGTTGTCGAGCAGCAGCAGCGCGGGGTCGCTGGCCAGCTTTTTCTCGTATTTGCCGCGCGAGAGGTCCACCAGCGCGCCGCCCGCCATCTCCATCACGCTGGCATCGGGATGCCCGAGCACGCGGCCCAGGAGCTCCAGGCCCCGGGCGCGCAAGTCGTCCTTGACCTCCGCGTCGGCGAGCAGCACCCCCAGGGGCCCCAGCGCGGCGGCCAGCATGCGGCGCTCGCCCTCCCCGGCCGGCGTGTTTTCGGCGGGCACATGGGCGGGATTGTTCTCCACCGCGTCCAGCAGGTTCTTGGCGAGCAGCGCCTTGTCCTCTTTTTTGAGGATGCCCTTCTTCTGAGCCTCCCCTTGCGTCAACCGCCCCACCGCCCGGAAGGCGGCGATCTGGAGGTCCGGCTCGATCTCCTTGGCCCTGGCCGTGATGGTGGTGAGCGTCTTCACGGCCTTGGCGTCGGCCCACTCCGCGTTCACGGCGTCCAGGGCTACCGCGTGCAGGGCGGGCGACTTCTGGCTCTTGGCGGGCTGACCGGCATCATCGAGGAGGCGCCCCAGGAGGTCGGTGACTTTCTTCTCGGTGGCGGCGTGGCTGATCTGGTCGAGGGAGAACAACAGTTCCGCCATGGCCGCGGAGAGCAGGGGCGATGAGACCTTCTCCACGCCATCACACAGCAGGTTCGCCAGTTCCTTCTGGGTGCTGTCGCCGCTGGCGTGCGCGAGATCGCTCATGTAGCCGATGACGGCCAGGCGATCCAGCTTCAAGGCGGAGGCGTCCTCCAGCACGGCTTTCAGGTGGTCGAGGATCTTGAGGCGCAGCACGTCCTGGGCCGGCCAGTCCTTGAGCTCGCCGATCATCTCGCGCACGCGCACGCGATTGCGCAGGTTGTTGACGACCTCCTGTTTCGGCAGCTTCGCCTTCTTATCAGACTTGGCGGGCGCTTCCTGAGATGACTTGGCTTCCGCGGCACCCCCTCCCGACGGCGCGGGGGGATCAACCTTGGCCTCCGCGGTCGCGTAAGTGACAAACACGAGGGCGAAGAGGGCGGCGGTGGTGGTGATTTTCATGAATTCTCCTTTCCTGATGCGGCGGGCGTGCCGCCACGGCGCGCCTGCCATTCGAGATATTTCTTCAAAAAAACGTGGATCTCCCCGTCCAGGACGGCGTTGACGTTGCCGACCTCGTGGTCGGTGCGCAGGTCCTTCACGAGCTGATAGGGCTGGAGCACGTAACTGCGGATCTGCGAGCCCCAACTGATGCTGGACTTGAGGCCGGTGATGCGGGCGAGGTCTTCCTGGCGCTTCATGTCCTCGTGCTGCCAGAGCTTGGCCTTGAGCATCTTCATGGCGGTGGCGCGGTTCGAGACCTGGGAGCGCTCGGTCTGGCACTGCACCACGATGTTGGTCGCGAGATGCGTGATGCGCACCGCGGATTCGGTCTTGTTGACGTGCTGGCCGCCGGCTCCGCTCGCGCGGTAGGTGTCCACGCGCAAGTCCTTGGGGTTGATTTCGATGGCGATTTCCCCCTCGATATCCGGGGTCGCGTCCACGCTGGCGAAGCTGGTGTGGCGGCGCTTGTTGCTGTCGAAGGGGCTGATGCGCACCAGGCGGTGCACCCCCATCTCGGCCTTGAGGTAGCCATAGGCATAGTCGCCCTTGACGTGCAGGTGGGCGTTGCGGATGCCCGCCTCCTCCCCGGGAAGCATGGACATCAGCTCGGCGGAGTAACCGCTGCGCTCGAAGTAGCGCTCGTACATGCGCAGCAGCATCTGCGCCCAGTCGCAGGACTCCGTGCCGCCGGCACCCGCGTGCAGGCTGAAATACACGTTGCAGTTGTCATAGGGACCGGAAAGCAGCGCCTTGATGTCGAGGTCGGCCACCTCCTCGCGCAGCCGCGCCACGCCCTCCGCGACCTCGCTGATGATGCCCGCGTCTTTCTCGGCCTCGGCCAGCGCCAGCAGCTCGCGGGATTCCACGGCGGCCTTGTCGGCCTTCTGCCAGGGATGGACCATGGCGCGCAGCTCCTTGACGCGCTTTAATACGCCCTCGGCCTCGGTCGGGGCCGTCCACAGGTCACCGGCCCGCATGCGTTCTTCGAGGCGGGCGAGCTCGCGGCTTTTACCTTCGAGGTCAAAGAGAGTCCCGGAGGGTCGTCAGCCTTTCGGCGATCTGGTCCAGGGCTGGGCGGATTTCCTCGGGATTCATGGGTCGTGCTGCCCTTCCAGCTTACCCGCGCCGGCTTCCGGACAAGGGGCTCCGCCCGGCGCGGGGCCTCCTATAATCACAAGGCCAAATGCCAGGGAGATTTTTCCACAGATGACACAGATTAACATAGAAAATAACCCATCAGGGCTGGCCTCTTTAATCAGTGCCTATCGGTGTAATCTGTGGATAAATCTGAATTGCGAACATGGAGCACCAGGAAAAACTGGGGGGATGACGTTGCCAGAGGTACGCATTCCTCGGAAAATCCAGAATTATTGAGCGTGAACAGCCCCACCTATGGCAACCGCACGCCCGCCGGTAAGCGCCGCCGCGACTTGCGCCGCCGGCTCTCTGGCGGGCCCATCCTCGTCGTGCCCGGAGCCTTCAATGCCGCCTGCGCCAGGCTCGTGGAGCGCCACGGCTTCAAGGCCGTCTATGTCTCGGGCGCGGCCACCTCGGCGGGCGCCCTGGGCCTTCCCGATATCGGCCTCATGACCCTGGACGAGGCGGCGGGACAGGCGGAATGCATCGCGGCGGCGGTGGACATCCCCGCCATCGCCGACGCGGACACCGGCTTCGGCGAGGGCGTGAACGTGCCGCGCGCGGTGCGCCGCTTCGAGAGCCGGGGCCTGGCCGCCATCCACATCGAAGACCAGGTGCTGCCCAAGCGCTGCGGGCACCTGCCGGGCAAAGAGCTGGTGCCGCGCGCGCTGCTGGTGGACAAAATACGCCGCGCCGTGGCGGCCCGCACGGACAGGGATTTCCTCATCATCGCGCGCAGCGACGCCCGCGCCGTGAACGGCCTGCGCGATATGCTGGCGCGGCTTGAGGCCTGCGTCGCGGCCGGGGCGGACGCGGTCTTTCCCGAGGCACTCTTGACACTCAAGGAATACGAGAAGGTCGCGCGCGCGCTGGAAGTCCCCGTCATCGCCAACATGACCGAGTTCGGCCGCACGCCGCTCTTCACCACCCGCGAATTCGCGGAGGCCGGATGCCGCGCGGTGCTGTTCCCGGTGAGTTTGCTGCGCGTGGCGCTCGGTGCCGCCGACCGGGCGCTCGCCGTGCTGCGGCGCGAAGGTGGGCAGGCGCAACTGCTTCCCGAGATGCTGGATCGGCAGTCGCTTTACCGTCTGCTGGGTTACGACCCGGCCAGGCCGTCTTGATTATGGTTCATCAGGTCCGAAATGCCAAGAAATTTTATTTTCCTAGGTATTTTGGCTCATCCGAATAATGCGTACCTCTGGCAGGGTTCCCCCTCATTTGTTCTCGGCTCTCTGCGCCCTCAACTCGGGAGCATCCACAGATTACACAGATTTGCATCGATTAAAAAGGATGGCCCGGATTGATTATTATCAGTGTTAATCTGTGCAATCTGTGGAAAATCCCCCCGGCAGATCGCCTTGGTTTCAGACTTACTCGACCGAGTGCCCGTTTTAAAAATCCCAGAAAAGTACGCATTATTCGGATGGGCCGGTATTTTCTTGTTTTTGGAGATGCACCTGCCGTGAACGCTTTCAAAAAAACCTTGGGGTGTTGCCCGTCTTGACCCTCCCCACGCCGGATCACCGCGCCGCGCTCGAACTCGTCGAGGAGGCGCGCGAACAAGAAGGGGGCGGCGGCGGCTTCGCCCGCGGGCTGTTCCTGGGATCCCCCGCCTGGGCGAGCCTTTTTCCCTACCCGCTGCAAACAACCGCGGACCGCGAACACGGCCAGCCTTTCCTTTCAGCCTTAGAGGACCTGCTGCGCCGCCAGGCCGACCCCGACGCCATCGACGCCACGGCTGAAATCCCCCCGGAGCTTATGACGAGCCTGCGCGGCATCGGCGCCTTCGGCATCAAGGTGCCGGCGGATTATGGCGGGCTCGGCCTCTCCGAGACCAACTACCTGCGCGCCTTCGTGCTGCTCGGCAGCCATTGCGCCAACCTCACGACCCTGCTCTCGGTGCACCAGTCGGTGGGCGCGCCGCAACCGCTGCTGCTGTTCGGCAACGAGGAGCAGAAGCGCCGCTACCTGCCGCGCCTCGCGGCGGGCGACCTCTCCGCCTTCGCGCTCACCGAGACCAAGGTGGGCTCGGACCCCGCGCGCATGGAGTGCCGCGCTGATCCCGCGCCCGATGGCCGCCACTACCTGCTGAACGGCGAGAAGCTGTGGTGTTCCAACGGCCCCATCGCCAAAATCCTGGTGGTGGCGGCGCGCACCCCGCCGCTGCCGGGGGACGCCCCTGACAAACGGCGCATCAGCACCTTCATCGTCGAGGCCGGCTGGCCCGGCGTCAGCGTCGCGCACCGCTGCCACTTCATGGGCCTCAAGGCGCTGCAAAACGGCGTGCTGCGTTTCGAGGGCGTGCGCGTGCCGCGCGAGAACCTGCTAGCCGGGGAAGGCGAAGGGCTCAAGGTGGCCCTGAGCGCCCTCAACACCGGGCGCCTGGCGGTGGCGGCCTCCTCGCTGGGCATGGCCAAAAGCGCTCTCGCCGCCGCCCGCCGCTGGTGCCGCGAGCGCGAGCAATGGGGCGCGCCCATCGGGCGGCACGGCATGGTGGCCGCGCGCCTGTCCTCCATGGCCGCCTCGGTGTTCTCCATGGAGGCCATGCTGTTCCACGCGGCGGCTCTGGACGACGCTGGCGCGGACGTGCGCCTGGAGGCGGCGCTGGCCAAAATCTGGTGCAGCGAGCGCGCCTGGGACGTGGTCAACGACGCACTGCAAATACGCGGCGGGCGCGGCTACGAGACCGCGTCTTCACTGCGGGCGCGCGGCGAGGACCCTGCCCCCATCGAGCGCTGGGTGCGCGACAACCGCATCGCCACCGTCTTCGAGGGGTCGAGCGAAATCCTGCGCCTGTTCGCCGCGCGCGAGGCACTGGAGGGCCATTTCCGCCGCGTGGGCGTGGCGCCGGGACGCAGCACGGACCCGCCGCAGGATTGGGCGCGCCGCATCCTGCCCTGCGCCGCCTGGTATCTGCGCACCTTCCTGCCGCGCTTCGCGCCGCCCGCCGACGCGCTGCTGCGCGGCCACCTGCGTTTCGTGGAATCCGCCTCCCGCCGCTTGGCGCGCGGCCTGTTCACCTCTCTGATCCGCCACCGCGAGGGCCTGGAGCGCCAGCAGTTGCTCTTGAAACGGCAGGTGGATGCCGGCCTGGAACTCCAGGCCATGGCGGCTTGCTGCGCCTACGCCCTGGCTCTCGGCCACGATCCGCGCCGGCCCGCGGCCTCAGAGCTCGCCAACCTTTTTTGCGCGAGCGCGCGCCTGCGGGCGCGGGCGCTGCTGCGCCGCCCCCCGCGCGGGGAGCTCAAACTCGCCCTGGAAGGCGCGGATCGCACCATGCGCGCCGACTGGCTGTGGCTGGAGGAGGGTCGGCTGGACCCTGGGGGGAAGGGATTGGGTTAAACCGCCTTAGCACCTGTTTCAAAAGTATGAAATTACTCACCACAGAGACACAGAGAATTTCTCTTGTTTTCTCTGTGTCTCTGTGGTACATCGTTTTTCTCGATTCCGACTCCGCCGGGATAGGTTGAAACGCTGTAACTGCTCAGCCGTATCGCCAAGCTCCCCGCCGTTCGCCCTTTATCCCCATTTGGGGGATGAGCTTGTCGAAGGGTGGACGGCGGGGGTGGTCGCGGTCCGTTCCTGCTTCGACAAGCTCAGCACGAACGGACCTGAATGCCGGCAAGGTAAAGCAAAGACGCATTCCATGGCCTGAGCAGTTACGAAACGCTTACATTTCCCATCCCTTCAAGAGATTTGGAGCGCGGCTTCGTGCCCATCGTCGGAGGGCATAGCGCGCGCGCCGCGCCAGGCTGGCGGGGGTGTAGCGCACGCCGCGCAGTCGGCCCAGGACCTCGGTGATCGCCTCGCCCGTGCCTGGGGCGTTGTCTCCGCGCATCATCAGGCAGCCGTCGCGCTCCCCCACCAGGCGGTGCAACAGGGTGCGGCCGTCACCGGTCTTCGCTAAAATAATATCGCATCCAGCGCGCAGCGCCGGGCCTGCGCCGCCGCCAGCTTGCCGCCACGGGTGGGGTTCGATCACCACGCGGTCGCCGGTGAACAGCGCGGGATACATGCTGGAGCCCTGCGCCGTGAAGGAGGCGGAATGGCCCGCCCGCAGCAGTTCGGCGATGACTTCGAGCGCTTCCGGTTCCGCGCAAGGCCCCCGATCACGAGGCATCGGGGCATCGGCGTTCGCTTTCAAAGCCGGCCTCCCGCAAGGGCGGCGCGCGTCTCCGAGGCCAGCAAACCATCCTTGCGTTCTCCCCCCAAAGCGATGCTGATATCGAAAGGCAAAATATCGGCGACCTCCGCGCGGTGCTCGGCAACGACCAGGATACCCGCCCGCATGCGCTGCGCGGCGCAGGCCAGCACGCGCGCGGCCAGGGCGGTCTCCATTCCCGTGCAGGGCTCATCGAGCAGCAGGATGCGCGGCTGGCGCAAGAGTTCGCGAAGCAGAGCCAGGCGCTGCAGTTGCCCGCGCGAGGGGTTGAGGCCCAGCATTCCCAGGGGCGTGTCGGCGCCCTGAGGCAGGGACTTCCAGAAATCTTCAAGCTCCAGGCCCGTGAGCAATTCGCGCAGCACGACCTCCTGGGCCTCATGGGTTTCCCCACCGGAGTTCCGTTGCCGCGGCAGGAACAGGTTTTCCCTAAAGCTGCCCGCGAAGAAATAGGGCTCCTGGCTGAGGTATCCCCACGCGTGTCGCGCCACCCCGGAGCAGGCGAGCTCGCCGCGCGTGTTGCGGTGCAATCCGAGGAGCGAGAGCAGCAGGGTGGTCTTGCCGGACCCGCTCGACCCGCGTACAAGGACGCGCTGGCCCGCGGAAACGTCGAAGGAAAAAGGACCGGCGCCAGAAATTTGTTGCCGGCCGTAATAGACGACGAGTTCCGTGGCGCTGAGCCGCGGCTTGCCCTCCGATCCGCCGGGGGTTGCCCCAGTCTCATCTTCCACGGTCCGCAGTAAGGGCGTGAGGCGCGTCCAGGCTGCCAGGGCCGGCTGGAGCTGGAGCAGGGACCACAAAAGCTGGTGGCCGGAACCGAGGACATGCAGGCCGAGATACAGCGCGCCCAGCGGAAAAGGCGCCGCCGCCGATAAGAGGCGCAGCTTCCATGACCCCCAGAGGCCGGCGGCGAAGACCAGGCGCGCGAGTTCCCCGCAGGGAGCCTGGAGGGCCTTGAAGCGGGCGAGGCGGTCCTCATCCTCAAGCTTGCCGGCGAGGAGCTCCCCATGCTGCACCTGGAGGCTTGCGAGGGCGCCGGCGACGTAATAGGTCTCGTAACCCTCCACCAGGTTCTTTTGCAAAACAAAAAGGCGCGAATGCGCGCCGGCCAGGCTTTCCGCCCGGCGGCGCAGGAGGACGCGCAGCAGCAGCACCAGCGGCAGGAACAACAGCCCCGCCAGGACCACGAAGATCGGCGCCACGGGATGCGTGTAAGCGAGGTACCCAAGCACCAACACAGCGCGCAGGGATAACTTCACGCTTCCCACGGCTCCCGCTCCGGCGACGCTCAAGACCAGTTGATGATCGGCATGAACACGGTGCAGGATCTCCGCCCTTGAGAGCTGCGCGCTGAGGGCGGGCATGCCGCGCATCAAAGAGGCATAGAGCCGGCGCTCACTCCTCCCGCGAAAGCGGTTGGCGAGCCGCTCATCCGCGAACGTGGAGAGGTAGCGCAAAACCAGGGCCGTAAGCCCCAGGCCGGCGAGCGCCGCCAGCGCGGCGGGCGGCAAATCCAGCCCGACACGCATCGCCCGGTTCAAAGCCCGGGCCACCGCGATAGCCACCAGCGATTCCAGCGCCGCCAGCACCAGGCAAGTGACGAACTCGCGCCGCAAAGCCATGAGGCCTTGCAAGTTGAACTTTAGAAAACTGGCGGCCTCGCCCTTCATATTTGGCTCATCCGAGGAATGCGTACCCTGATAAAGTCCTCTCCCCAATTTTCTCCAATGCTCCGTGCTCTCAACTCGGATTTATCCACAGATTGCACCGAGAGGCCCTGATAAAGAGACCAGCCCTGAATGATTGTTTTCAGTGTTAATCTGTGTCATCTGTGGAAAAATCCCCCCGGTATTGCGATTGGGTTCCCGCCTTGCCAGATCGTGACCCCATGTAAAAA
>JAHFOS010000271.1 GCA_023261545.1 bacterium
CGCAGGCAGGTCAATGAATTTCATGAGGTTGACCCCTGTTTTAAAGAACAGACGTGCAAATCGCAGGAGCAGCCCTTGGATATGCTTGTGATTGCGCGAACCGGCCTGTGATCGCAATTGGTAGTTTGGCTGGGAAAATAAAGCTATGTGTGATATTAATAGCAATAGTAGCATTTTTTTTATTTGTAAGGCTGATCTCTGTTCAGATTTTAACGAATTTATTTTTGGTTGCTGATGGATTGAATAAAATAGAAATCGCAAAAAAATTAAGCTCCAAGTTTGATATTATCGCGCATACGGTGGGCAATTCTAATTTTCCTGGTTGTGCTGTTTGGCAAACGTCTGTTTACTTTGGAGGCAGAAATTGCTTGTCAGTAGAAGCTTTCGTTAAGGTTGATTATTGGAACGGAAAAATAGAAAAAGTGGTCGGCTATCAATCTGGAACCTTGGTGGAATTTAATAGTATAAAAAACGGTGGTGCTGGGTCGATCTCAAGTTATAAGTTGACAGAATCAGAACTAGTGCGGTTGGCGAATAGCGATTTTGACTTTAACAAGATTGGAGTCAATATTAATTCTGATTACCTTGATGGCTTTGACGAATTTGCGGATAGGGAGACGCGTCGGCAAAGGCGATGGCAATGTGGCATGATAAAAAAATAAAACGTGGTGAAAGAGCAACGTTTCTGGATGGGTTTCTGGACTCGATCTTTTTATGGTAAGTGTGGCGCTATTCAAAAGCCTTCTAAAAGCCTTCGGGGTCGGACCACGATAAGTGTGCCTGACGACAACTATCCTGTCCGGTCAGCGACAATTATCCTGTCCGGTTATTCACTTTCGTTGCAGCATGTCCCCCTTTTATCGGGGGGCGTGTCGTGCCAGGAAAGTGGATCAACCCACAGCAAGCGGAACTCTATATGCGAGAGCGGCAACAAGGTCATGCCCAGAAGACGGCTGCCGCCTTGGCGAGTGTGTGCGAACGGTCCGGACGGCGTATCGAAGTCGCCCCCACATCCTACACCGCCCCCACCCTCCAGGGGCGTACATGGCGAACGCGGGGGGATCCCTTCGAGGCTGTCTGGCAGCGCGACCTTGTCCCGCTGCTGGAACGTGAGCCAGCTCTTCAGAGCGCAGCGCTGTTGTTCTGGCTCCAGCAGCAACACCCTGGCCTCTATCCTCGCTCGCTGTTGAGGACGCTACAGCGCCGCTTGAAGAAGTGGCGCGCCTTGAAAGGTCCGGTGCAGAATTCGGGGTCGGACCACGATAAGTGATTGATTCACAAGAAGATAAGCCCTAAAACGGGCTGTTTTTGGGCCTTAAAAGCATGTTTTGCCCCCCCAAAAGTTGTTTTAAGGATTTTTCGGGGACCCCCTGCGCGCGTTTAAGGAAAAAACTCAAGCTCCCGCAGGGGGCTTGAGTTCACAGGGGGCGGCGGCCTTTGGCCGCCGGGGGGCTGTAGGCCCCCGTTCGCCGCATGGTAACGTATAAGGTAACGTATAAGGAAACGTATAAGAAACGTATAAGGGACACTGTATTTTATTTGACTTTCCCCCAAGTTCGCTTATACTCTTTCTAGGCAACTTCGGACAGATCAATGCCACGTCGAGCGCGCTTGCGGATCGAGCAGGGGGAGGCGTTTTATCACCTCTACTGCAAGGCGGCCTGCTATATGGATGAGATGCCCTTCGAGAAGCGGGGAGCGAAGGAGAAGTTCATCGAGGTGGTGCGGCATTTCGCGGAGGTCTATTGCTGCCGGGTTTATGCCTTCTGCGTGATGGGAAACCATTACCACCTGGTGATGGGCTTTGACGAGAAGCGCGAGCTGGCCCGGAAGGATCTGGAGCGTCGGGCGAAGGCGTTTTATCCTTCGGAGCGCAGCGCCGAATGGATTGCCGACGGCTGGGGTGCCGATCAATGGGAGCGCCTGAGCCGACGGGTTTTCGACGTGTCGGAGCTGATGCGCAACGTACACCAGGCCTACGCGCACTGGTACAACAAGACTTTCGACCGCCGGGGCCGTTTCTGGGCTGAGCGCTTCAAGTCCACCATCCTGGAGGATGGGCGCGCCGTTGAGGATTGCATGATGTATGTGGAGCTGAATCCCATCCGCGCCGGCTTGGTGGAGCGCCCGGAAGCCTACACCGCTTCATCCTTTCGCCTGCGTTGTCTGAAGCTGGACGTGTGGTTGGCGCCGCTGCAAAAGGTGATGGGCGCTCCCGCCAAGGAGGCGCTGCTGCGCTACCGGGAGTTGGTCTATCACCGGGGCGCGGTGCCGAGCAAGGAAGGCCAGTCCGCTATCCGCGAGGACGTGTTGGCGACGGAGGCAGCCCGAGGCTTCGCGGAGAGCGGGGTGTTCCTGAACCGCATTCGGCACTTCACGCGCGGCCTGGTCGTGGGCAGCGAGTTGCGCATCAAGGAATGGCTGGCGGATTTCCGAGAGCGTTCGCTTTATCGCCGGCGCGTTAACCCCATTCCCTTGCCTTCGGGGGGCTTGGCGAGCCTGCGTTGACTCCGGCCTTGAGGTCCGTTTGAGCCCAATTCTGTTGGCTAAAAGCGTGGCTCCTATATACTTTTTTCCCCAGCCTGGGAGTTCGGTCTTTCAGGTCGTCATTTACCATCAGAGGCGTTGGTTTTGTTTCGAGAAAACAAGAAGATAACGTGCAATGTTTTCACGCATTTCTGGGGCAAGAAATCGCTCTTTTTTGAATCCCGCGCACTAGAAGAGACCTTGACACGGTTGGCGGATTTCTCCTTGCCCGTCGCCCTGATGCTGGGGATGCAAATCGCCCTGGGCTTCATGCAGCGCACCATTCCCCAGCTCCAGATTTTCATCGGG
>JAHFOS010000288.1 GCA_023261545.1 bacterium
TGGAGGAACTCTCGTTGGCCCACTTGTGGGTTCTCTATCCAGGCCCCAGAGTGTACCAGCTGGCGCAGCGCGTCTCCGTCGTTCCCATCCACCAGCTTGCTGCTCTCAAGCCGTGATCAAACTCCCTCATCCACTTCCAGAGGGGGCGAGAGTGACCTTGTGGACTCAAGGTCCTAGTGCAACACCTGGTATCCTGGTCGCTCCAGGAGAAATAAAGCAGGAGGCGTTACTGCGCGTGCCAGGCTGTGCAACCTCCTCAGCGCAGCGCGGCACCACCAGTAACGCCTCCCCCCTGTCCAGCCGCCCCGCCCGCAAGCTCCTTCGCCAACTTGGCGCCTTTACCATCGAATTGAGCCTGCGTCAGTTACAGCATGGTGGGATTAATACTATTTCCCACTTGTCTAATTTCCCACTTTATGATAGGCTTGTGGTCAGAGGCAACCAGGAGGTGTCCGATGACCGAACAGGAGATTCTCAAGGACCAGGACTTCGAAGAAGTCGCCGAAGCCAAGGTCGATGCCAAGCGTCGGGTGGCGTTGGGCAAGATTCTCGCGCAGTCGGTCTCCAGCTACCGGATCTACCGCAACAGTTTCGGCCAGATCATCCTCGATCCCATGGTGACCATTCCAGCCCACGAGGCCTGGCTGTTCAAGAACAAAGAGGCGACACAGCTGGTCAAGCAAGGGCTCGCCGATGCCCGGAAGGGCCGCGTCGTGAAGGCAAAAGAGGACTACTCGAAGTACCTGCACGATAACACGTGATGTTTGAGCTCATCTTCACCGCAACGGCCCGACAGGAGCTCGAGCGGCTTGAGCATACCCCGCGTCATGAAGGGCTCGTCAAGCAGATCAAGAAATCGCTCGGCTTCTTGCAGCACAACCCCAAGCATCCGTCTTTGCAGACGCATCCGTATACATCCATCGAGCATCCCTACAATGCCAAGGAAAAGGTCTTCGAAGCCTATGCGCAGAATAAAACGCCCTCAGCCTATCGGATTTTCTGGTGCTACGGACCAGAGAAGCGCCAAATCACAATCATTGCCATCACGCCGCATCCATAATTCTTCAGCCAGAAATGAAGCGTAACGAAAAACCGTTGAGTGAAACCAACCCCTATTTTCAAGACCCCAAGGAGCGCGACAGGCGGATCCTCATTGCCGCGTCATCCTCATCGGCGATCGAAGGCATCCATGTGCCTCTCAAGGTCTTCGCCCAGGCTGGAAGCCGTCGCGCCCGAAGCGCCGCTCATAGCGTCCGCTCCCGCTTCCTTTCTTCAAGGAGCGCCTTCGTGGCTTTCCCGCCGGTTCCGAGGCAGCCTGCCATGCGCGAAATGGCTGTCCCGGGGGTGACTGTGTGGATTCAAGATTCTAGCGCAACACGTTCCAAGACGTCCTTGAAGGCCTTCGCGGGACTGTGCCAGTTGAGGACTTTTCGTGGCCGATCGTTGAACAGAGCCTGAACGTGTTTGATCTGTCGGTGCGTCACCGTATTGAAGCGGGTCCCCTTGGGGAAGAATTGCCGGAGGAGGCCGTTGGTGTTCTCGTTGGTGCCCCGTTCCCAGGGACAGTGCGGATGGGCGAAGTAGACCCGCATCTGCGTCTGCTGCGTGAAGAGCCGATGCTCCGTCATCTCTTGTCCCTGATCGTAGGTGAGCGACTGGGTCAGCTGCCGCGGCAGCGTCCGCAGCTCGCGCGCAAAGGCCCGGCGGACCCCGGGGGCGTCCTTCGTCCGCAGCGGCACCAGGAGCGTGAAGCGCGTCGTCCGCTCGACCAGCGTCCCCAGGGCCGAGGCGTTCCCGTGCCCCATGAGCAGGTCGCCTTCCCAGTGTCCGGGGATGGTCCGATCGGTGACCTCGGGCGGCCGTTCCTCGATGCTGACGAGGTCCTGGATGGGACGCGAGGAGCGCCGTTGGGGCCCCCGCGGGCGGCGGAACTGGTGTCGCTGGCGGAGCGTACGCATCAGTTCGCGTTTGAGTTGGCCGCGCGGCAACACGTAGAGGTAGGTGTAGATGGCTTCGTGGGAGATCCGCATGGTCGGGTCGTCAGGATACCGCTGCGGCAAGCCGCGTGCAATCTGTTCCGGCGACCAGCGCTGGGCCAGCAGCCGCATGACGACCGTGCGCAGGCGCGGGTGGGCCGCCAGCTTGCGGGCCCGCCGGGGCTGATGCGCCCGCCAGCGTGCTCGCCGCTCCCCGATCACCGCCCGGTAGGTCATCCGGGACATCCAGCTGCGGGCCAGTTCGCGAGCGAGGCTACTCGGAGCCCGACCCAGACCGCGGGCACAAGCGCGCACACTGTGCCCGGTCGCTAACATGCGACTGAACTCTTCACGCTCACGGAAACTCAACCGTCGGTACCTCCGCATGTGCAACTCCTTTCTCCTGGAGCGACCAGGATACCAGGTGTTGCACTAGGACCTTGAGTCCACACAGTCACTCACATGAGTTATAGAGAGCGAGCCTCGTTTGGTAAACGAGAAGAGTTTGCCGCAATCGCTGATCTCATCCGAAGAGGTTACGATACCTACATTACGCTGGTGGATGATCAGGGGATTGATTGCGTTGTCCGACAAGGCCCAAGGCGGTACTTCGACATTCAGATCAAAGCCAGGTCAAAGGACTGCAACCCGCACAATGCAGGGTTCTTCCCTCTCCTGAACATTCCTCGGGCTCGTCGAAATTATGTGTTCATCTTTTACAGCGAGCCATGCGAATGGCAGAAGCGGCGCGGCATCTATTGGGTGATTCCCTCTACCAAGATTGTTCAACCTGGTTTTGGAAATGTTGTCCGCAGCGGCCAGAATAAA
>JAHFOS010000027.1 GCA_023261545.1 bacterium
TCCCTTGCACCTGGTGACCAACCAGGTGGAGCACGAAAAGCGGGCCGGCTGGGAGGAGGCCGCCCGCGAGGCCGGGGCCGGGGATCTGGATTGCCGCTGCCTGCTGATCCCCGACGCGCGGCAGGTCCAGGACTTCCTGGCCCTCGCCGCGCCTCCGCTGCGGGGCACCTATGTCTTCACCTTCCGCAGCCTCCTGGGCCGCGTCTGCGCCCTGGGCCGGGAGCTCACCGATGGCGCCACCCTGCTGCCCTTCGATCACGTCCCCGAGGTGGAGTACCGCGATCCGCCCCTTCCCAGTTGCATTTTTCCTTCCCGGGAACTCGCCGCGGCGGCTATCCAGCGGCTCTACGAGCGCATCGAGCTGCTGCGCGCGGGCCGGGCCACCGTCCCGCGGCGCGAGATGTTCCAGGCGCGGCTGACGGGCGGCGCCCCCCCCTGAAGGACGCCCGCATGAGATCGCCGGCTACGCATTGACGTCGGTGGTCATGGATTGAAAAACTTGACATTTTCATCAAAAACATATCCTTACGACTAGGTAAGGAAAATTGAAGAAGGGATCGGCGTGCATGCAACCTTGACAAGCAAAGGTCAGTTGACGATGCCCAAAGAGATCCGCGATTTGCTTCATTTACGGCCGGGTGACAAAGTGGACTTCGTGATCAACAAGGACGGGCAAATCGAAATCGCTCCCTTGACTACAAAACTTGAGGATCTCAAAGGCATGCTGCCCAAACCGGCCCGGGCCATTTCCCTGGAGCAAATGGACGAGGCCATCCGCAAGGGCGCCGCGGGTTGATCGCCATAGACACCAATGTCCTGGTGCGCTATCTCGCCCAGGACGATCCCGCGCAGTCCGCCATCGCCTCGCGGGAACTCAAAGCGGCCTGTTCCGAGGACTCGCCGGGATTCATCAGTCAAATTGTGCTCTGCGAGTTGGTCTGGGTTTTGCAAAGGGCCTACGGCTACGAGAGGGCGCAAATAGCGAAGACGCTGGCCGGGGTGCTTTCCACCCGGACGCTGCATGTGGAGCAGGAGGCCTTGTCCTGGAAAGCACTGCGCGCCTACGAGCGCGGCCGGGCAGACTTCTCCGATTACTTGATCGGTCATACCGGAATGGCCCACCGAGCGGACTGCACGATCACGTTCGACGAGAAGGCCGCGGAACACCCGGCTTTCCGGCTGCTCAGTTGAGACCGGTCATGGTTCTCCAGATAAAACTGGTTTCGCTGTGCGTTTGCGCCGCGGCGCTGTGCTGCGCCATGATGGTGGCGGAGGCGCCTGCGGCCAAGGCCGGCGTTCCCCGCATCATCTTCGACTCCGATATGTCGAGCGATCACGACGACGTCGGCGACATCGCCATCCTGCACGGCCTCGCCAGCATGGGAGAATGCGAGATCATCGGCATGATGGTTTCCTCCCGCAATGGCGGGACCGCGCTGTGCATGGATGCGATCAACACCTACTACGGGAGGCCGGATATCCCCATCGGCGTCCCGCCTGATATCGGAGGCATCGGGGAATACGCGGGGCAGATCGCCACCGAGTTCCCCCATGATCTGAAATCGCCACGGGACTGTCCGCAATCCGCGGTTTTGTACCGCGAGTTGTTGGCTTCCGCGCCCGACAAAAGCGTGACCATCGTCACCACCGGATATCTCAACAACCTCAAGGCCCTGCTGCTTTCCGGGCCGGACCAGCACAGTCCCTTGAGCGGCCTGGACCTGATCCGCAAGAAGGTCAAACTCTGGTCCTGCGCGGGCGGATGCTTCCCCAAAGGAGACGAATTCAACTTCAGGGTGATGGCGGACGCCGCCTACCACACGGTGAACCATTGGCCGGTGGCGGTCCTGTACGTGGGGTTCGATGTCGGGCAGGCCATCTACACCTGCGGGCGGCTGCCCGAGGCGTCGGCGGACAACCCCATCCGCCGCGTGTACGTGGACATCAAAAAGCAGTATCCCTATCCTTCCTGGGGCCAGATTGCAATTTATTGCGCGGTGCGCGGATCGGAAGGCCTGTGGGGAGTTCAGCACGTCGGCTGCAACAAATGCAACGAGGCGGGCAGCAACTGGTGGAGCGCCGAACCCGACCCTACGGGGGACCAGGAACAGGGGTATCTGCTGGAGAAGGCGCGGACTCCCGTCCAGGCGACGCTGGATGCCTTGATCATGCTGCCCCCCAGCGGCGGCGCGCCGCGCCCGCCCGGCGAACCGAGTGATTTGCGGGCCAAAGTCAGCGGCGGCAAGATTGACCTCCAGTGGACGGACAACGCCTACAACGAAACCGGCTTTAAAATCGAGCGCGCGAGCAACGGTGTTTATACCCCCATCGGCGCCGTCGGCGCCAACGTCACCCGTTATTCGGACACGGGTCTATCCTCGACGGCGAATGTTTCCTACCGCGTCAAGGCCACTCATGCGGCCGGCGACTCGCGCTACGCCTGCGTCTGGGTTTACAGCGGCTGGACGGAGATCAATTTCGCCCGCCCCGCCGATCTGCCGCTGTACACCTACGAGCAGTGCTGCAACCTGAGAGCCGCCAGCGCGCCGCCGGGGGGCGTGCCCGCGACCCTGAACGATCACGTGACCTTGAACAACGACTCCAGCCACGGCCAGAACATAACGCTGGACGTTGACGTGAGCGCCCTGGGTCACGAAGGCAACTTTTACGTCTATTTCTTCTACCAGGACGCCGACCACTGGTACCGGCTGAACCACGGCGAAAAGGTGTGCAAATTTGAAAAGCGCATCAAGGGCGTGACCACCCAGATAGGTGAGCCGCTGCCCATCCAGAACCTCGGCAACGGCAGCCCGCTCCAGCACTGGCGCATCAAGGCCGCTGCTCCGGGATCCCTGCAATTCATCCGCGAACTGCCCTTCGCCCCGCCCGCGGACAAGGCAAAGCAGAAAGAAGGCGTTTTACTCGACGTCTCCGAGCCCTTCGTCCTGACCGGCGGCAAGCTGGGCCTGGGCGGCTGGGCCCGCACCCCCGTCTGGGAGAACTTCCATTTCGATGCTCCCGGTGGTGGGGGGACGGCGGCACACTAAAAAACCCAGGTCCCTTTTGCGCTACCCTTATAGCCGTTTTAGTTAGCTTTGTCCGACCACGGAGGTTCCCCCCGAATCAGCCGGATGAGAAGAAAAAAAAGAAAAAATTCGTTCTCAGAAATTGCAAACTAAGCCATTGGCTTACCATGGTTGAATGCGCTTCGATTGGGACCCGGCCAAGGAGGAAGAAAACCGGATCAAGCACGGTATTTCTTTCGGTGAGGCGACGGCGCTGTTCACCAGCGGCGCCGACTATTTGGAAATTCCTGACGAAAAGCATAGCGAGGACGAGGATCGCCTCATCGCCATTGGCCCGATCCATCGCGGTGTCGTGATGGTCGTTTTTACAGAGCGGTTGGAACAGACGATTCGCATCATCAGTGCCCGTCGCGCCACCAAGACCGAAATCCGCCTGTACAATGAACATTTGAAGGAGAAATCATGACGGATCGTGAGCTTTCAGCCGCTGACTTCGCCCGGAGCATACGTCATAGTGTGCGGTCCCGCATCATGGAAGGAAAGATCCATGGTGGCGCTGACATTGTCGCTCTGCGACGCTTTACCGGGCTGACCCAGGAAGGCTTTGCTAATGCCCTGGGCATCAGTGTCCACACCTTGCGCAATTGGGAGCAGGATCGTCGTCATCCTGATGGCACGGCCCTCGCCCTGCTGCGCATCGCGGCCCGCCATCCGCGCGTGCTTAAGGAAAATCTGGCCGGTATTGAAGGATAATCTAAAATTCTTGGTTGTTTAGATGCCACAAGCCACCAGGAAAACGCCTAGCCGCCTTTTTCGTGGTCCATCGCGATGCCGCCCGGCTTGCCCTCGCCGTCTTCGCGCTAGGTTCATGCCGTGAGGTTCCACTTCAGCGGCATTTGCGGCGCGGGCATGGGCAACGTGGCCATGTTGCTGGCCGAGGCGGGGCATGAGGTCAAGGGCTCGGACGAGCGCTTCTTCCCGCCCATGAGCGACGAGTTGCGCGCGCGCGGCATTCCCATCCTGGAGGGCTACAAAGCGGAGAACCTCATGGCGCTGTTCACTCCCGACGTGCAGGTGATCACCAACGCGTTGTCCCGGGATCACGTGGAGGCGGCTGGAGGCCGTGAACGGGGCTGGCGCGTGCTGAGCTTCCCCGAGGTGCTGGAGGAATTCATCCTGCCGGGGCGCAAAGTCTTCGTCGTCGCTGGCACCCACGGCAAGACCACGACCACTTCGTTGCTCGCGCGCCTTTTGGAAAGCGAAGGGGCGGGCTGGCTGGTGGGCGGCGTCCTGCGCAGCGGCGAGCCAGGCTGCCGGCTGGGCCAGCCGAAAGCTCCCTTCGCCATCGAGGGCGATGAATATGGAACCTCCTGGTTCGACCCGCGCGCCAAATTCCTGCATTACCGGCCGCGCTGGGCCTTGCTCACGCACCTGGAATGGGATCACCTCGATATTTATCCGAGCTTCGCGGCCATGCAGGAGCCTTTCCGCGAGCTGCTGCGCCTTGTGCCGGGGGAAGGGGGGCTCATCTATTGCAGCGACGTGCCCGAGCTGCGCAAGCTGGTGGAGCCTTTCGCCGGTCGCAAAATAGCCTACGGGACGGATGCGTCCGCCGATTTCAGGCTGGCGCGCGTGATCTCCCAGGACGCGCGGGGCAGCCGGGTTGTTTTCGCGGAGGGTGGCCGGGAGGTGGAGCTTGAAACCCCTCTGGCGGGCGGTATCTACCTCATGAACCTGCTGGGAGCCGCCGCCGCCGCGCGCACGGCCGGAGTGGGCTGGGAGGAGATTGGCCGCCGCGCCCGGGACCTTTATGGGGCCAAGCGCCGCCTGGAACCCTTGCGCCGCGGCGACCCCTTCCACCTTTACAGCGACTTCGCGCACCACCCCACCGCCGTGCGCGAAACGCTGAAGGTGTTGCGCGAGCTTCATCCCGGCGCGCCCCTCTGGGCGATTTTCGATCCGCGCAATGCCTCCTCGCGGCGCAACGCCTTCCACGCACTTTATGCCGAGGTCTTCCGCTGGGCCGACCGCGTCATCCTCGGTCCCCCGCATCCCGACGCCAAACTGGCTGACGACCAGCGCATGGACGTCAAGAAACTGGCCGCCGACATCGGAAGGCAGGCCCAGGGCTGCTCCAGCGAGCGCGAACTGCGCGCGTGCTTTCAAGAGCCCGTGCCGCCGGGAACGGTGCTGGCGGTCATGTCGTGCGGCGCCTTCTTCGGCCTGCCCGGCGAATTGGCCAAGAGCACCGACGGAAGGGTGGAAATCAAAGGATGAGAGGCCGGCTTGCCGCCGCCAGGGGACGGCTACGATCCACCGCGATGCCGCGGCGCGCACGTCTCCGGTTTTTCAGCTTCAGCGTTTCCCGTCGCCTTATGGCCTGGGTCGCGCTGGCCGGGTTCTCCTCCTTCACGGGTTTGCCCGCGAGCGAAGTGCCGCGCAACTACATGGAGGTGACGGGCCCGGACGAGGGCATGGTGCTTCCGCTGCGGGACCGCAGGGCTGGTTTTGAATTGCAATTCAAGGTGGATGGTCCGCCGCGCGTCACGGAGGCCGCCCGCGGCGGCGCCCGCGCCTGGATTTTTCAATATTCCCTGGAGAACCGCCGCGGCGTGGAGGTCCAGGCCGACCGCTTGGCGCCCGGCGATTTGCTGCTCGATCCGCTCAGCACTCCCGTTGAGCCACCCGCTCACGCGTCGGGAGTTAAGCTCAAGGAGCGCGGTGAAGAGATCAGTGAGAAGGACGTGCTCTACCTCAAGGCCAAGTCTTTCCGGTCCTACTACGATAGGTCCGGCACGCCCATCATGCACAACGTGTTCAAGGTCGGCGACGTGCTGGAGCTCTACAAGCGCGTTTTCGACAGCAACAACCAGGTCGTTTATGAGGAGAGCGGTTTGCAGCGTTCCGACGATATCACCATCATCGAAAACGGCACCACGCTGACGGAAAAACATATCGCCATGCTGGCCCACAAGCCGGTGCTCCCGGCCCGCGTGCGCGCGCCCGTGGAGCTCAACCTCGAATTCTACCTGCGCGTGGATTGGCCCGACATGGAGCCGTTGCATCCCAACCGTTTCTGGGTGAAACGCGAGGGCGCCAAGGGGGCGCTCTACCTCCTGCCCTATGAATTGAGCGAGGGAGATGTTCCCGTGGGCAACGTCATTCAGGCCGACGGCACCGTCATCTGCCAGGCCGGCAAACCGCTGACGAAGACGGGCGCGCTGAACTCCATCGAAGTGCTCAACAAGCAGTCCGCGGCCCTGATGGTGGACACGGTGAGGAATAAATCCATCCTGGCCCTTGACCCCATCACGGGCATCCCGGACGTTGATATGGCCGAGCCCGGCGACCTCGTACTGGCGCCCCAGAATCGCGGCGTGCACGTCCAACCCATCCTTTTGCGATCCAAGGAGGATGAGAAAACACAACTCAATCCCGAGAAATACTCCTACGCGCTGCCGGCCAGCCGCAAGGAGATCCCCGACGAGCGCTACCGCTACCCCGCCTGGGTGCACTACACGCACTACCCGATACCCGTCACCAGGGATTGCATCGCGGGTTGCGACGAGTTGCTCAAAATAGAGAAGGATTTGATGACCGGCCAGCACACTTGCGCCAAATGCAAGCGCACGCTCCATTTTGATCCCTGGGTTTACCAGCCCATGGAGGACTACCCCTACCTCGACAAGGCTTGGCTGCGTCATCCCGTGACTTGCGGCGTTTGCCGCAATGAATTCATGCCCTGGCAGGGACATGACCGCACGGATGAGGCTGGGGAAGCTCCGGAGATCCCCCCCCAGGAACAACACCTCTTGCCGCCCCCGCGGTTGCGCCCGCAGCGCTTCAAGGCTGGCTCCGCTTTGATTGAGGATGCCTTCTATTACAAGAACGGCGAGAAAGTGGTCGTCCCCAAGGGCACGGTCATTGACGAGGACTTGCGCAAGCAGCTCGAACAGAGACCTATTTCCCCGGTCCCAGCGAAGGAAAAGACCGAGGGAGAACGAACCATCGAGATGGTTCAATGCCCCGTGTGTTTTGCCTGGAACGCCAAACCCCTGCCGCCCTACCTCATGACGGGCCTGGTGGGGGTGGATGAAGTGCGCAGGGGGATGGTCGCCTTCCCGCACCTCGCCAAGCATATCAACAAGCTCGAACTCGTGGTCTTTGGACTGAGCTCGGAGCGCGAGCCCACCTCGAACAGGGACAAGGCGCTGCTCATCACGTTTCGGCGCGTGGGGGATGAACACTTTCAGGACCTCGTGGCCTGGGAGGTGACCGCCGAGCGCTGGAAGTTTTTGCCGCGCTACGCCCATGAGGACGGCACGCGCCAGCCCGATCCCGTCTTTGGCGAGGCCGCGGCGGCGAAACCCGCCGAGCAACTGTTGGAGTAGGGCAACGGGGTCGCCGGGCCCGCGACCCCGGATCAAATTTTCCCGAGCTTTTTGTTGTGGTAAAAACGCTCCAGTTTTCTGGTGCCACATCACTCCGGAGCGCTTGCCGAGCGCGCCGGATCATCAGGTTTCCTCCAGTCCGGCGAGACGTCAGGCCTTCATCCATCCCGCGGTTTTGAGGTCGTCGCGCAGTGTCCCCAAGGCGGCGCCCCAGTCGCCATTGGACTGCTGGCGGTAGAGGGGGAAGTCCGGGAACCAGGGAGAGCGTTCCCAAGGGCCCACCCAGCGCCATTCGGCGGGGGCCGGGATCAGCACGCGGCAGACTTTTCCCAGCCCCGCGCGCATGTGCGTGCAGGTATTGCTGACGGCGATGTACTCGTCCAGCATATCGAGCAGAGCCAGCATGTGGTCGAGGTCATCGTGGAGGTCCGAGAAGTTATGGCAGGGCCGCCCCAGACCCGTGGCAAAGTCGCGCATATCCTCCGGGCGGGGATTGCGCTGCAAGCAGTACACCTCCGCCTCGATGCCCCGCAGGGCCTGGCCCAACAGCAGGGGCGGGACCACCTTGTGCAAGGCATTCATGTCGGCTATGCCGGCCTCCCACGTCACCCCGACGAGCCGACGGCCCCGGTGGTCTTGCGTACGGGACAGGATATCGCGCCGCCAGTCCTCGACGACCTTGAGAGCCAGGGGCGGGGGAATGAGTTCAGGTTGGGTGATTTCCAGCAGTCGCGGCAGGTCGCCGATGGGGATGGCGGCATCGTAGTTTCGCGGTGGGGTTTGCTCTGGGTAGAACCGGTCCATGCACGCGAGGCCGCCTATGATATTGCGGAGCTTGGCCTCCGGACACATGGACAATTGGGCGCCACGGGATTTGAGAATGGGGGCGAAGCGCAGGAAGAACAATTGGTCACCGAGGCCTTGCTCGCGGATCAGGAAAACGTGCTTGCCCGTCAGATCGCGCAGGAATTCCTTGGCGACGGGAAGGATGTTGATCGCGAGTACCCTGCTGCGGCGCAGGTCATAGTTTTCCCAGGCCCCGGCCAAATCTCCACGACTGCAGCAGATCCAGAGCATTCCGACATAAGCATTGGTGTCGTTGGAGTTCCAGGTCATGAGCTTGCGCACCCAGGTTTCCGCCCCAGCGACATCATTCGTTATGAAGCATGTGTAGGTGAGCTGGAGACAGGGATCCGGACGTGTCGGAAATCTCTCGCAGGTTCGCAGCAGGGCGGACTGCGCCTCAGTCACATCGAAAAGCTGCATGCAATTACGTCCGTAATAGTAGAGAGCTGGAAAACGGTCGGGGAAAGACTGCGCGGCCCGCGCGAGCAGGGGCCGAGCTTCCTTGAACTGGCGCTCTTGAAAGAGAGCCAAGCCGTAGTACAGGCAAAATTCATCATCGCGAGCCTCGGGAGGAAAGCGCTCCAGGCAGGCTCGGGCCTCCTTGAACTTGTGCAGCAGGACCAGCCACTTGCAGAGGAACAGGGCTTTTTCGTGGTTCCCGCGCCGCGCTAAGAGGACGGCCTTGTCAGGGAACCCGGCGGGATCCCATTGGACCTGTTGGAGCATCTTCTGGCAGAGTTCCTTGGCTTGGCTCCATTCGCCCTGGTAAAACATTTCCAGAATTTTGTCGAAGGCCTGCCGGACCATATCCGCGGCGGAACTGGTTGGCACAATCGGGGCAGGGTCCATGGTCGGCAGTTTAGCCGTGGAATTGGAGTTCAAGAAATTAGGCAACGGCTTAGATCCACTATTATCATGGTGAGATCCATTGGGACACCCTGGAGAGAGGAGCCGTGCAGGCTTGTTCTAGATCTCGATTCATTAGAATCAGAGCAAGCCAGTGCTCCCAGTCTCGAATATAAGTGGTCCCGTGAGGCCCGATCTTGGCTGCGGAGACAAGGTTCCTCCCGGCACTATCAATGTTTCGGCGCCGGTGGTCGAGCGCATCCTCGGTCACGCGGCGCGTTGCGATGGCGCTCCCTTCCTGACCCTGATGGGACGTGACCAGCGTGAAACAAGGCTTACCCTTGCCCAGTTAGTGGCGCGCGCTCAGGAGTGGGCTCACCGCTACGCGCAAGCTGGTCTCCGCCCGGGCGACAAAGTCGTCGTCATCCTCGATCATGGCGAAGCGCTGTACACGAGTTACCTCGGTGCCTTGCTGGGCGGATATTGCCCGGCGTATTTCGCGCAGCCATCCGAAAAAATAGACGCGGCCTGCTATCGCGCATCCGTTCAGGTGCTGCTTCAGGTGATCGGCGGCGATTTCGTGGTGAGCAGCCGCGAGATATTCGGGCGGCTCGACCTCAAGGTGCCGCGCGGACTCTTCGATGACGGCGCAAGGTTCCATGGGACCGAAAACTTGCCGAGGGTGTCCGCGCCGGCTCCGGAAGCTCCGCTGTTCCTGCAGTTTTCTTCTGGGACGACCGGGTTGAAGAAATGCGTGGCGGTACGGGCTGACGACTTGCTATGGCAGGTGGATGCTTATGCCGAACGGCTGCAAGCAGGCGAGGGCGACCGCATGGCAAGCTGGCTTCCCCTGTATCACGACATGGGACTCATCGCCTGCTTTTTCCTGCCGTTGTTGCGGCGCATTCCCGTTGTCGCCATGTCTCCTTTCGACTGGGTGAAGGCCCCGGGGATGTTGCTCGATGCGATGACGCGGCATCGCGCCACGCTGGTGTGGTTGCCGAATTTTGCGTTTAATTTCCTTGCGGCACGCGCTGTCTCCCACGGCGGGCCGCGCTGGGATCTGTCCAGCCTGCGAGCGGTGGTCAATTGCTCGGAACCCGTTCTTGACCAGAGTCACAAGGTCTTCACCAGCCGCTTCGGCGAATTCGGCCTGCGTGCCGACGCGATCACCACGTGTTACGCCATGGCCGAAAATACGTTCGCGGTCACTTCGAGCCGTCCCGGCGCGCCATTGGTTCTGGAGTCCCTTGATCTGGCGGAGCTGTCGTCGGGCAGGAACGTCATGCCACGCGCCGAGGGCGAGACGGGCGTCCGGACCGTGGTCGGTTCAGGCACGGCGTTGCCGGGAGTCAAGGTCGCTATCCTGGATGAAAGCGGGAGAGAGCTTCCGGAAGGTCACGCGGGCGAGATCGCGGTCGCATCCCCGAGCCTATTCTCTGGCTACTATGGCCAGCGCGCGGATTCCGAAGATGCCTTGCGGGGCGGACGATTCCCCACCGGCGATTTCGGCTACCTGCGCAACGGCGAGCTGTTCGTGATCGGCCGGATCAAGGACACCATCATTGTGGGCGGGCGCAACATCTTTCCGCAGGACGTGGAGGCGATTGTCAGCGAAACCGTTGGAGCGATACCGGGTCGCTGCGTCGCCATCGGCGTGGACGACTTGGCGCTGGGGACCCAGTCGCTGGTCGTGATTGCCGAGACGCATGGGGACCAACCTGGCGCGCGGAGGGAACTGCGCAGGCGCATCCGCAAGGCCATTGTGGACCAGATGGATATTGTCCCATCCGACGTGGTGCTGGCCAAACATATGTGGCTGCGGAAAGCGACTTCAGGAAAACCTGCGCGGGCGCTGAACCGCCAGCGCTACCTGGACGCTAAAAATCTTGACCTGGATGGCGGCGGCCCACAACCCGCGGCACAAGGCGGCGGGGGGCTCATCGAGGCCGTCCGGGCCTGCGTGGTCAAGGCCATCAATTTGGACGGGGATCGTGCCAATCCCGAATTCGGCGACGACGATGATCTGCAGCGTGAAGGCGTGCTGGATTCGTTTTCCCTGGTGGGCCTGCAACTGGCCCTTGAGGATCATTTTGGCGTTGCGGCGGTGCGCTTGATACGCGAGCGCCCCGAGGTCTATCGCAGCGTGCATGCCATGGCTGCCGTCCTGGCGCCGCTGGCCATGCATCCCGAGGGACTCCCTGACGCGGCATTTGTGCCACCGACTCGGCCGGAAGGAAGCCGCCGAAACGTGACGGACGATCTGGCGCCACAATTGCGTGACGGTGAATCCCAGCCCTACGAATGGGTCGCTTACCTGATGCGGCGGGCCGCTCCTGGTTTTCAATCCGCCACCCTCAACTCTGACGAGCATGGATTCCGCCATACCTACCGGGATGGCCGGCTGCTGACTTTTCGGGAATTTTCTGGGTCCAGCCGGCCGCGGGCGATTGTGCTTGGCAACAGCTTTGCTTATGGCATCGGCACGACCCACGACGCGAAGACCTTCACCAGTTGTCTGAACACGCTGGAAGGGAGCCGTGCTTACCTCTGGTACAATTTTTCGCAGCGGGCGTCAGTGATCCGGCAGGAGCGACTGGCCTTTGAGCTGTACGCGCAGGCCATTCCGGAGCTGGTGTTGTGGGTCACCGGGATCAACAACCTCATCAGCCTGATCGTGGGCGAGGGGAGGCCTGATAACCCAGCGCCGTTCGTTGGCGAGCGGTATTTCGCCAGCCGCATGATGCCGGACCGCCGCTACGGGCGGGCCAGCAGTTTCGCGGAACGCTATCGCGCGATGCTGGAGCAGATGGAAATGGACCTCTCCACGCTTGCTTTGCGGCTGTCGGGTCAAGGGCGTCTGCTGTTCTGCCTGCAACCATCGGCATCCTGGATTGAAAAGAAGTTCACGGCGGAGGAGGAAGAACTCATCTCCAGGTTCGATGCGACAAGCGCGACCCTGCGGAAAGCGCATGCCCCGCGGGTCCTGCGGCCCTTGTATTCACGCTTCAGCTCCGACGCGGCGGCGATCTGCGAGCGCTGGAACGTGGCCTACCTCGATTGCAACCAGGACCCGCGCCTGCGAGAACACAACTGGCTGTTCATAGATCGTGCTCACATGACCGATGCGGGGCACGCGTTGACGGCGGAAATGACCGTGGAATGGCTGCGCGGCCGGCGGGGCTGACCTGCGTGGTGGGGATTTTTCCGACGGATTCAGGATCCTTCCGTTGGATTGGGTTTGCGTGTCTCAAAATTTTAGCAATCTGACATTATTGATCAGCAAACGCCGATCCACACCCTCGTGTGTCACGGGTTCGACGCCGTGGAACGAGCGCCCGCTTTTGACGAACATCATGAGCCGATTGGGTAGGAAAGCCACGGTCCCGGTGCGGATGAAATCGCCGAAATCGTAATGAGGTCCACCGCGGCACTCGAAGTTCGGGTCCTTGCTTCGATAAAGAGAAGTTCCGAGATCGCGGTCACGGTCGTCTTCTGGCAAATAAAACAGGAAGGAGATCAGCCGGTGAGGCGCATCCGAATGGGGACCGATGGCGAATCCGGACCGATCGCTGACCAGCAAGGCATCGCTGCGGACCAGGACCTCGCCCGACGCCCCGAAGAGCGCCGCCAGCCGATCCTCGCAGAATGGCAGAAATTTACTGACGGCGGCCCTGATGAAGTGCTCCGAGTACAACCAGGCCGCGCATTCCACCCAGAAGGCTTTGCGTGTCTTGTCGAGCTTGGTGAAGTGCTCGTCGTTGAAAAGCAGGACCTTTCGCTCTTTGTAGGTACCACGCGTCCGCCCGGTCTCACTGAGGGGAGTTAGGAAGGGCTCCGGCGGAAAATGACGCCGTATTTCATGGTAATATTCCCTTGGGAATATATCGTCAATGACGACATGCGCGAAGGGATCGCCGTTGACTTCGGACGCCGCGATTTTAGACGACACATGATCGAAGGCCACTTGTGCGGTTGGCGATAGTGTAGATGGGATCGGTGTGGTTTCGAATCCCCGCGTCACGACGATGCGATTGAGAGACATGCGGTCGAATATTAACCCGGAATTCCCCTTCGTCCACTCGAAAAACCCCTTATAAATCGCGGGGTCGCGGGTCATTTTGTGTGTTCGGTACTGTCCACAGCGCGATCTTGAGTTTGAGCAGGCGGAAGGCTTCGTTCTGGAGGGGTGTCGGTGGAGCGCTTGTGAAAGGAGGTGATCCCCTAGCTTTCGACATCGGAGCTTGTTGCATGGACAGTAGGCGCCGATGGAGGATTCCATTGCAGATATAAGGGAAGGAAACGTATCCTCTGCTCTGGCATGTCTGCCACGTTGGCTGAGGACAACACCAGACCTGTTTTGCAGTCCGCGTGCTCTGCAAGGTACTGGTGGAGGCTGCGGAGCTTTCCCGCGGGCCCGCTTTTAACCTCCAGCGGCGTGATGGGGCCGTCGGCCTCGGCGATGACGTAATCCACCTCGGCGGAACTGTTGCGTTGTGCGCGCGCCCAGTAGTACAGATGGCCGTTTTCTGATCCGCCTCGCTGGGCCAGCAGTTCTTGGCCGACGAACTGCTCCGCCAGCGCCCCTTCGAAGGTTTTCATGAGGTCGGTGGATCCCAGCACCTCCCTGGCGGAGATCCCGCAGAGGTGCTGCATCATGCCGATGTCGAGGAAGATGCTTTTAAAAGTCTTTTCCGTGGCACCAGCCATGAGCGGCAAACCCTGAGCGGACGATGCGGACACCTTATGGGCGACCTGCGACCGGAAGAGCATCCCCAAGGCGTTCTTGATGGTTTCGACCCTCTTCTCCGGATACAGGGCCGTGTATTTGATCTGCCGGCCCACCTGGCGGGGCAAACTTTCGAAGATATGTTCCAAGACCCCGCGCTCAATCCGCGTTCCGTACTTCGTCAGCCCATCCAGATAGGACTGGCTGAGGGCCGCATGAACGCGCCCCGCCTCCACCATGGATCCGCTCTCCACGTAGGCAGCGACGGCTTCCGGCATCCCACCGACCAGGAAGTATTCTCGGAGTTTTTCCAGAAACTTCTCGTGGATGGACGCCGCCAGCGGTTGGCGCGCTTCGCGGTTCGGCAGGTGCTCGACGAGGATGTCCTGGCCCAGGGCGCCCAGGAATTCGCGAAAACTCATGGGATAGAGCCATGCGAACTCTACGCGGCCGACGGGAAACGAAGTGGGTGCCACCGCAAGTTCCAGCAAGGATCCCGCGGCGATGACGTGGAGCTCGGGGACTTGCTCATAAAGGTAGCGGAGCGCCACCAGGGCCCGCTCGCAGGCCTGAATTTCGTCGAGGAAGAGCAGCGTCCTCCCCGGATGGATGCGCTGCCCGGTCTCGACCTCCAGCCGGCGGATGAGACCGGGCGCGTCGAGACTTCCCTCAAAGGCCCGCCGCAGCGCGGGGTCCCGCTCGAAGTCACAAACAATCACTTCCGCGAACTCCTTACGGCCAAAACTCAGAACCGTATAGGTTTTTCCAACTTGGCGCGCTCCCCGCAAGATCAGGGGCTTGCGACGCGAATGGACTTTCCAGTGTGAAAGCCAGGATTCAAGATGGCGAATCATGTAAAATTACCACCATAATTATACGTTGATATAGTAATAATCCAGTGCAAATAATTGTTGGAACTTCATCGCCACCCGAAGTACGTCGGCAAGTGAACTTTACTCCGGCCAGGAAATCAAGAACGGGTTGCTGCGTTTCTCCAGCTACGGCTGCCGCTGCTGTGGAACTGCCTGCGTCATCCGCGTGAATAAATCCTTATTCACTTTAGCCTTCCACCACAATGCCAAATGCGAAAATCCTCTTGCACGCGGAGACGTGGAGACGCGGAAAGCGCGGAGAAGAAAGGCAAGCCGAAAGAGTCGAAACACTTTGCCAAGATGCGATGGATTTTTCCGGTAGGGGACTACGGTGCAAGCGCATTATCGCCGGGACGGAATATGTTGCGCGTCTTCATCGGTTGGGACTCCCGCTACCCCGAATTGTCCGATGTGTTGAGCTACAGCCTGCGCAAGCACGCCAGCATTCCGCTCTCCATCAGCTACCTCAAGCTGGCCGAGCTGGGACTGCACCGCCCCAATGACCCCCTGGCCTCCACGGAATTCACCTACACGCGCTTTCTCGTTCCCTGGCTGTGCAATTACGAGGGGGTGGCTGTTTTCATGGACAACGACATGGTGTGCCTGGGAGACATCAAGGAGTTGGCCGAATTGGACATGGATCCCTATGCCTTACGGGTGGTTAAACACGACTACCGTCCGACGAACAAAACCAAGATGTACGGCTGCCCCCAGACGGTCTATCCGCGCAAAAACTGGTCGAGCCTGATGATCATGAATTGCGCCAGGTTGCGCCTGTGGAGCAAACAGGTCGTGGACACCCAGAGCGGCGCCTACTTGCACCGCTTCCAGGACATCCCAGATGAGCTTATGGGTGACATTTCTCCAGCATGGAACGCCCTGGACTGGATGGACAGAGGCACTCGCCTCATCCATTACACCAATGGCGGCCCCTGGTTCGAGCGCTACCGCGACCACCCTTATGGCCAGGTCTGGTTCAAGATGAGGGACGAATGGAGGGCCGGCCTTCCGGGCGCTGCGGACGGTCCCGTTGCGGACCCCGTACGTCAGCCTGGTGTTCATTAGTCCACGATGATTCATATCTATCGCATCTTGGCAAGGGTTCCAGGATCTTCAGGTTTTCCTGTATTCTCCGCGCTTCCCGCGTCTCCGCGTGCAAGAAAATTTCTGCGTTCAGCAATGGTGTGAAAAATGAAAAAGAAGACGGGGATTTATTCACGCGGAGACGCGGAGAACGCGGAGGGGAAAGCGGCTGTTGACGACTTTTTTGGTTCCGGCTGCCGGGTTAGCGTTGGAGCCCCACGATGACCCCTGAGACCATTCTCGGAACGATAACGGATCTCATCCTGGCCCGTCGTCCAGACGAGGTCGAGCAACTGATTTCCCGCCTTCGACAGCAGGGCCAGCTCGGACCCGATCACCTTTTCCTCTTCGGAATCTCGCAATGTCTGGCCGGCACCCCGGACGTTGGCGTGGTGACGATCAAGCAGTCGTTCACGCTCGGCAGCCATTCGGATGAACTGTATGCTGCTATGGGGAAAATCTGGCAAGGCATGGGGGAGGCCGGGGAGAAGTGTCGCGATATCCTGTGCCAATACCGCGTGCTTCCCTTTCAAACAGTGGGCAGGCTCGGTGCCGAGGCCAACTGGAACAACGTGGAGCCCTGGCATTTTTCTCGGAAGATGACCCATTTTTTTCCGCAGAAGGCGGAGGATTTCAAAGACATCAACCTCATCGTGGAAAAATTTATTACGCCGGGTTGGCTGCCGCAGCGCCCGCTGTTCAGCAAGGAATCGGCCATCCTGACCATGGGGTCGTGCTTCGCCCAGGAGCTACGCAATTACCTGCGGGAGAAGGGATTGGTGTCGGACTGGATGTTCGTGCCCCCGGGTTTGAATAACACCTTTGCCTTGCGGAATTTCGTGGAGTGGTGTGTCTCGGGGGAGCGTTCCGCGGATGCCTATTGGTACGACGAAACCGCTGATGGAAAGGCCAAGAAATGGCAGCCGCCCGAAGAAAGTCAGAGCTACCGGAGGGTTCTTGAGAGGATTAGTGGATTGGTGCTGACGCTGGGACTCTCGGAAGTGTGGTACGATACCGCTACCGGCGGAATTTTCTGGAGAGGGGTGCCGCGCTCCCTGTTCGACGAGCGCAAGCATCAGTGCAGAATTTCAACGGTGGATGAAAATGTGCGGAATATCAAAAAACTGGTCGCGTTGATTCGGAGCATCCGCGCCGATCTTCCCATCATCATCACCTTGTCGCCGATACCCCTCAAGGCCACCGTCCAGCCTTACTCGTGCGTCACGGCGGACTGCGTTTCAAAGTCAACGCTGCGCGTCGCGATCCACCAGTTCCTGGAGGAAGCGCGCGATCCGCGCGTTTACTACTGGCCCTCCTTCGAAATCGTGAAGTGGATGGGCGCCCATTTTCCCTTCTCGATGTTTGGCGAAGACGGCAACCCGAGGCATGTGAACCGTGGGGCCGTGAAGCTGGTCCTGGAGGCGTTCATTCGTCATTACTTTGATTCGCCAGCTTCCGCACAGCCGACCCCCTGAGCCATTGGTCTAAAAGAGCGGAATATGAAAGGACGTGATTGGGATTTATTTCTTAACAAGGTTCATAGCACCATCGCGTTGGATGCACATCTGCTGGCGCAGTTCGCGGAACTGAAGATCGGATCAACCGGATTCCTGGCGCTGGCCAGGCAGTGCCAGCAGGCGACGAAGATGGACATCGCTCATTGGAAGATTTTCCGGAGATTGGACCGGCTATGGAAGTTGTTGTGCTATATGCGCTATGCCCAAGCTAGAACGTCGGAAGGTCGCTTCTGCGAATGCGGCGTTTACAAGGGGTACTCCGCTTTGGCCATGAGCCAGGTCATGATGGTGGATGAGAAGGATCTCCCTTTCCGTGAATTATGGCTGTTGGACAGTTTCGAGGGCCTGAGCGAACCGAGCGAGCAGGATCGAGTTCAGGACAGCATGCCCCAGACCGCGGTGGTCAAGGGGTACTTTGCGGCCCCTCTGGAGGATGTGCGGCAACGCTTGAGTGGTTTTTCCAATGTCCGCATTCAAAAGGGATGGATTCCCGAGGTGTTCACCGCGCTGCCCGACGGCAAATGGGCCTTCGTCCACATTGACGTGGATTTGTATGCGCCGATTCTGGCCTCTTTGGAATACTTCTACCCCCGGTTGGTCTCCGGTGCCGTCGTCATCAACGACGACTTTGGCTCTAGTTTATATCCCGGGGCAGGCAAGGCCTGGATGGAGTTTTTTCAGAAGGTTGGCAAGGGCTACGCGATCCTCGACTCCGGCCAAGCCGTTTATATCCACGACTGAACCGCGGGCGTAACTGCGCAGAGCCCAACTGTTGACATGCGATCATCATCAGCAACAACGCCGCGAACAAGCATTTGAACCGCGTTCAGGTCATCCCGCTGACCTCAAACATCGAGAGGCTTTACCCCAGCGAGTCCTACGTAACCGTCGGCCAAAAGAAGTCAAAAGCCATGACGGATCAGATCGCCACGGTCAGCAAGACGAGAGTCATGAGCAAGGTGGGCTTTATCACAACCGCTGATTTGGCTGGTGTCGAGAGAGCCCTGTGCACGCATCTCGGCCTAATCCATGGCAGCTAACCCGGCAGCCGGAACCCAAAGAATCGTCGTAAGCGTTCAGTCCTTTTGGCGCCACGATCCCCCGCCGTTCGCCCTGAGCCTGTCGAAGGGCGGACCGCAACGAAGGCACGGCCCGTTATGCTTCGACAAGCTCAGCACGAACGGGCTTGGCTGCTGACACAGCAATGCGAAGGCGCGGACCATGTGAACGCTTACGAATCGTCAACGGACGTTTCCCCCTCCGCGTTCTCCGCGTTTCAGCGTGAACAATTCCCGTTTTCTTTCCATTTTTTACGCCATTGCTGAACTCAGAAGTTTTCTTGCGTGCGCAAACGCGGAGAGCGCGGAGGAGACTACAAGTCACACGCCTCGGTTTTTCACCGTGCCCGGCTCAGGACGCGGCGAGTTCCGCGAAGCGTTGAGCCGCCAGGTCGGGGTTAAAACGCCGCGCATTGCCTTCGAGCAGCGGTCGGCGTGTTTCCAGGATCGCGGGCTGGTTCACGATCTCGCGCAGCGCGGTCTCCCAGGCGCTGGGGTTCGCGTAATCGTCCACCAGCAGACCGGCGGCGCCGCTGGCTTCCGGCAGTCCGCCCACGCGACTGGCCAGCGTCGGCACGCCGGCAGCGTGGGCCTCGACCACGACGCGCCCAAAAGCCTCTTGCCACTGGGACGGCGCAACCAGGAGATTCGCCACCGCGTAAATTTGCGCCATGTTCCAGGTCTTGGGCAGACAGGTGATGTTGGGCCGTGAGGATAGCATTTGGAAAATTTTGCCCTCGATCTTGCTCCATCCCTCCAGAGCCAGGAACTGAACGGAAGGGAACCGATCCGCAAGGTGCAGGAAAATAGCGAGGCCCTTGACCGCGATGGGATTCACGAAAAGAACCGTGAACTGGCCACTTTTGGCTGGGTTTTCGCCGTGATAGCGCTCCGCTTGAATGGCCGGATAGAGCACGTCGCTGTCGTAGCCGAACTGATCCTTGACCTTGCGTTTGACGAACTCGGAATTGGCAAGTAGCCGCGGGGTTCCGATCCCTAGATCCTTGAAGCGCGCGGGCTCGTAGCCGTTCTGAACGTAAAAAAAGGTCCGCACGTCCCGCCGCTCGCGCAGTTCTCTCCAGCATTCGATGAAGCCCTCGGCCTGCAGGAGCGCGACATCCGGGTTGTATTGCCGCAAATATTCTGCAAAACTCTGCTGGAAGTGATCTTCGCGGGCCAGGGTCGTCGTGGGGGAATCCGGCATGCGGTAAGTCACGTGCGCGAAGGCGGGGTAGGCGATGGTTCCTTCACCGGTCTCAATTTCCGCCGCTTGCTGCTCCAAACTCAGGTTGACCCTGAGATCCCGCAGGATGCCTCCCAGTGCTTCCAATTGAGGATAATGGAACGCTCCGAGCGCTTTAACGCCCATCAGGCCCCGGCTTTCCAAGGCGCTCAAAAGGTCGAAAGCGATAGTTTCTCCGCCCCCTTCGCCGAGGGGAGCCAGAGTTTTTCTCGAGGCGAATAGTAGCTTCATATTATTATAAATCAAACACTTAATTTGTTTTTCGGGGCGATGCCGCGCCAGCTTAGCCCATGCGGGTCATTAATCCAGGGCTTGGGGCTAAAGGTCCTGGGATTTTTTCCGATAATTCCTCTTGACACCGCTTCCGGGTCCTGTAGACTGGGGCGGTCCAAGGGACTTGGATTCAACATTTCTAAAGGAATAGAAACATGGGGTTAAGGATTAACCATAATCTGGCGTCACTGAACGCCTCGCTCAATCTGGGACGCGCCAACAGCATGTTGTCCAAGTCCCTGGGACGGCTCTCCACGGGCCTCAAGATTAACTCGGCGGCCGATGGGCCAGCCGACCTCATTATTTCCGAGCGTATGCGCGGCCAGATTCGGGCCCTGTCGCAGGCGACGGAAAACACACAGACGGCGATTTCCATGCTAACGACGGCGGAAGGCGCGCTCACCGAAACCAACTCCCTGCTCGTCAAGATGAAGGGGCTGGCTTTGAAGGCAGCTCAGTCCGGTACGGCCGATGCCGATGAGATCGCCGCCTCTCAGGCCGAAATTGACGCCGCGTTGGACTCCATCAACGCGATTGCACGCAACACATCCTTCGGCTCCAAGTTCCTGCTGGACGGCAGTCTTGACATCTCGGCCACGGAGGTGGATACCAACTCCGTTAATGTCTCTCTTGAGAAGGCCAACTTTGTGGGCGACACCAAGCGACTCACGGTGGATGTCACGGCGGCTTCAGCGAAGGCCCAATCCAACTTTTCCCTCAATTCCTCTGGTGCCCTTGACGTCGCCCAGTCCATCAAAGTGACTGGCAACCGTGGTTCCTCCACCATCGCCTTCTCCAAGGGGGCGACCGGCACGGATATCGCCAAGGAGATCAATGATCAAACCACCCAGACGGGTGTGCTGGCCTCCTACAACAGTACCAAGCAGCGCATCGAATTTATCTCCAACGACTACGGCTCCACCGAGTTTGTCCAGGTCGAGGATATGGATGGGACGAATGACCTCTTGCGCGGTGACTTGAAGGAGCAGATTAAGACAGCTGAGATTACCTATGGCGGCCAGTTCAAGATCAAGGCCAAGACATCGGGTGAAGCTGGCGAGAAGATTGCCATCAAGTTCGATAAGACGAGCAACAACAGTGGCACCGCGGAAACGATGGCGGTGACCCAGGATTCCAGCAGCGGTAAAACACAGCTCACCTTCACGTTGTCGGATGATATGACGACGTCATTGAGCCTCTTTAGCTCGTCTATTTTCGTCAATGATGGATATGACAAGAATATCGAGACCACTATTTCTGAGATCCAGGCTCTCATTCAGAACAACGTCACCGTCAACAGCTTGGTCGAGCTGGAGTTGGTTGGGGACACCAAGATTACCGATAAGGTAAGGGTGGACTCCGCGTTCACGGATTCCTATGTTCAGCTCGTCGGCGGTGCGACGGGACAGGTGGCTACGGCGGCATCGGTTAATATCGAAGGCAGCGCCGGTGGGCGACTTGTGATCAGTGCTAAGAACGCTGGTGTGGGCGGCAACGACATCCAGATCCTCACGGCGACAAGCAGCGTTATCATGAGCGCGGCGATGGACTCCCTCGGCTCGGCGATTACCACGACCAGTGGCGCGTTCAGCGGTGGATCCCAGGGTTGGATTTTCGTTGGTGTTGGAGGGACCATCTATATCAACAGCAATGCCACGTACCGGCAGATTACGGAACAGTTGAATTCCAATACCAGCGCCAAAGAATTGGTAACGGCCTCCTTCACCGGAACAGGCCTCGATACCATGAGCACCGGCACGAGTGGCGTTCTTGGGAAATACAACTTGACGGGTGGCACGGGTTTGTCAGGTGGTGCCAGGGCGGCGTCCTTCATCAATATCGGAGGCGCTACCACGGATCTCGGGCTTATGGTGACCTCTAAGAAGCATGGAACTGAGGGTAACGGCTATGAACTGGTCATTCGCAATCGTATGTCAAGCACGGGTTCTGTTGAGGTTTATGGCAAGAGGATCATCGTCAATCTTTCCACTGCGGGTATCGGATCTGCGTTGGTCCTGACAGGCATCATCAGTGCTACCGCAGCGGGATCAGGTGCGAGTATCACTACTAACGCGGCATACGGTGGTAACTACTTCAACCAGTTCAGGTGGAGTTTTGAGTCTGATACCACTGTGAACGATGCTCCGACTGTTTCTTACGATTCGACAACGAAAACCATCAAGGTTAAGTACGAGACGACCTCCACGACGTTGGGTGCATTGAGGACGGCCATCACGGGTTCATCGGCCATCCTTGACACGGAAACAGGGCTGACGGTGGGCAACGTTTTCACGCTCACGGGTATGGGCGGTGCGTTGCCGACGGGCTCGGTCTTTGTGTCTGGTGGCGTCAATACTTCCCTTACAGGTTCTTTGACCACCATGAGTGCGGAATATTTTGGTGGAGGATCGGGCGTGGTCGGTATTGATTTCAGTGCTACCACGACGTTGGCTGGGCTGATGGGTATTATACGTGGCAACGCCACGGCCCGTGATCTCATAGATGTGGACTTTTTCGGGAGTGGAGATATCAATCTGTCCATGATCCTTTCTTATGCTGCCGTGAACCCGCTCAGTACTAATGTGAGTACGAACGCGTTCAAGAACGTGAAGGGAGTATGGGGAGATTACACCTACGTCCTTACGGGAGGTGTATCAGGAAATGTCCAGACCAACATCGTTTCCAAGAGTGGATCTGATGGTCAAGTTAAGGTGAACGGCGTCCAGGCATCGGCCAAAAATTTGGGATTCACGTTCGACAATGGTGACGTGCGTGGAACGATAACGCTGAATGAGGCGCTCAACGCTGCTGGCAAGAAGTCTGTCTTCACGGTAGCTTCGCGTGGAGCCTTCTTCCAGGTGGGCCAGAAGGGTCAGCTCAGCTACCAGACGGGTATCGCCCTGAAGAACGTCCAGACCTCCGGCTTAGGACGTGGATCGTACCTCAACAAGGACTTCGACACCTCCGTGGCGGAGAGCTCCACCAACAAGCGGCGTGTCGTCGGAACGCTTGATGGGATCCGCGGTGGAAGCACCTTCGCGCTCTCCAGAGATCCTTCAACGGCCGTTCAGGTCATTGACAAGGCCATCTCTGATATTGCGAGGCTCAGAGCCCAGGTGGGTGCCTTCATCAGCAACACCCTGGAAAGTAACCTCAATTCCTTGGGAGTCGCCTTCGAGAACCTCACGGCATCCGAATCCCGCATCCGCGATGTGGATTTTGCGGCGGAGACGGCGGAGTTCACGAGGTCTCAGATCCTGGTTCAAGCTGGAACGTCGGTGGCGTCTCAGGCCAACGCGTCAACCCAGGCGGCTTTGCAGCTCCTTAAGTAAGATCTCCTCTCAGAGTAATAGATTTAAAAGCCAGCCCGGGTTATTCCGGGCTGGCTTTTTTTTTAGGGGGATAGGTTCATGAAGATTCTCCCCCAGAATAGCCAAGGCTTAATGCGCCGTGGGATTGTTCCTGGCGTCCATGTCAAGATTGAGCTCCAGGACATTCTTGAGGTGAAGATCCAGCGCTGTTCCGTAGAAGGATATTATCTGGAAGTGTGTCGTGGCGTTGAGATCCACATCCTAGGCAGCCGCCACAATCAGATCAAAAACGCCGAGCGCAAGGCTGCATCTGTGGAGATGACACCCAACACTTTCTATTATATGCTGGGTTTCGGCACGGGTCATCTCGCCAAGCGTCTGCTCCAGGGGCTGCCTAAATCGTCTTTTCTGCTGGTGGTGGAACCCTGCCCTGAAATTTTCTACCGCCTGATGATGGAGGAGGATTTTTCAGTACTTCTTAACGACGAGCGGGCGCATGTAGTCCTCCCCACCAATCTTGAAACCATGCGCCAGCCGCTGGTCCTTGTCCTGGAAACTTTGTTGCCACACTACGACAAGGCCGTCTATGTGGACAATTGCGACGAGACACTCCACGTCACCCCCATGAAGGAGTGGCGGAGCGCCATCAGCCGCCAAATTCGCGAATCGTGCAGATTTACCGTCATGAACATCAGGACCTCCGATGTCAGCAGCGTGTACTACAATCAGAACGTCCTTTTCGGCATCATGTGCCTGGACTGGGCGGCTATCACGCGCGGTTTATCGAATCGTCCGCTGGTTATCGTCGCCATGGGGCCCTCATTGGACTTGGAGTATGAGACTTTGCGCCAGATCCAGAGCAAGTGCCATATTGGCTGCGTGGACAACGCTTACCGCGTGTTGCGAAAGGAAGGCATTGTTCCTGACTTCGTCTTTCAAGTGGAGTGGAGCGAGCGCACGGCGGAATTCTATGAGGGTCTGGAAATACCCCCGCATACGATTCTGGCTTTTGGCATGGGGGCTTATGGCGGTGTGGTCAAGAAGTGGCCGGGTCAGAGACTGGCTTTTCCAACGTTTCTCACCAAAGCTCTGATTGGAGAGTTTTACCCCGAGGGCGTCCCGACCTTCGGGGGAAACAATGTGGGCATGATGGGCGTTGATTTCGCCACCACTGCCAAGGCAAGTCCTGTGTATCTTGTGGGATTCGACCTCTGCGCACCGATGGCGTGTTTTTTTCACCCCGCTGCGCTGCATCTCAACGATGCTTATCCCGCCATGAGCCGATTTTGGTCGCTTGAAAAGATGAACTATGCTTACATCCGCATTTACAATGAAACCATCGAGGTGCCCGGCTACGACGGCAAACCGGTTTATACACCGTTCTCTTTTGATAGAGGCAAAAAGGAGCTGGGCGAAATCATGAGGGACCGTGGGCGGGCCGAACACTTTTTTTCGGCGAGCCGCTACGGCAATCCCATTCCTGGCGTCGGCTATCGCCCCCTCGCCGAGCTGTCGGCCCTGCTCGACGGCCTTCCCGACAAAGAGATTCTCCATCCCAACCAATGCACCCTGAACGGCGACAAATTGCTGGAATTCACGGATCGCAAGCTGGATGAGGTTGACGACTACTACCGGGCACTCAAGGACGTTCATGATCATGCCGGGGATTGGCTGCGGATAGTTGACCAGACCTCGGATGAGGATCGGGTTAATTTCGTCGGACGGCAGTTCAATGAGTCCTTCGCCCGCCTGCACCAGACTAACTGTGCTTGGCTGGAGCAACTGTTGATATCCATGGATCGCCGCATCCAGATTCGGCACTTTACGCGTCTCAATCAGGTTAAGAACGTCGAGGACAAGCGAGAGAAGATACGCGAGATGGCGCGGCTTTTCATTGATGACTATCCTGTCATCGCCTCCTACCAGAAATTCATGGAGGAATATTTGAAAAAAATTCAATCCGCTGGTCAGCAGTATCTCATGGAGCATGGAACTTGAGTGATGATAAACCCACTCCCCCGGAGTTAAAACCCCGCTCCGGGGCGCTCGGCATTATTGATTTCACCCTGCCAATCACTTCGGCGGAATTTGAACTGCGCTATTACGACACGGCCTTTCAGGGATTGAGTTTCCTGGAGATATTTCTGGATCGTGTGTCCAAGGTGCCGGGAATTGACAACCTTGTGGCGGTGGTTCACTCTGAAGTGGAGGGGCGGGTCATGCCGTATCTAAGCCGCTATTCTTCCATCAAGGCCTTGGCTGTGCCGGCCATGGGCGCGGCGATTCGCTATCTGAACCATCCTTGTCTGACCAAAAGCATCAAGTGGTGTCATCAGAGCTTTCGCGGCGGAGCCTTGGATGCCACCATCTACGACGATGTCATGCCCATGGAGCTGTTGCGGGATCTGTCGGGTCAGGTCTATCCGAAGTCGCTCATATATTTCACTCCGGAATTTCCCCTTTTTGACGTGGAATACGCCACCCAACTGCTCGACAACCGTGAGGACGACAAGCACCAATTGCTGCTCAAGGTTCGTGCTTCGGTGCTCGGAGCTTCCCCGGCGGTCATTCCCTGGGCCGGCCTCAAGTTGCTCCAGACGGCGCGTTGGACGCCGCTGGCGAATTTTCGCCCAAATCCAGGGGGCGATGGTGCCATGATCATGAGGGATAGTGTTTATCATGATCGCGATACCGACTTGAAACGCGGCAGCCTAATTTTACGTTCGCGACGGGACGGGCGGCGGCTGACGCAGCTTTTGCGGTACCTTGGCGCCAACAAATTGGAGTGGACGACACGGAACCTGGTCGCCGGGCTTCAAACCGAAGCGGTAGCCTTGGAGGATTTGCCCAGGGAAGTGGACGTCGAACTCAACTCGCTGGGGTATACCGCTAGCTGTAAACTGCCGTCCTTGCGGGAGGGGCCGGAGATGGATTTTGCGTTGTTTGAAAAGTTATACGTGGAAGTCTGCTCATGGGAGGATGGCCTGCTCACCATCGGTGATCTGGGGGATGTCCTGAAGTATTCCCGCCTGGGGGATTTGCGGCAACTGGTGAAGGGCAAGCGTCCCTGGGGGCTGCACATGATCTGGAATGCCGAAACCTTGTTGGAGATGAGCCCGCTTCCCCTTGAATGGATGGAAATTCCCTTTGATATCCTGACTCTGAGGGTGACGCCGCTTTCCTACTCCAGAAAATATAAGATGATCGATATCGAACCCGTGATTTTGGAACTTTCCCGTATCTATAACAAAAGCGATTATCAAGCGCCGGTGCTGCACATCGAAATGAACAAGCACGAGGCCAATTGGCGTGACGCCAAGCCCATCTTCGACTGGGCGTCCAAGTATTGTACGAGCTTCAATCTCGTGGGCTTTAACGACTATGCGGGCCAGATTCAAAGTGAGCCAGGGACCTTTCATTATGTTCCGAGGCCCCGCTACCCGTGCGAGAAGCTGCTGTATCAGATGTACGTGTTGCCTGACGGAACGGTCCCGCTCTGCAAGCAGGACTTCAAGGGTTCGATGGCCTTTGGGAACGTGCGTGACCGGACGCTCAAGGAGATTTGGAACGATGAAAAACTGCTCAGCCTGCGCACACGGCAGTTGGCCGGCGAGTTCCATACTACCGAACTATGTGGGCGCTGCAAAGTGGGCTGGGCGCACACTTGAGCCTCAATATGGAGAGTCGTCCACAGATTACACTGATGAACACAGAGAATAATGATCTGCGTACTCGTGCCATCATCGGGGCGGCGATAGAAGTTCATCGGCAACTGGGACACGGGTTCCTAGAGACGGTTTATCATGAGGCTTTGGCGCTTGAATTTGCAGCACAAAAAATCCCCTTTCAACACGAGACACCCCTTGCTGTCAATTACAAAAACCAAGCGCTTGCCTGCACCTATAGGGCCGACTTTATTTGTTATGGTGACATTCTCGTAGAACTGAAGACACTTGCTGCATTAGGCGGTAATGAACAGGCGCAGGTCATCAACTATTTGAGGGCATCTGGGTTGCGCCTGGGACTGTTACTTAATTTTGGCGTGCCCAGCCTTCAAATCAAACGTATGGTTTTCGGCCCTCATTTGTGTTCCTCTGTGAAATCTGTGGATAATCTAAATTCTGGCTTATCCGACTAATGTGTACCTTTGGGCAGTGTCATCCCTGTTTTTTGGTTCTCTGCGCCCCAAACTCGGGATCATCCACAGATTACACAGATGTGTATTGATTAAATATTATCTGTATTAATCGGTGTCCTCTGTGGATAATCCAAAAATAGCCTTGGCCCCGTGGACTTCATGAGCACAGTTCCCAGCCCGCTCGCCGTATTCGCGACGACCAGCAACCCTGCGGACGACACCGCGATTTTCGGCCTCAAGGTGGCGGTGCGCGGCTTTTTCAGGGCGCTGTTGAAGCATGGGCCGTTCACCACGGTCAACTTTTACGGGCAATTTTCATCTCCTGGCTCGCTCCTGGAGCGCTGGCAGAGCGTGCTGGAACTGGATGCCGCGGCCATGGACAAGGTTCGCCTGTTGCCCCTGGAGTTTCTCCCCGAACATCTGGGGGCAGGTGAAGTCTCGGTTTTGCATCGCGGTGATCCGCGCATCGAGGGGCTCGTCAACTGCCGCAACGCGGCCGGAGGGCCGCATTTGGCAGCCGTCACGGGCACCACGCATTCGCTGAACCGGGCGGATGAGTACGCCTCGTATTTGCAGCATCTTCTGCTGGGATCCTCGGGCCGCGAAGCTGTTGTATGCACTTCTACGGATGCCAAGAAGGTGTTGAATACAATTTATGATGCCCTCGCGGAGGCGTTTCCCCAGTTGGCGGGGTGCACGCGCCCGGACACTCCGGTCATTCCCCTGGGAGTCGAAGAACCGGTGCATGTTATGGACCGCCAGCAGGCAAGATCGGTTTTGTCATTGGATGATCAAGAGGTGGCGATCACTTACATCGGGCGCCTGCACAGTCTCGTCAAAGGTGATTTGCGCCCTACCATCCGCACTTTCGCCCGCGTGTTGGCCAAGCATCCCCGTGCGCGCCTTTTTCTGGCCGGAGGCGTGGCGGACAAGGACAAGGGGGAGCTCGAAATGCTCTTGGCCGATGCGCGCGGCTGTGGTTGCTCCCAGGCCGTGCAGCTCATGCCCAATATCGAGGAGAAAAACAAGCAACGGCTCCTTGCCGCCAGCGATATTTTTATTTCCCCGGTGGATAATTTCCAGGAGACCTTCGGCCTGAGCATCGTGGAGGCCATGATGCACGGCTTGCCGGTGATAGCCACGGATTGGGGGGGGTATCGCGATCTCGTCATTCACGGTGAAACCGGGTTTTTGGTTCCCAGCCGCAGACTGCCATATCCGGAAAGCGATGGGTTCTTCTGCATGGGAATGGGCTATGTCCCTTTTGCATTGACCCAGTGCGTCAGCCTTGATCAGGATAGTATGGATCAATTCCTGGAAAACCTCGTCGTTCATCCGGAACTCCGAAATACCATGGGAGCGCGCGGAAAAGAACGCGCTCGGCAATTCGCCTGGCCGCGCGTGATCTCACAACACATGGACCTCTGGGGAGGAATGCTGCGTCGCCCGGTTGTTCCCGGCCATTTTTTAAACCTGCCGCAGGCGCGTGTTTTTCGCTCTTACCCCAGCCATGAAATAGACTTGGAGATGAAATGGGCTTTGCGTGAGACCCAACAGGGTGACGTGCGGCTTCCGATGCCCCATCCGTGGATTCAGCAAATCCTGAATAAACAGTTGTTGCAGGGAATTTTGAAGGGGATTTACGCCCAGGGCCCTTCTTCTATCGCCGAATTGGGTGCACTACTGAATGTGGACACGAATCCGCTGCGCTTGCCGCTCGCTTACCTCATCAAACACGGCGTGCTCGTTGCCGCCAAGGGAAGTGGGACGCCTTCCCTCGGTGATGCCCCCGTGGCATGAACTCAAGGCATGGCGCCGCTGCCGCGCACGGGGAGGCCGTGGCGGTGCAGGTACGCTTTGGCCTCTTTCGGCGTTTGTTCGGTGAAGTGGAATAGACTGGCCGCGGCCACGGCGGAGGCGCCCGCTTCCCGCAGGGCCAGCAGCATGTGTTCGTAGGTTCCACAGCCCCCGGAGGCGATGACGGGGATGCTCACGCGGGAGGTCACTTGGCGGATGAGGTCGAGGTCGAAACCCGAAAGCGTGCCATCGCATTCAATAGAGGTGATGAGGATCTCTCCGGCGCCGAGATGCTCCAGCTCGGCGGCCCATGTGGCCGGGGTCCTTCCGGTGGGACGGCGCCCGCAGTGGCTAAAGCATTCGTGGCCGTCCGCACTATTCTTGCGCGCGTCAATGCTGGCGACGATGCACTGAGAACCGAAAAGGTGCGCTGCGTCGCGCACGAGATTGGGATGCTCGTAAGCCGCGCTGTTGAGGCAGATTTTATCCGCGCCAGCGAGCAGCAACTGGCGGATGTCGTCGAGGGAGCGGATTCCACCGCCCACGGTGAGCGGGACGAAACATTCCGCCGAGATATCCTCCACCGTGGCGAAATCAGGAGCGCGCCGTTCCTCGGTGGCGGTGATATCGAGGAGGATGAGCTCGTCCACCTCGCGCGTGTTATAAACCTTGATGGCGGGCAGCAGGGTGCCCACCCGGCGCCAACTGTCGAAGGCGACGCCTTTGACCAACCCGGAATCCTTCCAGAGCAGGGTGGGGATGATGCGGGCTTTCAGCAATTCAGACTCATTCGAATAATGCGTGGCTCTTCCAGAATTTTCACACGGATACACGGTCGAGCAAGATTGTAACCCAATCGAGTTGCCGGGGGGGATTTTCCACAGATTGCACGGATTAACACAGATAATAATCAATCAGGGCCGTCATTTTTAATCAGTGCAAATCTGTGGAATCTGTGGATGCTCCCGTGTTGAGGACGCGGAGAGCTGAGAACAAACGGGGAGGGGGCTGCCAGAGGTACGCATTCTTCGGATGAGCCCTAAATCCCCAGGAAATTCCTGAGCAGCGCGAATCCCAGGCGGGAGCTTTTCTCGGGATGAAACTGGACTCCGCTGGCCGGCCCTCTCGCCACGGCGGAAACGAAGGAACCGCAATAGGGGGTCGTGGCGATGATGTCGTCCGGATGGACGGGCAGCAGATGGTAACTGTGGACGAAGTAAAAGTCGCTACCCTTCGGGATACCCGTCAGCAGAGCGTGACTTTTGGAAGGATGAATTTCATTCCAGCCGACGTGAGGAATGCGCTCGGTACCGCCAGCGGATTGCAGTCGCACCACCTTTCCGGGGATAAGTCCCAGGCCTTCGGCTCCGCCGCCCTCGTCGCCCTCGTCGGCCAGGAGTTGCAGGCCCAGGCAGATACCCAGCAGGGGCACCCTTTCCTCCAATACGGCCTTGCGCAGGGGTTCCACCATTCCGGCGCGGTGCAGGTTGGCCATGCCGTCCTTGAAGGAGCCCACGCCCGGCAGCACTATTCTATCCGCCGCGCGCAGGGTATCGGGTTTTCCGCTCACCTCGGGAACGACTCCCAGGCGCTCCAGGGCACGCCGCAAGGAACCCAGATTGCCCATCCCGTAATCAACGATGAGCGCGTTCAACCCAACCCGCCGGAGCCGAAAAAGTCGTCAACAGCATTCGCCCCCTCCGCGCTCTCCGCGTCTCCGCGTGAATAAATCCCCGTCTTCTCTTTCATTTTACACACTATCGTTCAATGCAGAAATTTTCTTACACACGGAGGCGCGGAGAAGACAAGGAAACCCGAAGGGTCAAAAATCCCGTCAGCCGATGGGGTGGTTCAGGGCGAGGTTGCCGTCCCGATCCTTGATGAGGTTGCCGCGCGCGTCGCTTTTGAACAACTTTTTATTGGTGAAGCGGTCACAGATGCGAATGAATTCATCAACGGTCACGCCGATGGGTCGCAGGATTTCCGCCAGGGGTTTGCCGAGGTAGGTCCAGGGGAACCTTCCGTCATGGCGCCGGACAATGGCGACGGCATCCGCGCGGGTGAGGCGCCCGCGACGCACGTGGACGCTGACCATGCTGGAGGCCCTTCCAAACCCGAATTTGAGATACATGAAATAATCATGGATGCCGGTCTGATGGTTGTCTAGGTTTTCATAGCTGAAACCCGTGCCCTCCACCACGCCATCGTAGGGGCTGAATCCGTGAGCCGTGGAGATCAGCGCATTGGCCATGCTGTCCCAGGGGATGTAGTAGCCCAGGAAGAGGCCCGTGACGCCCGCGGCCTTCAGCGCTTCGTCCGAGGGATAGGTGTAGGCGTAAAGCTGCCGGGCTTCAATGCCTTCGAGGCCGACGAGATCGCTCACACGCAGGCCCAGCAGGCCGCCGAACTCTTCGAGCCAGCGCCGGTCCAGCACGTTGTTTTCGCTGGCCGCCGCCGGCCCGCCGTATTCGTTTTCCGAGTTCTCCCCCCAGAGGATGAGGGGGACGCGGTATTGGACGGCGGCGCGAACGGGCACCGTGAAAATGGAAACGTGCTCCGGCCAGGAGATATCGCCCACCTGCTCCAGGCCGATGCGGTTGAGCTTGCGGCGCACGACGGGATTGGTCGTGAACTCCAGGTAATCCACGCCGATGCCTTTGAGGTTCTCGATATTGCGCCGTCCGATGGGTGAGAGATCGCAAGTCGTGGCTGTCACGCAGAGCGGATTCATTCCCAGTTCCAGAGCGCGCAAGACTTGATAGGTGCTGTCCTTGCCGCCGCTCACGGGGACGATGCAATCCCAGTTGCTCCCCGCCGGGTTGCGGTAGCGGTCGAGCAGGGCCGTGAGCTGTCGGCGGCGCTCTTCCCAGTCCACAACCGCCCGCCGTTCATAGTTGCGGCAGGCCGTGCACACGCCCGCCTCGTCAAGGCGCAGGTCGGGACGGGTGTCGGGCATCACGCAATGTCGGCAGTGTTTCATCGTGTTTTCCTAACCCTGTGGAGCCGAAACGAAAAAGTCGTCCATAGCTTCTCGCCCTCCGCGTCTCCGCGTGAGCGAATCCCAATCTTTTTCACTTTTCGGACCATCACCGAATGCGGAAGCATTTTTGCACGCGGAGACGCGGAGAAGATAGGAAAGTCTGAGGAGAAGAATATCTTTGCCCCGATGCAGTGGATTTTTTCGGTAAGCGGCTCACGGCAGCTATCCCGTCAGGCCGAGGCCGGCCCGCGTGCTTCACGGGGATTCAGGACATGGTACTGGACGACATCCCGATAGCTGCCGTTCTTGAAATAGAAGTCGCGGAACGTGCCTTCGAGCTGAAAACCCAGTTTCTCGGCCACGCGCATCATCCCGCGATGCTCGCTGTCGGTACCCATCCACAAGCGGTGGAGGTTGAGGGTGTCGAAGCCGTAGTCCATCATGAGCCGGAAGGCCTCGGTGCCGAGGCCCTTTCCCCATTGGCTTTTTTCACCGATGAGGATGGCGATCTCCGCGGATCGGTTGAGGCGATCAATATTGAGCAACCCGACATTGCCGACATGCTGCCCCGTGGACAGGAGGCGGATGGCGAAGATGATCTTGGTATTGTCGGCGAGCACGCCCTGGATGTACCTGAGTTCGGACTCCAGGGATTCGGGCAGGATGGAACGTCCGCTGTAGGGATTGGTTTCGGCATCGTTCAGCCAGGAGACATAGCGTTCATTGATGTGACGGGTGGAGAGGGCCTCCAAACCGATGGTCTTGCCGGCTCGAAAATAGCGGGCGGCGCGGGCCGATTTGTGTGGCGTCTTCATGCCGGGCATTTTAGGCCCAGTGAGGCGATGATCCAGGCAGCGAGATCGTGGCGGCCGCGAGCGGAAAGCTCGAAGCGGATTTTGCGCCCTCCCAGGGCTGCCCGCAGCTCCTCCACCAGCAAGGCCTCGCTCACGGCGGTCTTGATGAGCCCCACACGGCTCAGGTAGCAGGGGTCGGCCCCCTGCAGGTGGGGTTGGATGGACACCACGGGCACGTTCATGCGTGCGGCCTCCAGCAGCATCATGGAGCTCATGCCGGCCACGAGATCGCTGGCGGCAATGAGGTTTCGTGAGCGGCCTTCGCGGCACACCTCCAGTCTGAGCCCTGGGGAGAGGAAGGGCCGCGCGCAGGCTTTGGCGCGCGCCTCGGCCTCCGGCTCGTGGCGCGGGTGCAGCTTGCATAGGACCGCGACCTCGCGGTCAGGCAGGACCTTGCGCAAGGCTCCCAGCAAGGTTGCCAAGGCCTCATGTTCCGTGTAGCCATGTCCGGAGCTCAAATGCGTGGGCTCGGAGGCGAACAGCACGCGGAGTTCGCGCGCGAGCTTGAGGGGCGGCTCGCGGTCGGGAAGCGGCGCGATATCCTCGAGGTAGGGCAGCCCGGCGATGAACAGGCGGCTTTCGGGGAATCCCAGGGCGACCATTTCGCGCACGGCGACTTCGTCGATGACGGCGATAAGGTCGGGAAGCGCCGCGGTCTTGATGTTGCCATCGCGCTGGAAACGCAGGGCATAATCCATCCATTGATCGAGGACCGCCACCGTGGGCACGTCTCTGCGGCGGGCGCAGCTCCAAAGCGCGTTCTCGAGATCGGGAGGGAAGGAAGTCCCCGTGAGGAGCAAATCGCAGCCCGCGAGCCACG
>JAHFOS010000028.1:0-26196 GCA_023261545.1 bacterium
AAACGCTGCGCGAGGGCCAGGGCCGGCGCGTGCTTTTCGTGGACCACCAGGACAGCTTCGTGCATACGCTGGCCGGTTACGTGCGCTTCACCGGGGCCGAGGTGCTCACCGTGCGTTCGGGCTTTCCCGAAGACGAGATTTTCGCCAGCTTCAGGCCCGACCTGGTTTTCCTGAGTCCCGGGCCTTTCACCCCCGGGCATTTCGGCTTGCCGGATTTAATCCGCCGCGTGAAGGCCCGCGGCCTCCCTATCTTCGGCGTCTGCCTCGGGCTCCAGGGCATGGTGGAAGCCGAGGGCGGCGTGCTCGGAGTATTGGAAACTCCCCAGCATGGCGTGCGCGCCGATATCCGCCACGACGGGCGCGGCATTTTCGAGGGACTTCCCAATCCCTTCCTGGCCTCGCGCTATCACTCGCTTTATGCCATCGAGGCAAAACTCCCGGCCTGTTTCGAGGTGGCGGCGCGCAGTGCAGACAACGTCATCATGGCCGTGCGCCACCGCTCCTACCCCATGGCCGGCGTGCAGTTCCACCCCGAGAGCATCCACGCGCTGCGCGGAGCGGTGGGGCTGATGCTGGTGCAGCGCGTCATGAAGCTGCTGCGCTGATGCCCTGGTCCCTCGCGGTGCACGGCGGAGCCGGGAGCCTGCCGCGCGATCTGTCCGCGGCGCGCCGCGAGGAATGCCTCGCGGGACTGCGGCAGGCCCTCGCGGCCGGGTCCGGGGTGCTGGCGAAAAATGGCGGCAGCCTGGACGCGGTGCAGGCGGCGGTGGTGGTGCTTGAAGATCACCCGTTCTTCAACGCTGGCCGCGGCGCCGGCTTCAACCGTGCGGGCCAGCATGAGCTTCATGCCTCCATCATGGCGGGAGACCTGCGGGCCGGGGCGGCGGCGGGGCTTGGCCGCGTCAAGAACCCCGTGATCCTCGCCCGGCGTGTGCTGGAAAAGACCGCGCATATTCTTCTCGCCGGGCCGGGAGCCGAGGCCTTCGCCGCCGCCGAGGGCCTGGAGCTGGTGGACAATTCCTGGTTCTCCACGGAGGCACGGCGCGCTGAATGGCGGCAGCTCGCGGGCAGTTCCACCTCTTTGCTCGACGTGCCGCCCGCGGGCAGCGAGCCCGGAGGCACCGTGGGGGCCGTGGCCCTGGACAGCGCGGGACATCTCGCAGCCGCCACCTCCACCGGCGGGCTCATCAACCAGCTTCCCGGCCGCATTCCCGACTCGGCCCTGCCCGGAGCCGGCACTTATGCCGACCAGCGCACCTGCGCGGTCTCCTGCACCGGCGTGGGAGAGTATTTCATCCGCGCCGCCGCCGCCCACGAGGTGCACGCGCTGATGCTCCACAAGGGCCTCAGCCTTGAGGCCGCCGCCCGCGCCGTGATCTTCGAGACGCTCCCCGCCGCCGCCGGCGGACTGATCGCGCTCGATACCCGCGGCCATCACGCCTTCTCTTTCAGCACGCTCTCCATGGCGCGCGGCTGCGCCAATGCCTCGGGAACCTGCGACATCGCCCTCTGGTAGGGGAACCTATGCGTAGCCTGGGACGCAATGTCATTAAGCTATCGTGGTATCAGCAGACAGGCCCGTTCGTGCTGAATCCTGCGCCTGTCGAAGGATCGAAGCATGAATGGGCCGAAACCTCACACCGTTCCCCCTTCGACAAGCTCAGGGCGAACGGTGAGCGGCTTCTCAGCAGATCTGAACGCCCACTGATTTTGAAGTTTAATGACATTGGCTCGGGACTTTATCGGTCCCTGTTCTGCCTGGGGTTTTTGTTTCTGGCCGCGAGCAACGGCCCGCGCGCCGAAGCACCGTCCGATCCGCCCGTGACGCGCATCGCCTTCGGCTCCTGCAACAAGCAGGACCAGCCGCAGCCGCTCTGGGACGTGATTGGAGCCGGGCGCCCCGAGCTTTGGATCTGGTTGGGAGACGCCATCTACGGCGACACGGAAGATATGGACCTCCTCGCCGCGAAGTGGCGCCAGCAGAAGGAAGTTCCCGCCTACGCCCGCTTCCGCGCGGCGGTGAAGGTCCTCGGCACCTGGGACGACCATGATTATGGGATCAACGACGGCGGCGCCGCGTATCCCAAGCAGGCGGAGTCCCAGCGGCTTTTCTTGGATTTCCTCGACGAGCCGGCCGACAGTCCGCGCCGCAGGCAAAAAGGCGTTTACACCAGCCGTAGCTTCGGGCCCGAGGGCAACCGGATTTGCGTCGTGCTACTGGACGAGCGCACCTTTCGCGCTCCGCCGCACGGCGAGGGCGACATCCTGGGCGAAGCGCAGTGGGCCTGGCTCGAAGGCGTCCTCAAAAGCAGCCGCGCGCAACTACATATCGTTGGTTCGGGTTCGCAGATCCTGCCCGTGGAGCATCGTTTCGAGAAATGGGCGGATTATCCGGGCGCGCGCGCGCGGCTGCTGAAGCTGCTCGCCAGCGTGAAGAACCCTCTCCTCCTCAGTGGGGATCGCCATTTCGGTGAAATTTCCAAACTCGCCTTCCCCAAGGAGAGCGCGCCGCTCTACGAGGTGACTTCCAGCGGCTTGACGCACCACGGCAGCATCAAAAGCGAACCGAATAGCTGGCGCGTCGGGGAAATCTTCCAGGATCTGAATTACGGAACGCTCGAGATCAACTGGGCGGCTCGCCGGGCCGTGGCCGCCCTACACGATGCTCAGGGAACCCTGGTGCGCTCGGTCACCCTCGAGCTGGAGCCGTAATCCCCAGAGCCCTACTGCCACACGGCCAGCGTCGGCGCGACGGTCTCGTCCGTGGATTTCCTCCTGTATAAAGACGAGTTGTTCATCAGGTATTCCCGCAGTTGCCATTCGACGTGACCATCGGCGAAAGCGGTGTTGATGCCGCCAAAATGCCGATCCCCCGGTCCCGGGCTCCAGGCGGCCTCCTGGGGGGGATACAAGGTGATCGGCGCCCAAAACATGCCGCCACCCTTATTGTCATCGCTGGTATCCCCGAAAAGGATCGTCTGACCGGGATCTCGCAACTTGGTCCTCTTGACGGGCAGGCCGTCGTCCGGAGGGCTCCATCTGCAATCATAGGAGTAGCCTAGATACCGGTAGTTCCAGCCGAGGCCGCTCACGGCCTGGAGGTTTTCAAAGCTCATGGCGGCATAGCCATCCATGGCCTCCGGGGCCGTGCTGGGGCAGCGGTAGGGGCTGTTTTCCGCGCAGATTTTCGCCCACTCGCTTTTGGGGTACACGGCGATGGACGAGTTCGATGTTTCGAAATAACCCGTCCTGGCCCCATTCCACTCCGCAAGCTGTGGCATGACGTAAGGCAGGATTTCCAGCCGCCAAGCGCCGATGGGGTTCGCCGCTGGAAGATATTCAAGATACGTGTCGGCATACATTTCGACCCCGAGGTAGCACTGATGGATCCTCCCCGCGCAGGCCACCTGCAGGCCCTGTTCGCGGGCCTTGCGGAGCGCCGGGAAGAGCAAGCTCATCAGGATCATCACGATGGCCACGACCACCAGCATCTCGATGAGCGTGAAAAAATTCGGGGCCGAACAGGGACGGCGGCTCATGCGCGGCCCGTGACGGTTTTGTACGCCCCTATTTTCAAGCAACTTTTTTTGCATGGCCGTTGATCCAGGCCGTTCACACGGCTAACAGCGGCAATGATAAGCCAAGCGGAGCCAGCGAACAAGGTCCATATTTCAAGAAAACTTGCCAATTCCGGCGTTCCGGAGGGCGGTGCCGCGAAAGTCAGGGGGCCGCGAAGGCTTAGAGGGCCAAGGATCAGTCGCTCCAGTAGTCATGCGCTGGATCCTGCCATAGTTCGAAAGGAAAGCGTTCAACATGCCCGTCGCACAAGGAAATATTACAAGCTCCATAAATGTAACCGGGAAGGGTTTCGTGGAGCCGCGGTCGAGCGAGGTTATAGGTGCAAATCGGGTTATAACCCAAAACTATTCCCGAGGTGTCGGGGATCCCATCGCCGCTGACGTCCGTGTTATAGGGGATCCAATTAGGACTATACTGGGCTATACAGCCTTCCAAAACATCGAGCAACTGAAGCCACGTCGCCGGCGAGTTCATTTTTTGAATTTTGACCGCGCGAGGGACGATGGTGCTGGGGTCGAGGTCGCCGTGATAGTTGGTGCGACCGTAATTAAAAGGTGCGTTGATATAGGGATAGGGCAGCTTTTGCTGAGTGACGAGGTCCCCCCCCAGATTCCCACCGATCATGACGGAGCCACCATTTTCATCAACCACGGGACACTCAAAAACAGGAAGTTTGATCATCCCGGGCTGGCCCCCCATATATTCCCTTCCCAACTTAAAGACCCAGTAAGTGTCCCCCATTCCAGGGATCGGTTCTCCAGTGACCAGGGTGCCGTGGTGAAAAGTGATGAAGCTGCCATCGTTATCGTCCTCGTAGTGCGATAAAGCGATGGCGACCTGGTGCATATTGCTCATGCACTTCGCGCCTCTAGCGGTATCTACCGCTTTCTTCAGCGCCGGCGAAATCAAGGAGAAAAGCACGGCGATGATGGCGATGACCACCAGCATTTCGATGAGCGTAAAAAAACGTGGGACCGCTCGGAGATGGCGGCTCACGCGATCCTCCCGGCATCCCCGACGGTCGTGCATCCTCAAAACTCCTGTGCTTCTCCCGCGCCTCGGCTCCCCATTTCTGGCAATCTTAGGGCAATGGTAAGCTAAGTAAAGACGGCAAACAAGGTCCAGATTTAGAGAACATTGGCCACATTCGGCGTCGTGGGGAGGCCGCCCCGTTTTCACGGCGTCCGGACGGCGGTATTTTACCAGCGAACCCGCTGAAACCCGAGCCCTCAAATCAAGGCGTCCGCGTCCTCCGACGCCGAATCGTCCGGTGCGCGCCGGCCTTCAGAAAAAGCGAGGACGCGCGCCTTCGTGCCGTTGAAAAATGCTTATTTCTTCTGAATTCCCCACCAAGCGTAATACATCCGCTCTATATCCACGCTGCCCGGGTGAAACTGGAAAGCCACGTTTCCATTGGGTGGATTCTTCGTGGGGGCCCTTGCGAAAGTCCGCGAATCTTCCCAGACCCAGAACTCCACGTGACCATCGGGAAAGGATACGTTCATGCCATCGCGGCCCGGCAGGTGATACAAGCCGATATCGTCTATCCATGTGTAGGAAATCACGTCGCCCGCGCGCGTGTCCAGCGTCCAGCCGTCCCAGCCCACGGGGGTCCAGCAGTCCTCCTCGACGAAAAGCATGGTTTCGCTGGGATTGTCCATCTTCCTCGTGTTGTGGAGATAGACCTCGGTATTCAAAGGCCCCAGCCATTCCACGGAAAAGGGGAAGCCCAAGTGGTTGCTCGGACGGTAAGTGTCCTGCTTTTTTTCATCGTTGGGACAACGGTACACCTCGATGGTGTTCACATAAGGGTACAGCAGCCCCCGCTTGATGGCGGGCGGCGTGTTCCTGTCGGGCGACCACTGGTTATCGTCGATCCAGCTATTGGGGTGGTAGGAAAGCATGTCAAAGGACCCGACCATGAGACCGTCGTAATCTTCGGCGTAGGTGTCCCAGGAGAGCGTCAACTGCTTCTCCTGGGCCATGCATTTCACTAGGTAGGCGTTGTGCAGCGCCAACCTCAAGCTGGGGAAGAGCAAGGAAACCAAGATGGCCATGATCGCCACCACGACGAGGAGCTCTATCAGGGTGAAACAATGTAGGGCCTTGCGGTGCCAGCGGGTCCCGCGGCCCATGGCGCGGCTTTGGGGGACGATAACCGAAACACGAACGAACGCGCTGGCGACGCTGTTTTGCATTTTCAACCTCTGTTGAGACATTTTAAAATCAGATCGCCGATTTTTCGCGCTTCGGAAAGGACTAGGGCTGATCACGCTCCAAGGACCCCTTCCTGAGGCCGAGAGGTAGCGCCGCGGGTTGCGCGCAGGTGCTCTTCAAAGTGACGATCTGGCCGGATTGCGAGGACTCCTCGAAGGAGTGCATCACGTCGAGCACGTGGTAGGCCAGTTCCCCTGAGCAGCGGTGCGGGCGGCCCGACCTGATGCCGTCGGCCATGTCCGCCGCGCCGATGCCGCGGGAGTTCTCATGGTAGGGGTTGGCCAGCGGGAGTTCCGCCCAATCGGGCGAGCCGGGGCGGAAGACGGCCACCGGGCCGCCGAAGGAGTTCGGGTCCGGCACGTTAAGGCTGCCTTCCGAGCCGAAGATTTGGATGCACGGATGCTTGTGGGCATGGACGTCGAAACTGGTCACCAGCGTCACAATCGCGCCCTGCACGAATTCGAGGGTGCCCGCGAGGTGCGTCGGCACCTTGACCGAAATCTTTTTGCCAAAATGCTCCTTGCAGCCCGCGATGCGCTCCTTGAAGCTGACCGCGGTGATGGCCGCGACGCGCTTGACCGGACCGAGCAGATGGACGAGGGCCGTAACGTAGTAGGGGCCCATGTCGAACATCGGGCCGCCACCCGTCTCATAGAAGAAGAACGGGTTCGGGTGCCAGGATTCGGGCCCCCGCCCCATCATGAAGGCGGTGCCGGCCACGGGGCGCCCTATCCAGCCATCGTCAATCAGCTTGCGGGAGGTCTGGAGCCCGGCGCCCAGGAACGTGTCGGGGGCGCAGCCGACGCGCAGTTTTCGTTCCTTGGCGAGGGCCAGAATTTTTTGCCCCTCCTCGCGCGTGACGGCGAAGGGCTTTTCGGAATGGACGTGCTTTCCCGCCGCCAGGGCGCGCAGCGCGATTTCCGCGTGGGCTTTCGGGATGGTCAAGTTGATGACCATATCAATGCCGGAATCGGCGAGGAGCGCTTCGACGCTCAGCGCCCGAACCCCGTTTTCCCGTGCCTTGGAATCGGCGGCCTGCGGGCTCAGGTCCGCGCAAGCGCTGACCTCGACGGCATGGGGAAACATTTTAAGGCCGTTGAAATAAGCCTGTGAGATGTTGCCGCACCCGATGATGCCGACGTTCAATTTATCCTTAACCATGTTGCTTTCCCCTAAAAGTTGCCGTTGTCTTGTAAGCGCAGCGCCTTCCCGGTCAAGCGAAAATTGAGGTGAAGGAACAGAGGGCTCAGCGGTTGCCTTCGGCTAATTTATGGCTGATGAGGAAGCGGTAGCTCTTCTCGACCGCCTCGAACATATCGGTTTCGCAACTGTCGAGCTCGACGATGAGCCAGCGCAACATCAGGGGATCGGCCGCGGCGATCACCCTCTGGAAGTCGATCCTTCCGCTGCCGCCGACGGCGACCATGTGCCCGCCCCTGACGAAATGGCCATCCTTGATGTGCAGGAGGATCGTGCGGTCCCTGTATTTTTCGACCTGCTCGGCGGGGTCGTTGGCGCCGAAATTGCAAGCCCAGTAAGTGTCGATCTCGAAGAGGACGTTGGGGCAGAGTTTCACGAAATGTTCGTAGGCTATAGCGCCCTCAACCTTGCTGAATTCCCAATGGTGGTTGTGCAGGAAAAGTTTGATGTTGGCCCGCGCAAGTTTCTCGATCATGCCGTTGACGATTTCCGCGGTCTTCTGGATGGCCTCCCTATCCTTGAAATCATCGGGACCGTAGCCGGTGGAGGCGATGTCCAACCCGAGTACGCCGAGGGTGTCAATGACCTCGTTGAGGTTTTCGGGATTCGCCCATGGCCCGTGGCTGGAGGAAACCACCATGCCGAGGTTTTCGACCTTGCGACGGAATTCCTTCGGCGTCATTCCATGGAAACCCGCGGGTTCCACGCCCTTGAAACCGATGCGGGCGACGCGTTCGAGCACCTCGTTGAAGCCCTTGGCCGCCGCGTCACGCAGAGAGTACAGTTGCACCGATATGGGTTTCATGGGGAACCGCCTTTTTTTGATAGCGCCCGAGCACGCGCCCAGGACTTATTGACAAAAGCTATTTACAGATCAATTCTAGCAAGATTGCTATTCGATTGCAATTGAGAAAAAATACTATATATTACTCCAAAGTCTCCGGAGCTCTCTCGACATTGACTAAAAGTATCGTGTCTTGATAAAAAATGCCTATGGAAGCTTTCCCCCCTCACCCGTGCGCGCGGGCGGTTGCCCTCGAGAAAATAGGACTGTACAAAGCACCGCACATCTCTGATATCACGCCCATCCAGATCCCGCCCCACTACGAGTACATCGAAGTCCTCACGGGCGGCAGGGTTTCCTTCGAAACCGAAGTCGGGCCGCGCGAGTTTGGCTGCGGCACCATCTTTTGGCACCTTCCCGGCGATCACACCATCCACGAAAACAACCCCGAAGACCCCTACCGTTGCCTCGTCCTGCTCTTCAAAAATTCCGAGGATCCCGCGCGCCGCGTGCCGCACTGGACCCTCTGGGAAAGGGAAAACGAGGCCCTGGTGTTCGCCGAGGAGATCTTGCGCGGCTACTGCGACAGTTCGCTGGATCGCGAAGTCCTCGGCGCGTACGCCTACGCGCGGCTCTTCTGGCAGGCCTACTCCTACTCCCATCGCAAGCCGGACCTGGCGCTGCCCCTCCCGCTCCGCAAGATGAGGCTCATCATCGATCAGAGCTTCGCGGCGAACCTGTCCATCCTAGACATCGCCGCGCACGCCAAGGTCAGCGTGTCGCATCTCCACGCTCTCTGCCGCCGCCACCTTCAGCCGTCGCCGCACCAGCAGCTCTTGATGCGGCGCCTTCAGGAAGCCTGCCGCCTGCTTATTTCATCTGAGGCGCCCATCAAAAATATCTGCAAGGATTGCGGTTTCGCCAACGTCGAGTGCTTTTGCCGGAGCTTTCACATCAAGTTTGGCACGACCCCTGGCGAGTACCGCCGCCAGCATTCCCACGATCCGTTCCATTCCTGATTTTTTCGTCATCCATCCAGACTCGGAGCACGTTCGCGCACCTTCCGGGCCTGGCCGAGTGCCGACACCACAGCCTTCGAGGCCCGCAACCGTGAACCTGAGGGCGATGGCCCTTTCAGCCCGCATCCAGTCCGCGAATGGCGAAAGCGGTCATGGCGCGCACTTCGGCGGGCGATTTGTCTGCCAGCGCGCTTGAGCGGCGCAGGAAGTCGGCGTAGTCCAACACCGCCGGGCCGGCGAGGGCCGCATGTTTGCGCCGCAAGAGGTCCACGAGCGGGGCTTCGGTGTTGAGGGCGTGGCCCGGGGGGAGCAGCACCAGGCCGCTTTCCACGCGACCGGTTTTCGGGTGCTCGATGGCGACGGAAGTGGGCAGGCCCCGGGGGTATTGCGCGTCATACTCGGGACCACCATGGCGGATCTCGACTCTGGCCATGAGCTGGCGCGTCAGGGGATGCTGGAGCGCGGCGTCGCCATAGTCCTCGGGCAGCAGCATGAGTTCGGCCCAGCCAGCCTGGCGTTTTTCGTGCGCCTTGCGGACCAGCGTCGCGACGATGTAGGGCAGCGAATGATCGGCGCTCTGGCGCGTCTCAGGGCTCCACTTGTGGGGGTCGGCGACGATATGGTAGGCGGGCTCGTAGATGGCGACGGCGATGCGGCGGATGGCCGCGCTGTCCTCCACCAGCGCGGGGTGGAGCGACAGCAGCCGCACCAGCCCCTCGATGGCGGAGGCGGTCTGGTGCTCGTAGAGGCCGAGTTTGAAGTGCATCGTCATGATGGCGAACTCGCGGCCCGCCAGCGTGAGTTCCAAATCGAAGGGGCTGCGTCCCGGCGGCTGGGGATCGGCAAGGCAGAATACCGCCTCGGGATTGCGGAAAATGTCGGCGGGGCCGACGAAGCCGGCCATGGCGCGGCGAGCGGCCAGCACCGCCGACTCGGCCGCCAGGGCCGCTGAGGCGCCTTTGGAGTCCGAGAGCTGGCGGCCGTGACGAATGGCGCGGAAGGGCACGCTGTGGGCCACCACCAGGCCCACGGCTGATTCCAGGGCAGCGGGTGAAGCCCCTAGCATGGCGCCGTAGGCGAGCGCACTGGCGATGGCGCCGTGGAGCACGTGGTCTATTTTGTGGTCTTTGAGCGAAAACACCTCGGCCAGCCGTCCGCGGATCTCGTCAATGAGCAACATGCCTTGCAGCAGTTTCTTGCCGTCGAGCCCCGCTTGCTGCGCGGCGGCCATGGCCACGGGGTAGAAGTCGTTGTGGCCGAATTCGCCCTTGCCTTGGCCCGTGCGCGGGTTCCAGCCGAAATTGGTGCCATTGGAATCCCACTCGCGCGCCGCCGAGGAATTGGCCACCACGGATTTTTCGGGGAGCACTTCCACACGGCTGCCGTAGCAAGTGGAGCCACCGGCCTGCCGGCAAGCGAGGGCCTCCGCGCGCAGCAGCGTCGGCGCGCGCGCGCCCAGGTGCAGGGCGGACGCGGCGCAGGCGGCGCTGTCGAGGTAGAAAAGCTCCAGCCGCTGCCAGACCTCCGGGGCTACCGCCGTGAAGGGTTGCGCCATGAAGCGCAGGGCGGCTTCGGCCAACCCGCGCGCCTGGTTTTCTGCCGCGGGCAGCGCGATGCGGTCACTCATGATCAGCGGCGCTGCTCCAGCGGCACCCAGGGCCGGGACGCGGGGCCGGTGTAGATGGCCGTGGGGCGGATCAAGCGGTTGTCGGCGCGCTGCTCCAAACAGTGCGCCGCCCAGCCGGCGACGCGGCTCAAGACGAAGAGCGGCGTGTAATGCGGGATGGGGATACCGAGCAGGTGGTAGAACAGCGCCGAATAGAAGTCGAGGTTGGGGAACAGCCCCTTGTCGCGGCGCAGGATACCCTCCACCACCTCGAAGGCGGCGAAGCGGCCCATGGCGTTGTGCTTCTCGGCCTGGCGGCGGGCCAGTTCCTTGATGATGTCCGAGCGTGGGTCGGAGATTTTGTACACCCGATGGCCGAAGCCCATGACGCGCTCCTTGCGCTTGAGGGCCTCCGTGATGAAGCGCTCGGCGGCGGCGGCATCGCGGTAGGGCAGCAGCATCTCCATGGCCGCTTCATTAGCCCCGCCGTGGAGCTTGCCCTTGAGCGTGCCGATGCCGGTGCATAGCGCCGAGTACATATCGGAGATGGTCGAGGTGGTGATGCGCGCGGCGAAGGTGGAGGCGTTGAACTCGTGCTCGGCGTAGAGGATGAGCGAGAGGTCCATCATGGCGCGGTCCTCCTCCTCGGGCGGCCGCCCGTGCAGCCCTTCGAGATAGCGGCCGGCTATTCCCGCTTGGCGTGGCGCCCGCCAAGGCTGGCCGGCGTGGTGCGCGTGCCAGATGAGCAGCATGTCCGGGAGCGTGGCGAGCGCGCGCAGGGGCGCGTCCAGGGGCTGGTCCGCGGGGTCGGGAAAGAAGCAGCCGAGCAGCGAGGCCCCGGTGCGCAGCACGTCCATGGGATGGGCGGAAGCGGGGAGGCTCTCCAGCGCCGCGGCGATGGCGCGGGGTATCTCGCGGCGGCCGGCCAGTTCAGCGTTGAACTTCTCAAGCGCGCGGCGGTCCGGCAGCTCCCCCGTGAGCAGCAGGGCGGCGATTTCCTCGTAGCGCGTGCCCAGCGGCATATCCTTGATGGAGTAGCCGCGGTAACGCAAGTCGCGGCCCTCGCGACCCACCGTGCAGATGGCGGTGGACCCGGCCACGACGCCCTCAAGACCCTTGCTGGCTTCTTCGCTCATGCTGTTCCCCCCTTAGCTGCGTTGATGACTTTTTTTTCGGATGTTTCCTGGCGCATAATCGGGACGCGACGCACGGGGGGCATGTTAGCGGGGAGCGGGGGGATTCGACACGCGATTTGGGGAAAACCCGACGTTCAACCCTCCGCGCTGGCAAAAAAATCCACCACCTGCCGCTCGTGCCAATAATCCCCGGAGCCGTCGAACTGCACGAAGCCCACATGCCCCCCCGAGTCAGGGGCCAGTAGGTGAAGATGGCGGCTCGCACGGGCGACGGCAAAAGGAAAGCAGGACTCCACCAAAAAGGGATCGTCCCGGGAGTTGATGAGCAAGGTTGGCACGCGCAATTCCGCGAGCAGGGACGCGGAACTGCAACGGCGGTAATAGTCCGCGGCGTGGCCGAAGCCATGCACGGGCGCGGTATAAAACTCGTCGAAGTCCTCGAAGTTTCTGAGGCCGCTCACGGCCCGGGCCTCCAGGCTCCCCGGCCAGCGTCGCAGCTTGTGCCGCAGTTTTCTCTTGAGCGAATCCATGAAGGCCTTGAGGTAGATGAAGTTGGCGGGAGCGGCGATCTGGCGGGCGCTGCCCGCGAGGTCGCAGGGCACCGAAATGGCCGCGGCGGCGGCGATGCGCCCCTGAGCCCGTGCGCCCAGCTCACCCAGGTACTTCAGGACCACGTTGCCCCCCAGGCTCACTCCCACCAGGAAGATGCGCTCCCACGCTTGCCGCCGGCTCAGCTCCTCCACCACCAGGGCCAGATCCTCGGAAACCCCCGCATGGTAGGAGCGCAGCAGGCGATTGGCCTCGCCGCCGCAACCGCGGAAGTTCAGGGCCAGCACCGTGTGCCCGCCATGCGCCAGGGCGCGCGCCAAGCCCCGCATGCAGGTCTCATTGGAGCTGGATTCCAACCCATGGCACAGGATGGACACGGCGCGCGCGCCCTCGGCCAGCCAGTCGAGGTCCAGGAAGTCCCCGTCCGCCAGCTCCAGGCGCTCGCGGCGATAGCGCAGCGCGCGTACTCTGCGCCGCAGTTTCGGAAAGACGGTCTGGATATGGGGGCTGGCAAAGCCCCGGGGAGCGAGATAGGGGGTGTTGAGCAGCGGCATCTACGGGGGTGCTGGGGCCAGCGTCAGGTTTTCAAGATTTTTGCGGTCGAGATTTGCTGCTTCCGATCCTGGAGCCCACGGCTTTCGAGCGAATTCCCCTTACTTCATGAGCTTCAGGATCTTGACTCCGCACGGCTCAAGGGTGACGGCGAGCCGGCCTTCCTCGGTGCGCTCGGCGCGGGCGGCCAGGACGTCCTCGAAGGCGCTGCCGGCGTGCTCCGGCAACTGGCGGCCAAGGTCCACGGTGATAGTTTGGGGGTTGTGGATATCGAGGTTGGCGAAAACCAAAAAGGCTTCGCCCGCGGCGCGCGGCGGATAGCGGTGGGCGGCGAGGATGGCGTGGTGCCCGTCATCAATGAAGCGCAGGTTGCCCGTGGATCGGAAGACCTCGTGGCGGGCCATGAGGTCGTTCAAGCGCGCGATGAGGTCGCGATAATCTTCGCCGCCGTTCGGCGGTTCCGGCCGGTTGCGGCCGATGAATTGAACCTTGCGCGGCGTGGCGAACTCCACGCCCTGGACCAGGCCCGCCTGGCCGGTACCGAAGAGCGTCGAGATGGCGTGCCGCGGCAAGGCCGCGCGCGGCGCAAAGAATTCCTCGGCCGGGGCGCCGCTGTCATGGGAAGTGGCGGATAGCAGGTGCCGGAGCTTGGCGCTGTTCTTGTGCAGGTGGGAGATGTACTCCCGCAGTTGCGGGGCGAAGGTGTACTCCCAGGGCGTGGCCACCAGCAGGTTGAGGCCCCACTCGGCCACCATGCGCTCCAGGGTGGCGGGGTCGGTGAAATACTCGGCGAGGATGACCAGGCTCGGGTATTCGCGGCGCAGCACCTTGGTGAGTTCACCGATGAACACCTCGTGGCTGCTGTGCAGGTTGTCGAAGCGCACCATGCCGCCGGTGTGCGCGGCGTAGTTGGCCCAGAACAGCGCGTATTGGATCATGTAGCGCCAGATATCCTTGCGCGTGCTCTCCTGCGGATGCGCGTAGTGGACGAGCACCAGATCCTCCCAGCGGATCCAGGTGCGCTGGTGCCAGCAGCCGGCGCGCTTGAAGCTATCGGGTTCGTTCTCGTCGGGGACGATCCATTCGGGCCTTGAGAGCGCGAGCTGGCTTTCGGGACTGACGTGGTTGAGGACCAGGTCGAGGCACAGGCGCAGGCCCAGCTTTTTAGCCTTTTCCACGAAGTCCTCGAACTGGCCCAACCCGTCGCGCTCGTCGCCCGGATCGTGATAGGAGCTGTCCAGGTCGAAAAGGTCGCGCGCCGAATAGGGGCTCTCGGATCGGCCCATGGCGGTGATGGGCAGCAGGTGCACGGTATTGAAGTTCATGGCATGCGCGTGCTGCAGCCACTCCTTCCAGCGCGCGACGGAGCCGGAGGCCGTGGGGATGAGCGTGTACATGCGGATGTCCTTGAGCGAAACCGGGTCCACCTGGACGTAGGAGAAGGGCGCGCGATCCAGGAACCAGCCCTGGCCGCCGCCCCGGGCGTATTTAATCTTGAAGCGGTAAAGCCCGCAGCGCAGCGCCAGCTCCTCGAAACGGAATTTCCCGCCGCCCACGTTTTCGAAGGGGATGTCGTGCCAGGTGCCGGGATGCTCGACGTTGAGGTCGGTGTGCAGCGCCACCCTGGAAGCGGGAGTTCCCTCCGCCAGGCTCACTTCGAGGCGCAGCGGCTCGCCCTGGTAGATGCGGAAGAACTCGCGGCGGCCGACGGGGTAGGAGCGCTGCAGCACGCCGCCCTCCCCGGGCTGATCCACGCGCGCCTCCAGCGAGGGAATCCTGCGACGCTTCAGGCGATCCATGGCGGGAGCGGCACGTGTGCCATCCGAGTCGCCCTCACTTCGCGGCTCCGTCCGAACAGCGGCGCCGCCGGCGCCGCCGCTACGCCCACTTGATGAGCCCCGGCAGGAATTCGCTGGCGAGCAGGTTGTGCCTGGGCAGCACGCGCACCGCGAAGCCGTACTGCCCGCCCTGGGTGCAGGGCAGGGAGGCCTTGAAAAGCACGGTGCCGGCCTCTTCTCCGGAGGCCTGCATGCGCGCGCGCTGAACGGCATTGAAGTGGCCGTGGCTGTTCACGGGTCCATGGCAGGCCTCGACGATGACGTGGTCCGGGCTGAGGCCGGGCAGCTTCACCCAGGCGCGAACCTCCAGCGTGCTGCCCACATAGACGGCCTCGGCGCGCGTGGACTCCACTTTCACGAATTCAATGCGCCCCCATTCCTGGCGCAGGTGGCGGTGCCATTCGTTGAGCTCGCGGGTCTTGGCGAACCCGTCCTTTTCCAGGGAGACCGCGAACTCCATGGCGCTGGCGTAATAATGCTGAACGTACTCCATGAGCATGCGGTGGCTGGAGAAGTGCTGGCCCACCATGCGGATGGCGGATCGCATCTTTTCGACCCACGCCAGGGGGATGCCGTCCTTGTTGCGGTCATAGTAGAGAGGAATAATGTCTTTCTCGAGGATGCGGTAGAGGATGTCGCTCTCCACCTGGTCCTGGAGCTGGCGATCCTCGTAGCTTTCCCCGCTGCCGATGGCCCAGCCGAACTCAGGTTGGTAGGCCTCGTTCCACCAGCCGTCGAGGATGGAGAAGTTGAGCACGCCGTTGAAAGCGGCCTTCATCCCCGACGTGCCGGAGGCCTCCTCCGGGCGCACGGGATTGTTGAGCCAGACATCCACGCCCTGCACCAGGTGCCGCGCCACGTTCATATCGTAGTCCTCCAGGAAAACGACCCGCCCCCGGAACTCGGGGCGACTCGCAAACAGGAAGATTTCCTTGATGACCTCCTTGCCCGCCTGATCCATGGGGTGCGCCTTGCCGGAGATGATGAACTGGACGGGGCGATCGCGATCCAGCAGGAGTTTGGCGAGCCGCTCAAGGTTCTTGAGGAACAGCGAGCCGCGTTTGTAGGTGGCGAAACGGCGCGCGAAACCGATGATCAGATGGTCGGCGTTCAGGACCTCGCCAGCGCGCTTCACGTCATCGCCCGACGTGCCGTGCCCGCGCAGGCGCTGCTGCAGGCGGTCGCGCACGTAGCGCACCAGGGTGTTCTTTTTGTAGAGGTGCGCCTTCCACACCTCCTCGACGGGAACCTTGACGACGTGCTCCCAGACGTGCAGTTCGTGCAGGTCCTCGTCCAGCGGCGCGCTGGAATAGCGGTAGATGAGGTTGGCGATCATGGGGTTGATCCAGCTTTTGGCGTGCACGCCATTGGTGACCGACCCGATGGGCACTTCGCTTTCCGAAAGTTCCGGGTAGAGCCGGCGCCACATGCTCCTAGAAACCTGGCCGTGCAGCTTGGACACGCCGTTGCAGAAGGCCGAAAGCTTCAAGGCCAGCACGGTCATGCAGAACTCCTCGCGGTCGTTCCCGGGGTCCTCGCGTCCCAGGGCCAGGAACTCCTTCCAGCTCAGGCCCAGTTTTTCGACGTAGGCCGCGAAGTAAGCGCGCAGCACCTCCGGGTTGAAGCGCTCATTGCCCGCCGGCACGGGGGTGTGGGTGGTGAAGACGCTGGTGGACCAGGTGAAGAGCCGCGCCTCCTCGAAGCCGAGGTTCTTCTCCAGCATGAGCAGGCGGATGCGCTCCAGGCTGAGGAAAGCCGAGTGCCCCTCGTTCATGTGATAGACGCTGGGCTGGATGCCGAGCGCCCGCAGCGCGTGCAGCCCGCCGATGCTGAGCAGCAGCTCCTGCCGCAGGCGCACCTCGCGGTCGCCGACGTAAAGGCGGTCGGAGATGCGCCGGAAGTCCGGGGGATTTTCGGGGAGGTTGCTGTCGAGGAGATACAACTGCACGCGCCCCACCTCCACGCGCCAGACCAGGTAGTGGACGAGTTGCGGCCCCATCTCGATGGCGAGTTTCACAGGCTTGCCGTCCGCGTCCTTGACGCGGTGCACCGGCATGCTGTACCAGTCGTTCTCGGGATAGGATTCCTGCTGCACGCCTTCGGCGTTGAGGTATTGGCGGAAATAGCCCTCGCGGTACAAGAGCCCCACCGCCACCACGGGGATGGCGAGGTCGCTCGCCGACTTCAGGTGATCCCCGGCCAGCACCCCGAGCCCGCCTGAATAGATGGGCAGTGACTCGTGCAGCCCGTACTCCAGGCAGAAGTAGGCGACGGTGCGCGGTCCGAAGCGATGGTACTTGCGCTCGTACCAGCCGCGCTCGGCGAGGTAATGGCGCAGGCGCGCGTGCACGGCCTGGAGTTCCTCAAGGTACTCCGCGTCGCGGGCCGCGGCCTCCAGCTTCTCGGGGGACAGCATGCACAGCATGCGCACGGGATTCTGCTGCGCGTCGCGCCAGGTCTTCTTGTCGAGCTTGAGGAAGAGCCGTGCCGCCTCGAAATTCCAGGAGAACCACAGGTTGTAGGCGATTTCCAGCAGCGGAGCCAGGGGCCCCGGCACCGAGGGCAGCACCGTGAACGTCGTGATCTGCAATCCGCAACCTCCGAAAACTCCCCGGCAGGGCGACCGGCCCTGCTACAGGCGTGAAATTTTGGCGGGAACTTCTAACATGCAATCCCCCGCGCTTTCAAAGTTTCCTTGAGGTCGTTCAGGGCGTTGCAGTAGATGACGAAGGCGTCGTAGGGGGTCTTGTAGGGATTGAAATATTTGTGCACGTCGCCGTCGGAGAACCACTTAGTGCACATGTAGTAGAAGTGGTCGGAGGTGAGCATCTTGCGCCAGGTGTGGATCAGGCCCACGTCCTTGCTCTTGAGCACCGGCCGTTCCAGGCTGTAGGCGAGTTCGATGGCGCCGTCCTGCAGCGGGTTGCCGAGCCAGGCGGTGGTGTCGCGCTCGATGTCGGCCCAGGAAATGAAGTAGGGCACCGAGATTTTTGCCACGGGGGCGTAACTGCGCGCCACTTCAACCGGGGTCTTGAAGCTGAAATCGGGGTGCTCCAGCACCTTCCCCGGCATGTGGCGCAGGAATTCGAAGATGCCCGTGTCCTCCCACTGGTGTTCGCCGAAGGTTTCGTAGTCCATGAACAAGTTGATGACTTCACCGTTGCCAGCCACTTGGAAGACCCAACTGGCGAATTTCTCGGCGGTGAGCGGCCAGCCGTCCCAGCCGCGGTTGGAGAAGCGGAAGGCGATATCGTCCGACAGGCGGTAATTCTTCATGAGCAGCTTGAGCTTGGTGGTGGGCTCCGGCTGGTAGAGGAAGTTGGGGGAGCGCCACCCCAGCACCTGGTCGGCGCCCTCGGTGAGGATCAGCTCGTAGCCCATGGCCTCCACCGCACTCGCCAGGTCGTTGTTGTAGATGAGCTCGGTGTTGCGGAAGGTCTTGGGCGTCACGCCGAAAAGGTCCTTGAGCTTTTGCTTGTGCGCCAGCACCTGGCGCTTGAACTCGGCCTTGGAGAACAGGAAGGACAGGGAGTGGTAATAGGTCTCGTTGATGAATTCGACGCAGCCGGTGGCCGCGAGCTCCCGGAAGCTGTCGAGCACCTCCGGCGCGTAAAGCTCGAACTGCTCCAGGCATACCCCGCTGATGGAGTAGCTGATGCGAAACCGGCCCTCGTGCCGGCGCACGAGTTCCAGCATGACGCGGTTGGCGGGAAGGTAGCACTTTTGCGCCACCTTGCGCAGGATGTTGCGGTTGTTCTCGTCGTCCTCGTAACGGTGGTCGTGGCCGATGCAGAAGAAGTTGTAATCCTGCCGCAGGCGGAAGGGCTGATGGACCTGGAAATAAAAACAGACGCTGACCCGGCTCAAGGCAGCAGTCCGCCGTAAATATCGAGGACCTTCGCCGCCGAGTTATCCCAGTCCACCTTTTCGAGTTCGCGCGTGTTGGTTTCCACGAGTCCCTCGGAGTACTCGGGGTCGGTGAGCACGTCAAGGATGCTGCGCGCCAGCGCCTCGACGTCCCAGAAGTCCACCTTGATGAGGTGCGGCAGGACCTCGGTGATGCCGGCCTGCTTGGAGACGATGACGGGGACGCCGTACTTCATGGCTTCGAAGGGCGTGATGCCGAAGGGCTCGGACACCGAGGGCATGACGTAGAGGTCGCTCATGGCGTACATCTCCTCGAGCTTTTTGCCGCGCAGGAAGCCGGTGAAATGGAAGCGGTCCAGCAGGCGGTGTTGCGCCATGCGCTCGATCATGCGCGGCAGCATGTCGCCGGTGCCGGCCATCACGAAGCGCACGTTCTTGATTTTGCGCGCCACGCGCGCCGCCGCCTCGACGAAGTAGTCCGGGCCCTTTTGCAACGTGACGCGACCGAGGAAGAGCACGATTTTCTCCTTCACGCCCCGGACCACTTGCTTGCGCTCCACGGTCTTTTCCTTGATGACGGCGTTGTGCACCACCGCGACCTTCGCGGGGGCGATGAAATAGCGGCTGACGATGAGGTCGCGGGTGCGCCCGCTCACGGCGATGATGCGGTCCGCCGCCTCCATGCCCCATTTCTCCAGGTGATAGATCTCCCAGTTGGGGTGGTCGCCGCTGCGGTCGAACTCGGTGGCGTGCACGTGGATGACGAGCGGTTTGCCGCTGGCCTGCTTGGCGGCGATGGCGGCGGGGAAGGTCATCCAGTCATGGGCGTGGATGATGTCGAAGTCCTCGACGATGGCCAGGCGGCGGCCCACGGTGGCGTAGCGATGCACCTCCTCCACGAGGTTGCGGCCGTACTCCCCGGAAATCTGGATGACGCTGTCGGACACGTCGCGGCCCTCGGGCTTGCCGCCCAGCGCGCGCACGCGCTCGCGCTCCAGGCGCGCCAGTTCCTCGACGTAGCGCTGCTCCGTGAGGTAGGGCCGCAGCGCCGAAGAGACGCGCAGGAAGCGCATATTTTCCTCCTCGCGCTCGCGGACAAGGCTGGCTTCCTTAATGGCCGCCTTGGGCAAGGCCTCGGCCACCTCCACGGCCCCCATGAGCTTCACGTGGCTCTTCTGCGCGCGCTCGCGCAGCATGGGCAGCACGAAGGTGATCCGCGCGCCGCGCCGCGCCATGTGCTGCGTGAGCCCGTAACAAGCGGTACCCAGCCCGCCGCTGATGTAGGGGGGGAACTCCCAGCCGAACATGAGGACTTTCATGGGTTTAGATCCTTGTGCGGGCGATCATGGGGACTGATCGTGCAGGGATTATCCTCCAGCGAATTCATGGTTCACGAATTTCCTCAAGGCTTTTTAAGGACTTGAAAAGATTTCTTTTGGGGTCGAATTCCATATTGCGGGTGCCATCGGGGTTGAGGTAGTAAGAAAAAGAAATTCTAACAGTTTTTGCTTTTTGAAGGCCGTACTCAAAGTCATTTAATATTTTGCCATATAATGGTCCATCTTCCATTTTATGGAGTCGGAACTCTAAAAAACCATCGAAAGGCAAAACACTCTTATTCTCAGGATTATTTATCATCGTTCTCAAGGGTCACGAAGCTCATCATAGCTTTTTAGATTTTTGAAGAGGTTGCGCTTGGGATCGAACTCCATGTTGCGTGTGCCGTCAGGGTTGAGGTAGTATGAAAAAGTGATCTTTACTGTCTTTGTGTTCATTAGAATATAGCCAAAATCGTTGATGACCTTGCCGTAAAGAGGCCCTCCTTCGCGTCCCGATCTTGTCCTAAAAAAGTAGGCACACTTGTTGTCCAGAAAATCACTAACAACTGGCGCATCCGTTTTGGCCGTCACCTTCTTTGCCAGGTTGTTGACATAGCCGTCGATGGGAGCCTCGCGAGGCAGACGTAGCAAGCTGCCATGGCTGGTGTCATAAGGAATTTGAATCAACCCGTCATTTTTGGCATTAAATCTAAGATGCATCTCCAAATTGAAGTCGCGAATGCTTGCGATATTTTTGGTGCATAATAAGATAATGTCTGGAGATTTTCCGCTTCCATGGGGGGCGACCCAATCTCGCTCTATTAAGTCGAGCCCCACCTCCTCATTAAGCAATGGTATTTCTTTTTCAAGACTACAAGCATACATCGGCACCGGCTTGCCGATCTTTTTGAGGACCACGTGGACGGTGGGATTCCAAGGCTGCCATTTGTCGTCCTTGTAGTTGCTGAACGTGGCCGGCTTGCCGGAGCTCCCGTAATATCCATCTTTTCTTACACCGCAAGTCACCTGTTGCTGGGCTCTCATCGAGGCCGAGAAGAGACCCTTGGCATCCGATTGGCCCTTGATAAGAAATGAATCACTACCTAGATTTTCCGTTTTTGGTTTGATGAAAACAACGCTGACAGTGGCATCTGCAATCGGTAGTCCGGCCTCGTCCACCACCTCCACGGTAATCATGGCCTCGGGAAAATCGAAAGGATAACCGCATCCAATGAGAAGCACGAGAACGCCCATCGTGACAGAAGTCATCTTAATTTTCATGGGGAACTTCCAATCTGTGCAAACCGGTCAAACAGGCGATACGTGTACAAGTATGCAACCTCCCTGACATCACTGTGCCGCCACTTGATATTGTCAATTCCGCCACGCGCCACCGGCCATCCGTTGGCCAGAGTTTGCATGTCAGTATTCAGAACATTGACAAGTCCCGGGACGGGATTCGCCCCCACTGCCAGGGTCCTGGCCGGAAAACCCTCGGCCAAAAGTCTGTCGCGATGATCCAGGGCGTAGGCAGATCCATGGACTGGATGATAAAGACGTCTCTCCGGAAAACTACCCAAAAGGGGAAGCGGAAATAGAACTGGAAGCGGGAGAAAAAATGGATTTATGCGCAACCTTTGATCGGGAATACGTGCGGCCTGAACTGGCGTCTGTGGTGTAGGAAAATAATCTGTATTAAACCCCCACCCGCCCCAATTGCTGCCCTGAATAAAACTGACTAGGTGCCGCCCTTTGAGCTTCTCCTGCAAAGCCCATGCTTACAGTCCGGCAGGGGCCAGGAAACCGAGTCCAGTATCTAATATTGCGGGCACCTCGTTGTGGGGATGAGTGGCCAGCACTTCTTCGCCGGGCGAATAGAAATTATAAACACTTGCGCCGCGGAGGTTTGCGAGGCGATTCCGCCAGGTCAGTTCCGAACGATGATCCCCTGCGGTAAAAAGTTTGTGCCACTCACTGCAAAGCAGACGTTCTTGGCCCTGCTGTAGGTAGGGATCCCAGTCCAGAGGCACCATGTCCAGGCTGTTACCACCACTTTGATATGCCTCCATCGCCACGGCGGCGTCAATCATGATGTAATTGGGGATGGCCGCGGAATGATCATGCAAGGCGCTGGAAACCACCATGTTGCCTAAACTATGGGCAGCCACTGTCAGATGAGTGCCTAACGAATCTAGGTATACTTTTAAGAGAGGCGCTGTCAAAAAAGCGTTGGCCACGTTGGCGTGGTAATTGCGCGTGACGGACCCGAATTTCGTCTGCGCCCCCTTCCAGGTTACGCCGTGAAACTTGGACTTCAAACCCGACCAGTAGAGCCGCTTGAACATCTCTGCGTGCCAACCTCGCGCGCCTTCCGGATTCACGTTGTAGCCGTGCAGGAAGACAAAATTTTTGCCATCGGTCGCACTGTCCGGATAATTCGCCGGATCTCCAAGGCGATCCGCCGGGCCGATGGTCCCTTGTTCCCCATTGGCCGCAGAGGTGAGGTTGAGGTGCCGGAACATTGCCTCCACACCACTCGATCTGACAAGTATTCTTCTTTGGCAAATCTCCTGACCCTGAGAGTCGAGAATCCGCAAGGTGATCGGGTGTGTTGTTGCGAAGCGCCCCTCGAAGAGAATGATCCCGCGGCCCTCGTTTTTAATTTTTCCTAGGAAGTCTGGTGACAGATCGTAGGTGTCAGCTTCGAGCTCTGCTTGTGTTGCGAGTTTTTGATGCGCTAATGCATTGGCCGCATCGGCATTGATCAAATAATCGCCCGAAGATTCTGGGACAAGATCCGTGAGCAAGGTATTCCACGCGCCGCGGGTTCGAAGTTCGTACTTTAAAGTCGTGGTTCCCAAGAGATTCAGGGTGGATTTGAGATCGCAAAAGACAGGAAAAAAATCAACAAGATCCCGTATCCCATTTACGAATTGATTTGCGCTATTTTCTACTTGTGTACCCGGAATGTCGTTGCCACTCTCATCTCCGGAATCGTTATCGTCGTTGATCCAGAAGCGGAAAGTCGGATAGGCGCGCGCCAGTTTTCGGTCGGCATCGCCAATCGTGCGATCTCGGTCATAGTCGGCAGTGATTTGCGGATCAATGATCGTGCAGCGCACCGCGTCCTTGCACAAATCAGATATTACACCGCCGGGGGCGGGGCCGTCGGGGTCCACCCACACCTCGATCCGCATGTCAGCCGTTTGCTGGCTGGCGCTGATGCCCTCGATGAACAGGCTGAAGGTTCGCGGGCCCGCCACGGGGTTTTGATCCCCGAGATCTTGCAGGGTGTAGGCCTCGTCCGGTTTGACGAAGTTTCCGGGTCCATTAGCGGAGATGGGGAAGCCGTTGCGCGCCTGGTTCCCGTCCTTTGTCCAGATGCGGAGGAATCCCGGAGGGGTGCTGTATCCCTGCTGCTGGCTGCCCACCTGAAGCGGATCGGAACCTTGGTAACTGAACGTGACCGTGGCGGAGGGTAGAATATTGCCCTTCAAGGCTAATATCATGGGCGTGAACTTAGCGCTGGCGCCGGCTCCAGCGTTATTCCCGCCACCCGGGCTGTTGTACCCGTCCGCATAGTCGGGGATCTTATCACCGTCTCTGTCGCCGTTGTTGACGCAGAGGATCTTGCCTACCCGCTGAAGGTTGATATTGGCAGCCGCATCCTCGCACTTGTCTTCCTCCACGCCGTCGCCGATCACCCCGTCGTTATTGGAGTCCACGTCCAGGTCTGCCTCGATGATGTTGACGCGGATCTTATCCTGTTTGCTCGCGGGGCCATTGTAGGCGAGGATCATGTCCCCCGCGCCGACCGCCATGCCTTCCAAATATAACTCTTGGGGAATTGGCCACCCGGTCGCGGAGGTTCGTTCGTCCGGGCATTTAGTCAAATCCCAGGAAAAGATCGTGATTTGTTTCGCTTTATGATTGTCCCGCCACGCCTTGGTGCCCGGGGGGATCTGGAGGGTGACCTTCCCCTTGAAGGGCTTGTCCCAAGTAGCAACCTTGACCTGGATAAGCTCATCGTCGTTATACCCGATGGGCAGCTTGGCCGGCAACTCATCCATGTCGTATTCGCAGTCGGCGTTGCCCTCGTCGTTGTCCCGGTTGACGGAGATATACGCACCAGGTGCTTCTTCGTTGGGCGTGACGGGATTTGTGACGGGCAACTCTTCGGGCAGACCTTGCATCGTCAAAGTTGGATTTGCGACCGTGACCTTCACCAGATCGTCACAGTGATAAGTGCCGAGTACGTCAATCGGGGCACTCTGCGCGATGCATTCCATGTACAGGGAGATCGGCGCTTGGAGGGTGGTGCCCGATGGAAACAGCATGGTTTTGTCGTTGTTTTTCCATAGCTTGAGCGTGCCCTGGGGGTAAGTAATTTTGGGCGGGCTGCTGGCATCCGGCGGGTTTGGTTTGAAGGTGACCTTAATAGGCACTAGATCGGGCTCATTATAGGGCCCGAGGTCGTTGGAGTCGGAGATGCCATTGCCGGGCGGCGGGGGAGGAAGATTGTCGTCATCGTCGTTGTTGAGCGCGATGATGACCCCGGGCTCCAGCTCATCGTTTTTCAGGCAAGGCATTAAATTGTTTGGGGGCACCTCGAGAAAACCCTGCGCCTCAAGGTCAATGCTGTAAACCCTGAAATAGCTCTTGACCTCGCACCCGGCATACTTGAAGGTCACGATCTTCAGGTCGTCAACGGTTTCGGAATCTTTATTCAGCTTGACCTTGATCACCCGCGAGCCCGCAACGCCGGGCGTGTCGCTCACGACCGCCACGCCATCGGGTGTGACGGTGACACCGGCGATCTCCTCGGGCGGGTTAACGGTGACAGTAATTTCTCGCTCCGAGTTCAGGCATCCCTTGATGGGGGAGCCGGGGGATGAAGTGGGGCTGGCCGTGAGTTCCACGACCTTCAGTATGAAGGTGCCCAAGTACCAGCCCAGGATATCAGGGCAGCCATCCGGGGAGATCAGATCCACGAGGATTTGGGCGTTTTGCGTCCCCGGCAGATTGGGGTTCAAGGGCGGTACGAAACGCGGATTCGATACAAGGTAGGGAGCAGGTGTGGGGCCGCTCAGGATGGCGCCGTCGCAGTAAATCGTCTTTTTCCCCGGCGTTGGCGCACCGAGAACCTGAACGACCGGCGCGACACCTCCCAGGCAGATGGTCGCGTCATGGACGGCATCCAGGCCGGCGCCACTCCCGGGCGTGCAGGACATGGTGATAATCTTGCAACCGCTTTGCGTGGGGCACGGAGGGATACCATTCGTGCACAGGGTGACCAGGATGACCACAGGGCTTTCTTCCGCTCCATGGACGGGGCTCGTCACAAAGCCCACCAGCGCTAGGACCCACAAAGTTGCACCCGGCCTTCTCGGGACGCACAGAATTTTATACGGTTCCAAGCGGCAGATTCCTCAGGAATCACTCAGCAGCGCCAGGGCGCGGATGAAATTCAATTTCTTGTCGTTCACGGGCGGGTTCTGGGGCTCCATTTCCGTGAGGCACCACGTGAAACTTCTGACCACCACACAGGAGGGGCGCGTGGAATAGGTGAGCTTGTAGAGCAGCAGATCGGAAGCGCGGTATTTCTCCAACGGAACAACTTCGAACCCGCCGCCGGGGAAAACCAAGTGCCTGCGCACCTCCTGGAATACAGCCACCTTATGGGGGTCGTCCGCCGCGTCGTCGAGAACGTTCCGCGACTGTCCCAAAGCCTTCTTCAGAACAGCCGCGGCTCCAGCCTGGAGGCTGCCGCCGTGCCGGCGGGCGAGTTCCGCGCAGAGCTTCAGGGCGTCCTCCGGGTGTTCGTGGTGCACGGCGGTGATGGCCCAGGCCAGCCATGCCTTGGGGGCGATCTCCGACGCAGGCTCACCAAGGGCGGCTTTCTTGTACAGCTCGCTGGCTTTCTCGTACTCCCCAAGCCGGCCCGCGTGGACGTTGGCCTGGAGGTAGATGGCCAGGGCGGACAGTTCGGGGTTCGCGGACTTGGCGGCAGCCTCGTAATGGGACAGGGCGACATCCATCCTCCGCGCATCGAACTCCAGGCAGCCCAGGCCCAGTTCGAGGGCGCTCACCAGCAATTCCGGAGCCTTCTTGTTTTCACCCAGGCTCATTTTCGCCCACGCGAACAGGTCCTCGGCCTGCCGGTGGTCGCCGGCGCCGTAGGCGAAAAAAGCCAGCCGCAACAGCCGCCCGTCCTCGCCGTCCAGCGCCTTCCAGATCGCCAGCGGCAGGACGTGGCTGCCTTCGCGCAGGCCTTGTTTCACCCGGTAGGCGGAACCTTTCGATGGGGTGGACTCGGGATCCTGGTCCATGAGTTTTTTCAACAGCGCGAGCCCCGCCGCCGTGTTCCGCTGCTCTCCCAGTACGAAAATGCTCGCAAGCTGGATTTGCGCTTCCAGCCAAGGAAGATACCAGCGGCAGGTCACGTGGTTCACGATGTGCTCGGGGCCGGCGTAGCGCTGGATGACGTTCCCCACCGCGTCCTTGTCTTTGACATTGGGTGGCAGGGGAAA
>JAHFOS010000028.1:26206-33735 GCA_023261545.1 bacterium
AGATCCTTCCTGCCCATCCAATTTCCCAGGCCAGTCCATGGCAACTTTCAAGGCCTTTTCCGCGGCCTGGAGCTGGCCCAGCACATAGAGCATGCGGCCCAACTCGTACCAGGCCTCACCCCGGTACAGGCCCGTGGGTTTGGATTTTACAAAGGCCTGAAGCGCGGCGACGGCCTCAGCCGTCTTTCCTGATCGGAAAAGACAGACGGGAGCGTAGCACCCCGCGGCATCCACCAGCATGGGAGAGCGGATGCGCTGGTAGGTCTGGGCGGCCTGCTCGTACTGCCCCTGGGCTTGCAGGAGGCGGGCATTCTTGTAGTGGATGTAATCCTGGGGATAGATGCCGGATTCCCGCTTCCGCCGTACTTCGTCCCGGAGTTTCCGCGCGGCCTCCACGATTTTTTTCAAGCCCTCGTCCACTTCGGAGTCCCCCAAGCCGTTGGCGTCCTCGATTACCCTGTCGCAATCGGCGACGCAGGCCTCCGTGCGTTCCGAGGCAAACTCCAGCCACGCCAAGCCATACACGGCGCGGCAGCGCAAGGGGATGCGCTTGTCCTGGCGCATGAGGCCGAAAGCCTGCTCGGCTTCATCCTTCCTGCCGAGGCTCAGGAGGCATTGCCCGCGCTCCAGGCGCACTTCGGCCTCTCCCTGGTACGCGCTGCCCGACTGCTCAAGAAGCGCTAATCCCCGCTCCGGGCGCCCCTTGAGACGCAAGACCCTCACTTGCATGGCCAGCGCCAAGGCGCGGTCGGTTTTCATGACACGTTCGGAAAGCTTTTGGGACTCCTCGATGGATCCGCTCTGTAGCGGGGGGAGATAGACGTCCTCCAGGGTTTTCTCGGCGGCACCGGCCCAAATGGCGCAGCCAAGAAAACAGGCCAGCACGCCGCTGGACCTACGGTAACGACGGCGGGATTTCACTGGGCCTCCCACTTCTGGATGGCCGATACGCCGTAAACGAGGACCCCCTTGAAGTACACGGCGGGGAAACTCATGGAGGACGTCCCGGTTTCCCGCTCCAACCGCGCCAGCAGTTTGTAACCCTCCGGCCGGCTCAGGTCGGCGAAATAGGCCGCCGTTGCCTTCCTATTTTCCAGGAACACCGGCAGCCACTCCTCCTTCAACCACGTGCAGGTCGCGCAATCCTGGGTGCCGAAGATCACGACGCCGCGCTTGAGATCCGTGTCCGCTACTTGGCCCTCATAGGCCACCATGACCACGGGGGGCGCCGCGGACTTCGCGGAAGCGTAAGTCACTGGATTCCGGGAAGCCGCCTGGGCTTTAACCAGGGCGCCGGACTTGTCGGCCTCAAAAACTTCGCCCCCGCGGGTGTACCGGACGAGTTGGCCCCAGGGGCTGTAAAACTCCGACACGTTTTCATCAGGCTTGGTGCCGCGCACATGGCGATCCTTGAGCCGTCCCGAGGGATAGTAGCTGTAGCTCTCCGCGCTGCGTCCGCCGGACAAAACCTCTTTCAGGAGCCCTTCCCGTTCATAGCGATAGGCCAGACGCTCGCCGTCCAGACCTTTGACCTCGCTCAAGCGGCCATCGCGGTAGCGGTATTCCCGGAATTTTCCCCCGGGGTACTGGCTTTGCGTCAATCGGCCTTCCGCATCATACAAGTGGCGCACGACTTCCCGCTCGCCTTGTGTCCCGACGATCTCTTCCTGGGTCAGGCGCCCCTTTTCGTAACCGAAGGCGTGCGTCACTCCACCAGGCGCCACGTAGGACGCAACGCGCCCTGACGCATCCAGCTTGAAGGAGTGCTTCTGCCCGGATTTCTCCGTCACTACCGTATCGCCATCCGGGTAGGCGTAGGTCACCTTGTCGCCCTTCGTCCCCTCAATAGCCACCAGCCTGCCGAGGTCATCGTAGGCGTAGTCGGTCTTGCGGTCCGGGCTTTCCGCATGAATCAGTTGGCCGGAACCGTCATGTCTTTGCAGGTGTTGGACGTTGGTATATTCCGTTTTTTCCAGTTTGCCACCCTTGCCATGACTGAAATTCGTGATGTTCCCCAGGGGGTCCGTGGCCTTCACGGTATTGCCATCCTCGTCCAGTTCGTAGCGGAACGCGGAATTCAAGTCGTTCTCCGCCACCTTGACGGTCTTGTAAACGGTGTTCTTCTTCACCAGTTCCCGGCGCAGGAAAAGCGTGGCGTCTTTGAGCGCCTGGCCCTTGGCGCCGAGGCCGTCCTCAAGCACCCATTTCCCATCGCCGCTGAGGTGGCGGTGAAAGCAGTAGCTCCCGTCCCGCCGCCGCACGATGGTGGTATAGGCGTCCTTGCCATCCGCGGCAGCGCAGGCGTGTTCTATTTTGAACCGCTCACCCCGTGGATCCACGTAGCTCACGAGGCGCCCCTCGCTGTCGCACTCGTAAAGGTATCTACTGACGGGTTCCTGACGCCGCGGGCGAGCGTCAGCGAAAATGGCGACCTCCGACAAGAACCCGTTGCTATCTCGGTGGATCCTCACCACCTCCCCAGAGGGCAGTAAAACTTTACTGACGAAACCGCCCTCGTATTCAAACTCCGCCGTCAGGTCACCTGGAAACCTGACTGCGGAAATCTTGCCGGCGCGGTAGTCCACTTTGACGACTCTGCCAGGAAGTCGCCTGCGCTCCATCCTTTCGAGCTTCCAGGTTTTGCCCTCGTCCTCGGTCGTGAAGACCCAGCGCTGGTCGCCTTCATGCTCCAGCACCAGGCTGCCATCAACTCGGCGCAGGGTGTAGGAGGGCCGGCTGAAGGAGGCGACGGGCCAAGCGCCAATATCCGACAGCTTTCCGGCGAACAGGACGGGGATGCGACCCACGATGGCCAGGAGTTTGCCTTCCAAACCCTGGGCTCCCTCCGGGTAGATCCCGTAGGCGGTCTCCGGGGACCAGGGGTCGGGAAATCCGGCCTCGATGGTGAGCAGGCGATCCGCCCAGCCCGTGGTGTCAAGGGGGATGAGGTGAAAGAGGGAGCCTTTTTCACCAAAGCGCAAGTCGGTCCCAACGACGTCACCACAGCTTACGCAAGCCTCCGATGGAACCCCGGGCACGGGCGGTTTTGGGTAACTCAGGTGAGGTGGCAGGAGATCCCCCGGAGGGACGAAACTACAGGACGAACATGCGTTCGCCCGCCACGAGCCCAACAGGGCCAGGAGTGTCGCGCTGAAAAGCACCCGCCGAGGCAACATCATCAAGGAACCGAATATGGCATAACAAGCGGTACCCAGCCCGCCGCTGATGTAGGGGGGGAACTCCCAGCCGAACATCAGCACTTTCATTATTTTTGCTCCATCTTGAGCATTTCCCGCAGGCGGATGACCTCTCCCACGCTCCAGGCCTGGCTCAGGGCGCCACGCGGGGTGTGCGGCGGATTGCCGTCGAAGATCTCGCCCACGGTGAGCAGACAGCGCTGCGACAGGTGATCGCTCCACAGCGGCGCGAAGAATTTTTCCAGGGCGTGCGCCGCGCGTTTGCGGTTGGGCGCGGCCTTGAGGACGGCGTCGCCGTAGGCTCCGACCAGCCAGGCCCAGACGGTGCCCTGGTGGTAGGCGGCGTCGCGTTCCTCCTGGGGGCCGCTGCAGCGGGGCTGATAGCCCGGGCTCTTGGGCGAAAGCGTGCGCAGGCCGTAAGGCGTGGCGAGTTCGCGCTCCACGCAGCGCAGCACCGATTGCTGGCGCGCCTTGTCGAGGACGGTGTGGGGAAGTGAAACCGCGAAAACCTGGTTGGGGCGCACGCTGCCGTCGCGGCCCCCGTCGTTCACGACATCGGCGAGGTAGCCTTCATCGGCGATCCAGAATTCCTTCAGGAACGCGGCCGGGAAGGATTCATGGATCTCCCCAAAGCGCGCGGGCAGGTTGTCTTTCTGTTCCGCGGCGAGCGCGATGAGCTCGCTGATGGCGTTGTACCACAGGGCGTTGAGCTCGACGGCGAGCCCGTGCCGGGGCGTCACGGGAACGCCATGGATGCAGGCGTCCATCCAGGTGAGCTGCGTGGATTGGTTGCCCGCCCAGAGCAGACCGTCCCCGCGCACGCTCAGGAGCGGATCCCGGCCCGTGACAATGGCGTTGACGATGCGCCGCAGCACCGGATAAAAAGTCTTGACGATCTCCGCGCGCTGGCCTTTCACCCTCATGGCCTGCTGCACCGCCCAGAAGAACCACAGCGAGGCATCGGCGTTGTTGTAGGCGTGGGGCGCTCCCGCGCGCTCGGCGAGATAGTTGGGCAGCAGCCCGTCCTTTTCCAGGGCCGCGAAGGTCTGGAGGACGGCCACGCCCTCTTTGAAGCGGCCGGTGCAGAACGCGAGGCCCGGCAGGGAGATCATGGCGTCGCGCCCCCACTCGCCGAACCAGGGGTAGCCGGCGATGAGCGAGGCATGGCCGTCGGCGCGGCGGATGAGGAAGCCCCCCGCCCGCCACTTCAAGATGCGGTCGGAGAGCTTGTCCGCGTCCTGTTTGCGGACCAGGGCGGGGCGATCCGCTATTTCCTTGTCCCAGAGCTTGCCGAGGTCCCCGCGCCACGGATCGATGGTGGCCGCCAGCAGCAGGCTCTGGCCGGCCTTGAGGCTCTTTTCAAATATCCCGGGACAGAAGAGGTCCTCCTGATAGCTGTAGCCGCGCACACGTTCAATCAGGTATTCGAGGTTGCGCTGCCAGTGCGGGCTCGGAAAGAACTGCACCTGCTGCGCCGCATGGAAATGCAGCGCCGGCAGGCCCGCGTAGGGCTCGATCTTATAGTCCTTCTTGTCCCCGAACATGCGCACCCGCAGCGCGATGTTGTCGCGCGTGAGCTCGTGGATGCCCCGAAAGGCGATGAGGGGGCGCAGGCGCAACAGCATGGGGCGGCTGGATTCCAGGAGTTCGTAGCGCAGCAACACCAGGTTGTGCCCCTTGACCATCAGCACGGAGGCGCGCAGCACGCTGTCGCCGACGCAGTAGGTGGTGCTGGAGCAGGGCCAGGCCGAGAAGGAATCAATGTACTGATGCCCGGTGGGGAAGAAAACGCCGGGGTACTTGTTGGTGGAGAGCTGCCATTCCTCTTTCTTGAAGGCCAGGGACGGCTCCATCTTGGACAACAGCACGAGGCGCCCGCCACAATTTTGTACCGGGACCACCAGCAGGCCATGGTACTTGCGCGTGTGGCAATTCAGGATCGTGCTGCAGGCGTATCCTCCGAGTCCGTTGGTCTCCAACCACTCCTTGCGCAGGGAAGACTCAAGGTTCAGACACTCTTCGCGGGTGAATTCGAATTTCATTTCAGAGGCGGGCCTTGACTTGGGAAACCGACGAAAGAACAGCAACTCTTGTGCCGAAGCACAAAAAGATTGGGGGGTGAATTGTGAAAGGCGGCAGGCTTGTCAAGCCCGAGCTTGCCATTTGCCGGCCTGTCGAACAATGGTGAGTTCCGCTTGAAAGTCGCTACCTGAGCCGGTTCGCCGATGGGTGATCAGATCTTCGTTCTGCTGCGGCCGGCGCTGCGGTCTTTTGAGGCCCGATTTCCGCTCTTTCTGGGCGCTGTTTTCGTGGCTCTGCTGGGATTTCTCGCCGCATGGCTGCTGCGTGCGCTGCTCCTCAAGGTTTTCGCCAACCTCGGTCGCATCCTCCCGCACGCCGGGCTGCGGCGGCGCTTCCAGGTGCTCACGGAAACCCCGCGGCTCGTGAGTTTCCTGGCGCAATCCTGTTACTGGCTGGTGCTTTTCCTCTTCCTCATGCTGGCCAGCGAGATGCTGGGATTTTCCATCCTCTCCTCATGGTTGAAAGGCGCCGTGGCCTTGCTGCCGCGCGTCTCCGCGGCCGTGCTGACACTTTGTTTCGGCTTCATCACGGGTGTGATTGTGAAAGATGTGGCGGTTTCCGCCGCCGCCTCGGCGGGATTCGCCTACGGGCAGGTCCTGGGTCGCATGCTCCAGGTCGTGCTCATCTTTGTGACGGCGGTTATCGCGGCGCAGGAAATCGGCGTGGACATCACCTTCGTGACAACCCTGGTTTCCGTCGTGATGGGCGGAATCCTGCTCGGGGCCTCCCTGGCCTTCGGTCTGGGGGCGCGAACGGCGGTGAGCAATATCCTCGCTGCGTATTATTTGCGAAAAATCTACAAGGTTGGCCAAAAGGTGCGCATCGGCGACGCGCGCGGACGCATCATCCTCATCACGGCCCACAACGTGCTGCTCGAAAGCGCCGAGGGCCAGATCTGCGTGCCCGCCCGACTTTTCAGCGAGAACGTCTCGACCCTGGTGGGCGAGGGGTAGCAGTTTAACCCATGAAACGCGTCTTTGTTTTACGTAACCGGCATTCAGGTCCGTTCGTGCTGAGCTTGTCGAAGCATGAGCGGACCGCGACTCCCACTGCCGTCCACCCCCTTCGACGGTGCTCAGGACAGGCTTCGACAAGCTCATCCCCCAAAACGGGGAATAAAGGGCGAACGGCTGGGAGTGTTGCGTCATGGCCGAGTTATTGCGGCGAGGAGCGCTGAAACCATGGACACGGAGCGCCTCTTCTGTCTTTCCTTCCTGAACCGCCATCCGGATGACGCGGCGCGCGTGCTGGAGCGCTTGTCCCCCGAGGTCGTGGCGGGACTATGTGCAGAGATACCACCCGAGATCACGGCCTCCGTCCTCGACCCCATGGAGACCGCCGCCGCGGCGCGCGTCTTGAAGTGCCTGGCCCCGGAACAGACGGCCCGCGCCGTGGAGCGCCTGCCCGTGGAGTCCGCCGCGTGCTTGCTGCGGCGTTTCGAGGCAGCGGCGCGCGAGGAGGTGCTGGGGCTGCTCAGCGCGAAGAAGCTGGCGCCCCTGAAATCGCTGTTGAATTATCCCGAGGACACCGCCGGAGGGCTCATGGATCCCCTGGCGCCGACGCTGCCCTTCGACGTGGACGTCGTCGCGGCCTGGGGGATGGTGCGCGAGCAGAGCGAGCACGTCGGCGAGCACCTCTACGTGGTGGATCGCGAGCGCCGCCTGCTCGGGTGGGTGCACATCCGCCAATTGCTGCGCGCCCCCGAGGGCGCCTCCGTCGCGGACCTCGCCAACGGTGTGCCCCCGGTGCTCCATCCCCTGCTCTCGGGCCACGCCGTGCTGGCGCATCCGGCGTGGGGGGAGTGGCACACGCTGGCCGTCGCCGGCATGGACGGCATCTTCTTAGGGGCCATCCACCACCGCATCTACCGCCGCCTGGAGTACGACTACCTCGCCGCCTCGCGCGCGGCGCTGGCGCACCGCGACACCGGGGCGGCTCTGGGCGAGCTGTTCCGCATCGGATTGCAATCGCTGGTGAGCGACTTCACGGCCCCCGGCGAGTCCCGCCCGACTTCCCGCACATGATATTTCTGCTCCGCGATCTCCGCGTCTCCGCGTGCAAAAAGATGGCTGCGCTGGGCCCTATTGTAGAACAAACCCTGCGAATCTTGTTTTTCTGCGCAGATTTTACGCGACTGAGAAGTCCGGAGAAATATTTGCACCACGAAGACACGAAGGCACGAAGAAATGCAAGATGCGTTTCTGTTTTTCGTAATTCTTCGTGCCTTCGTGGTAAAAGCAGTTTGGTTCC
>JAHFOS010000029.1 GCA_023261545.1 bacterium
GCTCCTCGCGCCCGGCGCGTACATGGCCAATCTCCCCAGCCGCGCAGCCCGAACCCGCCAAAGCCTTCCCCTCCGCCAGCACCGCGCCGCCCAGACCTTCGGTGATTTCGATGAAGAGCACGGGGTCGTGTTCCTGGATGATGTTTTCAAACCACAGCCCGGCCCAAAGCCCGCAGCGCACCTTGTTCTCGACGATGACGGGCTGTTGCAGGCGCGCTTCCAAGGTTTTTTTGACGGGGATGCCGCGCCAGCCGCGGATCTGCACGGCTTGAAGACAGGCCCCGTGCTGATCCACGATGCCGGGGAGCGCCACGCCGTAGCCCAGAAGGCGGCCTTGGGCGGCGGCGGCGCGCGCGCCCAGCTCGTCGGCCATGATTTCCAGGACTTGCGCGGGACTCATCCCCGCGTCGAGGGCCGTCACGGCCTCCTGATGGCGCGCGCCGTCCAGGCCCACCAGGGCCGACTCCAGGCGCGCAGATTGAAGCGAAGCCACGGCGGCGAAGCCCCCCGCGCTCACCAGTCGCAAGTTGCCGCGCGCGGCCCCGGGACGCTCCTCGCCGAGCAGCCCCGCGCGCAGCAGTTCCTCGACGATGCTGCCCACACTCGACTTGCGCATGGCCAGCCGGCGGCTCATTTCCGAACGCGTGAGCGGTCCCAGGCGGCTCAGGGCGCCCAGGATGGCGCAGCGGTTGCTCGCCCGCAAGCGAGCCGGCGTGCCGGCCCGTTCTACCTCAACCGAGGTTTTCGGCACTGCGGCGCAGCTCCCGCGAGCGTTCATAGAACTCCTTGAGCGTCATGCTCTTCAGGAACACGAAGCCGCGGGTGCCGCGCATGAGGGCGCTCTCGTGCTCGTAGAAGAATTCGCGGCCCAGGCAGGTCTTGAGCATGCGGTACTGCTCCACCTGGATGCGGGCGGCGAGCTCGTGGAAGGGCCCGTCGTGATCGGGGCTGGGGAAGGAAGCCTCGCGCTGCGAGATGAAGGTGTTCATGAAGGTGCTGCTCTGGAGCGCGAACATGTTGATGGAGACGGGCACGATGATGTTGGCCTCGGAGGGGTGGAAGCGGTACCAGATGTTGCGGTAGCCAAGCACCTCGATGTCGTCGCGGCCCGTCTGCTTCTCGTACTCCTTGAGGGCGGCGCTCACGGCCTGGAGCACCTTGTAATGGGTGTCGGGGCCGCTGCCCTCGGGGTCCAGGGCCACGCTCACGATGTCGGGCTTGATCTCCATGAGCTTGCGCAGCACGGGTTTCACGTCGCGGTCAAAGGTCGGCTCCTCGGTGAACAGGTCGCCTTTGTAGAAGCCGAGGCGTAGGTGGTGGACGTACTCGTTGTGCCAACCGAGGTGGCCCCACAGGCATTCGGCTTCCCACTCGCGGCACATGCCCTTGAGCCGCTGCACGTACTCCAGGTCCTTCTTGCCGGGATATTGCGTCTCGAAATACTGGATGAGCCCCCGGATGCGGTCGGCGATGGCCGCGAGGTCGGTCTCCTCGAAGACCTCGATGAGGTTCCGGAGCAAGCGGCGCGACTCGCCCTCGGCGCGCTGGCTCTCGGAGTCCGCCGCCACGCCGTCGAGGTACTGCCACACGTCGCGGTTGCGGAAGCAGGGGTTCTGGGGGTCGAAGTACTGCTCGGCGTAGAGCTGGCGGAAGCCCTTCTCCCCCAGCCAGAATTGCAGGTTCCTGAGTTTGTGGAGCATGAAGGCATTGGTCACGGCGTTGAAACCGCTGGTCAGCGTCGCGAAATAATGGCGGTTGCTGTGCTCGCGGATGTTGCGCACGATCCACGGGAGATAGCCCAGCATCAGGTCGTCGTGATGCGGCTCGGTGTGCCAGAACACCTTGCCCTGGCGCGCCACCGCCCCGGCCGTGATTTTGGCCTTGAGGCTGGCGATGACCTTGAGTTTCGCCGTTTCCAGATCCGCCCCGCACTTCTTGAGCAGGATGGCCCCCAGGGGATGGCTCGCGAAATCTCGCGGCTGGAGGCCGGCGATGGGGCGGCCCAGCTCCAGCGCCAGGTCAACGATGAGCCGCTCCACTTGCGGTTCGCTCAAGCGCTGCTCGCGCCCGAGCTGCACGCGCAAGCGCTCGCGCAGGCGGCTGGCCGCCCCGGCGGTGATATAGAAGCGCGCGGCGGGCAGGGCCTGGAGCGCGCTCGCCGGAAACATCACGTCGCGCGGGCTCTCGATGGAATCGGCGACGATGCGCGCCTTGGCCTCCCCCGCCGCGAAGATCACCGCCACCGCGTCGGGCCGCGCCGTGATGGTGGCGAGCCCGATGGTGATCACCAGCCGCCGGCGCGAAATCTCGATGCCGCCGAGATCGCCCGCCGCCGCGGCCTGGGTTTCGTAGTTGACCTCGCTGAGCCGCGTGGTGGAGTGATGGCTGGCCCCGCGCATGTTGAAGCCGATGTGTCCGTCCGGGCCGATGCCGCCCAGGAAAAATCCAATGCCCCCCCACGAGCGGATGCGCTCTTCGTATTCCTGGCACCACTGGTCAATGTCGTGGAGCACCCGCGCCTGCAGGCGCTCGCGCACCGTCGTGGGCGGCCGGTGGCGCAACCCGAGATTGACGGTGAGCTCGGGCCAGACGTCTTCCAGGGTCTGGCCTTTGGACAGGGCGATGTCATGGCAGTTGATGAGCAGGCAGCGCGTGGGATCGAGCCCGAAGCCCTGGACGTAGAAGCGGTTCACGTAGTGGAAAAAGCTGTTGTGCTGGTGGGGATTGATGGGATAGAACTCGTCAATCTGCACGAAGCGCAGGCCCTTGAGTTCCGGCTTCTTGGCGGCATCCAGGCCGCCGTTTTCGATCTCCCGGCGCACCCCGGCGTCGTTCCAGCCCTTGATGAGGCGCTGCACCTCCTTGATGAAATGCTCGGGCGTCTTGCCCGTGGGCAGCGAGACCACGCCCTCCGGGTTTTGTTGCACCCATTCAAGGAAACGCAGGGCCGCCAGCCGCCCTAAACTCGGATAATTTTCAACGATGATGGAGCCGATTTTTTCGGTGGGCGCATAACACAGCTCGTATCCCGAGCGTTCGAGGGCGACCTTTTCGACGGGGCTCAAGGCGGACTTGGAACGTGAAGACGAAGATCCGGTGGCTGTGGAGCGCATGGGAGTGGTCCTTCCCTGTTAAACGTTATCGTATGCGGTATAAATTTAAAGTCAATACGGTAATATTTATAAATTTTAACAAAATATGTAACGTATATGTTATTATAATTAGCTTCCAGTACTTCTATAGGCTCGTACCCCGATACTCCAGACTGCGCAGCCCACGGCAAATGATCCTACGCCCACAAGTGGCGTCATCCAGGCGAACAGGGAAAATTCGGCGGATCGGCTGTTGCTGGTGAGGAAAAAAGTGGCGGGATAGAAAGCGAGGAACCCAAAGGGAATGACGGTGGAGAGCAGCATTTGCACCGAGCGATGGAAGATCGTCAGCGGGTAGCGCCCGAAAGCCAGGAGGTTGAACACCGGCGGGGTGATGGCCACGCGATCTTCGAACCAAAAACTGAGGGTCGTGAGAGCTAGGAAGACCCCCACCAGCATCAGCGCGGCGGAAACTGCATCCAGGCTCAGGATCAGCACTTTGGCGGGGCTCCATGCGAGGCCCAGGGATGAAGCGGAAAATCCGATCAACAGCAGGCCCAGGATCAAGCTCGGCAGCTCCTCGAATTCGAGGTTCTCCATCATGAGCTGCAGCAGCGGGTTCACGGGGCGAATGAGCAGGCGGTCCATTTCCCCGTTCATGACATAGCGATTGGGGAATTGCCAGAAGGTGGTGCTGACCAGACCGAAAAGCGCCTGACTCAGCATGGCGAGGCCGTAAATGAAGATCACCTCGGCTTTTTTCCAATCCCCCAGCGTCTCGGTTTTCTGGAAGATGACGCTGACCACAATAAGCCCCGTGGCGTTCGCCGCTAGGGCCGAGAAACACTGCATCAGGAAATCGTAGCGATACGCCATGCGCGCCTTGAGCGTCTGCGTGAAGAAATGCAGGGCGAGCGCGGCCTGGTGCATGGGTTCATCCCCCCTGGATGATGATGTGGCGCCGCGCGCGGCTCCAGGCCCAGGCGCACAGCGCCAGCAACAACGCTGTCCAGCCCGCCTCCAGGGCCAGCGCTTCGAAGGCGGCCATCCCCGTGAGCTTGCCCTGGTAGAGTAGCACCGGTGTGTGGCCGAGCGCGGCGAAGGGGCTGCGGGCCAGCCAGGGCTGCGCCCAGGCGGGAAAGATGGCGAAGGGCAGCATCACCCCCGACAGCAACTGCACCAGCAGGAACTTGGCCCATAGGAAGCCCTGGATCTTCAGGGTCGCCACGGCGATGAGGCCGGTCAGCAGGTTCACGGCGAAATAGATGTGGAAGGCCAGAACAAGGGAAACCAGGGAGAGCCCTAGGTGGCCGGCTCCGGCGGGTGGCCGCAGCAGCGGGTGATAGACGGCGGCCAGCACGGCGAAGATGGGCAGGCTCATGAAGAAGACGCGGAACAGGGATTCGCCCGCCGCCTCGGAGTATTTGATCCAGGGGTAGGCCGCGGGCCGGATAAGCTCCATGGCGAGCTCACCGCTGGCCACCTGCTCCGCCAGCCGGCCATCTATTTCGTTGTGATAGGCCGCCCGCGCCGCCCAGCCCACGGAGAAATAGGTCACGAGGTCCGCCGGGCTCAAGAGCGGCTCCACCGCTCGCGGGTTGGCCTCCAGCACCGCCCGCATGAGGTAATAATGCACCGAGACATAGAGGAAGTAATTGGCCACCCCCACGACGTAGCGCACGCGGTAGGAGAGCAGGCGCAGGAAGGAATTGCGCGCGAAAGCCAGGCCCACGCGGGGCGAGAGACCCAGGGCGGCGATCACGGCGTCCCGGCGGCGCAGCAATTTAGTCTTGCCGCAAAAATCCCCGCCGTTCGCCCTTTATCCCCAGTTTTGGGGGATGAGCTTGTCGAAGCCTGTCCTGAGCATAGTCGAAGGGGGTGGATGGTGGTAGGGGCGAGGAAGATCAACATGAAGAAATATTTCAAGGGACGACCTATGACCCGGCGGCGACCAGGCCGCCGCGATACACCTGGCGCACCACTTCCTCGATGGAGGGTTCCTCGAAGCTCAGATCGCGCACCTCGAAGCGCTCCAGCATCGCGCGGATCACTTCGCCCTTGGCCAGGGCCTCCTGGGGAAAGGAGGCCGTGAGCGTGTGGCTCTCGGCGTTGGCGAAACGCGCGGCGGGGAAGGTCCGGCGCAGGGCCTCCAGCTCCTCGGGGCGCGGCGCGTCCTTGAGGTGGAACTTAAGCTCCAGCTCGCCTCCCAGGCGCCGGCGCAGCTCCAGCAGCGCGCCGTCATAGACCAGTTGCCCGCGGTCAATGATGATGACGCGCCGGCAAAGTTCCTCGATGTCCTTCAGGTCATGCGTGGTGAGGATCACCGTGACTTCCTGCTCGCGGTTGATGGTTTTCAAGAACTCGCGGATGGCCACCTTGGCCTCGATATCGAGCCCGATGGTGGGCTCGTCCAGATACAGCACGCGCGGGGCGTGCAGCAGCGCGGCCGTGAGCTCGCAGCGCATCTTCTGCCCCAGCGAGAGCTTGCGCACGGGCGTGCGCAGGAAGGCGCCGATGCCCAGCACCTCGTCGAAACGCTGCAAGCGCCGGCGGAAATCCTGCTCGGGAATGCGGTAGATGCGCTGCAGCAGCGAGAACGACTCCTGGACGGCGAGGTCCCACCAGAGCTGGGTGCGCTGACCGAAGACCACGCCGATGTTGGGTAGGTAGCGCTGGCGCTCGCGGAAAGGGTCCAGCCCGGCCACCGCGATGCTCCCCGAGGTGGGGTGCAGGATGCCGGTCAGCATCTTGATGGTGGTGGACTTGCCCGCCCCGTTGGCTCCGATATAGCCCGCTATTTCGCCCTTGGGAATGTGGAAGCTGATGCCGTCCACCGCGCGCATTTCGCGGTAGCGGCGGCTGAAAAGGTCGCGAACGGCCCCCGCCAGCCCCTCGCGGCGGTCGAAGGTCTTGAAAACCTTGGTAAGTGCCGCGACCTTGATCACGTCAATTGCGGCTCAGCCGCCATGCTCGGGTCCCATCGCCGTTCACAGTCTTGGCTCATCCGAATAATGCGTACTTTTCTGGGATTTTTAACACGGGCACACGGTCGAGTAAGTCTGAAAACAAGGCGATCTGCCGGGGGGATTTTCCACAGATTGCACAGATTAACTCTGATAATAATCAATCCGGGCCATCCTTTTTAATCGGTGCAAATCTGTGTAATCTGTGGATGCTCCCGAGTTGAGAACGCAGAGAGCCGAGAACAAATGAGGGGCACCCTGCCAGAGGTACGCATTCTTCGAATGAGCCACAGTCTTTCACGATAGCTTGGCCGACCAGGAATCAATTCCGCCCGCCTCTTTTTCCCTGCAAGTCCTCGGCGCGCCCTAGAATTTGACCAGGAAATCCGTCATGCGCGCTGTCGTCCAGAGAGTCGAGAAAGCCAGCGTCGAAATCGAGGGACGCTCTCACGCCGCTATCGGTCCAGGCCTGCTGGTGCTGCTGGGCGTTGAAGATGAAGACGGCGAGGCCGATGCCGTGTGGCTCAGCCAGAAGGTGGCCCACCTGCGCATTTTCCGGGACGAGCAAGGCCTCATGAACCTGGCGCTCCGGGACATCAGGGGCGAAGCACTGGTCATCAGCCAGTTCACGCTTTTCGCCTCCACCAAGAAGGGCCAGCGCCCCTATTTCGCGCGCGCGGCCCGCCCCGAAAAAGCCCGGCCGCTCTACGAGAGCTTTGCCGCGTTGCTGGGCCAGGAAATCGGCCACACCGCCGCCACCGGGATTTTTGGCGCCACCATGAAAATATCCCTGATCAACGACGGGCCGGTGACCCTTATTCTGGACAGCCGCAACCGCGAATAGCTGGCGCCGGCGCTTTGACAGGCGTCCGGCCGCCTATAATCGCGATCCTTCGGGGTGTAGCGCAGCTTGGCTAGCGCGCACGGTTCGGGTCCGTGAGGTCGTGAGTTCAAATCTCACCTCCCCGATTATGCCGCTCGGTGTGAGGGTTTGAGCTCTCATGAATTTTTCTTGTAGCTGCTCAGGTCCAACGCCCCTCTCCCTTCGGGAGAGGGGGCGCGAAAATGCCCGATCCGTCACTTTTTCTATTGAACAACCATGAAGCGATCCGAAATCAACTCCCTGATTCGCGATGCCCAGGCCTTCTTCAAGGCGCACCGCTTCGAGTTGCCGCGCTGGGCCGTCTGGAGCCCCGAGGAATGGGCGCGGCATCCCGAGGACGCGCGGCGCATGAAGTCGCTGCAAATGGGCTGGGACATCACCGACTTCGGCAGCGGGGACTTTTACCGCACCGGCCTCATCCTGTTCTGCATCCGCAACGGGAAACCCGGGGCGGGACCCGGGGGCAAGGTTTACGCCGAGAAAATCATGGTGGTGCGCGAGGAGCAGGAGACCCCGCTGCATTTCCATTTCTCCAAGCAGGAGGACATCATCAACCGCGGCGGCGGCGATCTCGTCGTCGAGTTGCACAATGCCGACGCCAAGGAAGGCCTGGCCGCGACCCCGGTCACGGTGAGCGTGGACGAGCGACCCCAGCACCTGCGCCCCGGCGCACCCCTGGTGCTGAAACCCGGCGAAAGCGTCACCCTGCCCACGCGCCTCTACCACCGCTTCTACGGCGCCAAGGGCCGCGGCAAGGTGCTGGTGGGCGAGGTTTCGCAAGTGAACGACGACACCAAGGACAACCGCTTTCTGACCGCCCCCGGCCGCTTCCCCGCCATCGTGGAAGACGAGCCCGCGCTGCACCCCCTCTGGCCGGAACTTCCCGGCTGAGGGTGCTGACCGGGGCGACCGATTTTTCAGGGTTTGTCACCTGAGCCGGCAGTGCCGGATCTAGGAAGGCAAGAATTCGGTTTCTTATCTGGAACTCAGGAAAAAATCGTGGGGGATCGCCCGCTCTGCAAAAACCCGTCCACGCTTGTCTTCGAAATTTAATTTTCCTGAGAGCCTGCTTGAAATGTGTCTTTCATGTCGCTTTTTAATATTTTATAAATAATGTTTTACCACAGAGACACAGAGAGCACAGCGATAATATGAAGAAATACTTAAATCGCTATTTTCGCCTCCGCATATTCTCAGCGTCCTCTGTGTCTCTGTGGTGAGTAAATTCATACTTTTTAAACAGGCTCTGAGTTCCTGAGTTCCAGATTCAAATTCAGTTTTTGCGTTTTGACCTGGTGAACGCATGCCGTCAGCGTTTCGGCTCCCGGCGCAGCGGCGCGGCTAAAAGGGGATCGCCGGGATGCAGGTCGAGGGCCCTGCAGGTCTCCTCGGAAAGCGCCGCCTGATCCGCGGCGGAAAATTCCGCCTCGCCCGCCAGCGCGCGGAAGGATTTCATGTCGCGGCCGTTAGCCAGGATATACAGCCGGGAAGATGTGACGGGCCGCACTTCGGCGAGCGTGAGCGTGCGGCAGGCCTTGACGGTGCGAATCTCGTCCGTCCTGGCGTTGAGCACCGGCCCGGCCTCGAAGATGTCAATTTCATCGCAGAAGCGGAAACCCTCCTGTTCCAGCAGCCGGCGCGCCGGGCGCGTTTCAGGGTGCACCTCGCCGATCACGAGCTGCGCCTCCTTGGGCAATAGGGGAATGTAGATGGGGTGCTTGGGCATCAGCTCCTGGATGAAGGACTTGTCCTTCATCACCATCAGGTCGGCCTTGGCGAAGTCCACGGCGAAGAAGTGCTTGCCGAGGGCCTCCCAGAACACGGTGCGGCCGTCATCGTCAATGGCCCCGCGCATTTCGGCTATGACCGTGTCCTCGCAACAATGGCGGTGGCGGGCCATGAAAACGAAGCGGCTCAGGGAGAGCAGGCGGCCGTTGTGGCCCTGGCGCTCGGCCGGGTCTAGGAAAAGCGTGCCTATTTCCGTGGGTCCGTTGTGGTCCGCCTTGAGCTGCAAGACCTGGATTTTCTTGTTGACGCCGAGCAGCTTGGAGCGGTTGGTGAGGCTCAGGATCTGGTAGGTCCAAAAGGGCTGGAAACCGCCGACCTTGGAGACGATGGAGCAGGTGCCGATGATGCGCCCGGTCGCCAAAGCCTCCAGCACGAAAAAGAACAGCTCGCCTCCGGGCTTGTCGGGGGGGAACTCGAAGCTGCGCTCGGATTCATGGATGCGCTGGCTCAACAGCTCGCGATCGTGGGGCAAGGTGGTGAGCCCGGCCTTGGTGAGCGCCGCCAGCTCGAAAACGGCATCGAGGTCGCCGGATCGCACCGGTCTGAGGACGTTCACGGCGCAAATCCCGGGAAGAGGCCCCTTGAAAAAACCGCGAGATCGGTCATCGCGTCACAACTTGACGCCGAAAAAACTGTCATCGCCGACCTTCTTGGACCATTGCACGGTGAGCCGATGCTCCTGGTTCAGCACCACGGGATCGCCCTTTTGCGGAGGTTCGCCGCTGAGGCACTTGAAGCCCAGTCCCGCGTCGCTCTCATCCACCAACTGCGCCATGATTTTTCTTTTCGCGTCACCGACCAACATTTCCAAAGGTCCGTAGTTCGCCGAAGCGACATAGCGGGGGCTTCTTTTTTCTGGAGGCATGGGCGCATTCTCCATCCAGGGGCGCGGGACGCAACCCGGGGGACCATAAAAAAGTCCGGCGCGACGCGCGCTTCAGGGAGGCGCGACCGCGCTGAGACCGCCCGGAGGATCGAGCTTGAGCTCCGTGATGGGCGCCTTGGTCTGCGGGTCCAGGAAGCGCACGCGCAGCTTCCAATCGCCCCAGGAATTGTCCACCTTGAAATTGATTTGATTGATGCCGGACCTCAGGGAAACGGGCACGGTGTTCTGGTCCTCGGCGTAAAGCGGGCGCGGCTGGTGGAAGAAAAGCACCAGCTCAGAGTTCACCCAGGCCTTGATGCCGTCGTCCGAGCCGCAGCCCATGAGCAGGTTCCTGGCTTCGGAGCACTCGATGCGGAACTGGGCATAAACCACGCTGTAATCGCTGGCACCCGCGGGGTAGAGCTTCTTGAAATCCAGCACGCCATCGGCGAAATCCATGCGCCGCCAGGTGATGGGGTTCTCCCCTTCCAAGGGCGGGTACTCGCCAAGATGGGCGGCGGCGAAAGTCGCCTCGCCGCCCAGGTGGGCCAGCCAATCCTTATTGAACCCGTAGCACTGCTCGCCGTGGTGGAAGTTCTCCTTGGAGAGCACCAGGGGGAACTTGTCCGAGACCAGATACGACATGACGTAGCCCCCGGCGGGCGGCAGGTCGCCGAGTTTTTCCAATTGCAGGTCCAGCGCGGTCGCGGCGTTGCCCGAAAGGTTGAAAGGCACCTCGGCAATGCGGTAGCCCTGGGATTCGGCGGTGGCGAGGTAAGGCCCGTTGCCGAGGTAATACTCACCCTCGTAGATCCCCATGGACTGGGCGGAGACGAGCTGCCCGCGGCTGCTGGTCTCGTCCCCGATGGCATAGATGCCGAGGCTCCACCAGGGGGGCCGTTTCTCCATGGCCAGAGTGACTTTCACCGGTTTCACCTGTTCGAGGGTGAGGTCAATGACGTCGTCGGCCTTGGCCGTGAAGGGTCCGTGCAGCCGCGCGCCCCAAGGCGGTGGCATGCCGCCCGTGTAGATCCAGAACTTGCTGTCCGGCGGGGTGAGGAACAGCAGCTCGGGCTGCTTCAGCACCTCGGCATACTCGTTGCCGGGCATGCGATCCGGCATGATGATATTGCCGCTCGCCACGCCGACCCATGAGCGCACGAATAGGCCCTGGCTCCAGTCCGGGCCATTCAGGCGCACGCGCACCCCCGGCCTCGGGACGACCTCGAACGCCGCCGTCCCCACGGCAAAGTCGGGAAGGAAATCGCGTTGTTCCAGGTTGTTGTAAAAGGTATGGAATATTTCGAGGTGGAAGGCGGTATCCACCTTGAGCCCCGCGAACTCGGCCTTTCCGTCTTCTCCGGTGATCTGGCTGAGGTTCTGTCCGCCGCCGATGATGCTGACCCGCGCGCCCGTCACCGGTTTGTCGGCGTTCCCCGCCCGAACCGCCACCGAGAAAGGCTTCAGGGATTGCCAAAGGAAAACCTCGCCCCCGCTGTAGGGCCCGCTCAGCACCAGGTTGTCTTTCAGGACCTGCTTCTCGCGGACCCCGGCCGCCACCACGCGCAGCAGCCGCTGCTGCGCCAGCGGTTTCAACGCGAAGGTCCCGTCCTGGGCAGTGGTGGCCGAGGCGGCGAGATCGCCGTTGCCATAGCGCGCCTCCACCAGGAGGCTGGGCACGGGGCGTCCGTCCTGATCCACGACGCTCCCCGCAAGCTCCGAGGGCAGCACGACCCCCTGCTGCAAGCGCACCAGCCCCAGGTTGCGTTTTTCCCCGCTCTTCAGGGTGTAGCTGCCGAGCAGGACATCGCCCCCGACATCGTTGGCGTAATAGAGATCCGTCGCTCTCCAGGCCGAGAGGTTCTGCACCCAGGTCTCAAGTCCCGCCCGCACTTCCGCTCCGCTTCCGCCCTGCTGCACCAGGGCCTGGAACTCCTGAGGCGAATGCACCGAGGTGGTCGCGATCCAACCCGAGCGCACGTCAATGCCATCGGCGCCCTGGAGCCGCAGCCCGAGCTGCCCAGGCTCATCGCCGCTCACATTGGGCCGGTATTCTTTCTCGTACACCTCGCCGCTCGAGAACTTGTGCTCGTCGAGGACGAGGGCCCCGGTGCGTGCGTGGTAGAGCCAGAGCTTGAGGGCCACTCCCGGCTCAACACCGACCAGCTCCACGCGGCCCTCGCCGTCGCTGAACAGGACGGCCCCGCTGCTCAAGGCCTCCTCAACACTGGGAAAGCTGCGCAGGCTCACCGCGATTTGCACAAGTGGCGAGTTGTCCGGCGCAAGGAAACGGCCGCGCCACAGGCCGGGCTCGGGCCCCGCCTTGGTGAAGCTGAAAACGATATCCGTCTGGACCTCGCCCTCGGCCAGTGGCGGCAGTGCGGCTTTCTGGGGTTCGGCTCCTCCGACCAGACAGGTGAGCGTTCCGCCCACCCAGGGGGCTTGCAGCGCGAACACGAACTCGCCCTTGGCGTCGCTGAGGGCGAAGCGATAACTTTTGTCCAACAGGATCTTCACGTGCTCCGCGAGGCTCTGGATTTCCCTGGTGGTGACCACCGCGCCGGGCAAGGGGTGACCCCAGCGGTCCAACACTCTGCCCGAAACCAGGGCCGTGGGGGCTTCCAGATTGAGCCGCACCACCTGGTTGCGCCAAGCCGACTGCCGGCTGATAGGTCCGTTGAAAATAACCTCGTAAGCAGGATCGAGGACGGCCACGAGCGAGACGGCTTCCACGCTGGCCGGCAACCCCATGACGACGCGGCCCTCGCGGTCGCTGGCCCCGACGATTAGCGCACCCGGGGGTAATTCCGCCACGCTTGCCCCCGCGATGATGCCGACGGGCGGGATATAAGGTGTGACGGGGGCGGTGGTGGCGTAGATGCGTACCCCCGGGAAAGGCTGGCCGAGGCGATTCAGCAGCACCGCGCTGAATTCCACGAGATCCAAGGGACTAGCGGCATTGCCGGAAGCCGCCAGGGCCGGGTCCAACTTTTCCACATCCAGAATCCCCCTGTCGGCAAGACTTCTGGGATTGCCGCGATCCGATTTCAGCAGATCCTTGCCGCCATTGCCGGAGGCTGAAGCGAGGTGCTTTTCGCGCCATTTATTCATCCCCTCCATCACCTCGGAAGAGATCGCCGCGCGCTTTTCGGACTGCTTGTCGTTGGGATTGCCGGCCGGTTTTGGGGCTGGTGCGCCCGCGGCCGGTGCCGGGGCTGTGGCGTTGGCCGGCAGGGAGGGCGCGGGAAGCACGGGTTCCGTCTTCAAGTCATTAGCAGCATTCCCGCCAGCACTGGTTTTGGCACTGGCTTTAGTCTGGCGCTTCTTTTTGGAGGAAGCCGCTGCGGCGGGATCCAGTGGCGTTGCAACCCCGGAACCCTCAGCCAGCGGGCCGGGAGCCGCCGACGTTACGGCGACGGGACCCGAGGACTCCGAGCCGAAATCGGGTTCAGGAATAGCTAGGAAAAAGAAAGCGCCGATGACGACGAGCAGCACCGCGGCGGCGGCGAAGGCCCAGGCGGTTTTCAATGCTGTCGTAACGGATAAAGGAGGAAAATTGCGCTTTCAGTTTATTAACCCCGAGAAGAAGGAAAACAACGCTACCGGCTGGGCTGGGCCCATGGGATAGGTTTTGAGCGCGAACATGAGCCCCCGGTCATGGTGCCCGAAACCCAGCTTGAGCATCCCGGCGCCGTGGCGCGCCACCAACTGGCAGCGCCCGTCGAAAGCAAATCATCCCAGGCGGACCTTCCGACGGATTTCGCTGCTGACCCTGTCGCCCACCTTCGAAATCGCGCCATTTTGCGGCGATTCTGCTCTTGGGAGGTGGGTCAATTTTGCGCGCCGCTTAACACTCGGGGCGCCGGGATCCCGGCGTCCCGAGCTAAAATCACGATGGTTCAGTGAATCCGATTTCCCATCGACCCTACTGCACAACCCCTGTGATACGCCGGTACTCCTCCGCCTTGTCCTCTTCCTTTACGTTCAGCAATAGCGTCTGTTCGTTTCAAGACAACCGTTTGCTTTCTGGACTGCTATTTCAGAATTGCCGATTGCAAATGGAACTCCTCGCCGCGTTAAATCGGCCACAAGCTCCTTGATGGGTTGCTCCACATGAGTTCTCAAAGAAATACTCCCCATGCTTTCGCCACCCTGGGCGGCGGCTGCTTCTGGTGCGTCGAGGCGGTGATCGAGCGCGTTCCGGGCGTCATCGCCGTGGTTTCGGGTTATGCCGGGGGAGCCCTCCCCCATCCCACCTATCAGCAGGTGTGCGGTGGCCGCACCGGCCATGCCGAAGTGGTGCAGATCGAGTACGACCCGGCGCTGCTCAAATACGAAGAGCTCCTTGAGGTCTTCTGGCGCTGCCACGACCCCACCACCCAGGATCGTCAAGGCGCCGACGAGGGGACGCAGTACCGCTCCATTATCCTCTACGCGGACGCGGAACAACGCAGGTTGGCCGAAGATTCGAAAAAACAGTTGGAAAAATCAGGCCGTTTCGCCGACCCCGTCGTGACCGAGATCGCGCCGCTCAAGACTTTTTATGCGGCGGAACCCTACCACCAGGACTACTACCGGCTGAACCCGCGCGCGCCTTACTGCGCGCACGTGATCCATCCCAAGCTCAAGAAGCTGGGGATGGAAAAATAAAGGAGGGTTTTCGCCACCAGCAGCCCTCCCCGAATTTTCCCTTCTCCCCCCGGCGGGGGGAGAAGATCGGGAAGAGGGCGGAAAAAGCTGAAGCCCCGACTAGGTTTTCACACCCGCACCTCCGCCGGATCGACGTGCCGTTCCGCGGCGGCTATTTTGACGCCCGCCAGCACGGGTTTGGCCGCCGGCTTGCGGCCCTCGAACTGCGGCAGCCAGGGTTGGTGCGCCTCGAAGAGTTCGAGGGTCATGGCGCGGATTTCATCCAGGGAGCAGCAGGCCGCGGTGAGCGGGTCCAGGGCGATGGCCTGGAAGGCCGCCTCGGGGTCGCGGCGCAGGGTCGCCTCGACGACCAGTTCCTGGACGTTGATCTGCGTGCGGTTGATGGCCGCGAGATGCGCCGGCAGCCGTCCGACCTTGAGGGGTCGCACGCCCGTGCGATCCACGTGGCAGGGCACCTCGACGTTGCAACCTTCAGGCAGGTTGTCGATGAGCCCGCGGTTCATCACGTTGCCATGGATCAGCACGCTGTCGCCGCCCTCGATGGCGTTGATGATCTGCGAGCCGTACTCCAGGCTGCGCTTCAGGTTCACCGGCTTTTCCCAACTCGCCATCTTCTCCATGGTCTGCCGCCAATCGGGACGGTCGTAGAGCTCCTTGATGAACCCCGAGCCGCCGTTCCAGCTTCCGCCCGGGCAGTAGTTCTCGATGAGTTCGGAACGCTTGCGGAACCAGCAGGTGTACTCGGAGTTATGGCCGCTCGACTCGGTCACCGGAAAGCCGAAGTGTTTGACGTATTCCATGCGCGAGGTGTCGCCCTTCCACACGTCGGGCTTCACGGCCAGCTCGCGGATGCGCGGCAGCAGGTCCACGCCCTTGCGCTCGAAGCGATAGATCCAGGCCTGGTGATTGATGCCGGCGCACTCGAAGGTGATCTCACCGATGTCGTAGCCGAGACGCTTGGCCCATTGCTCGCTGGTCCCCTGCACCGAGTGGCAGAGTCCCACCAGCTTGATGCCGGGGGCGGCCTTCTCCATCCCCCAACACAGCATGGACATGGGATTGGTGTAGTTGAGCAGCCAGGCCTTGGGGCAGATTTCCATGATGTCGCGGGCCACGCCGGCCTGGTGCGGCAGGGTGCGCAGGCAGCGCATGACGCCCCCGGGGCCCAGGGTGTCGCCGATGCACTGGTCCACACCGTATTTCTTGGGGATGTCAATTTCGCGCTGGATGGCCTCATAGCCGCCCACCAGGATGCTGGTGATCACGTAGTCCGCGCCTTTCAGGGCCTCGCGGCGGTCGGTGGTCATGGAGTAGCTCGCCTTGTCGTAGCCGCCCTCCTTGAAGATGCGCTCCACGATGCGGCCGGCATAGGCCAGGCGCTCCTTGTCCAGATCCACCAGCGCGAAGTGCGCGTCGCGGGTGTTCTCGTAGGTGAGGATGTCGGCGGTGAGGCGACTGGAGAAGACCAGGCTTCCCGCTCCGATGATAACGACCTTGGCCATGGGGGCGACCTCTTAAAATAACTTATATTTAATATATCGGCTTTTATTCTTGAATAAATGGCAAAATATGTATAAAAACATTTGAAAAACGATCTCAATGGAGTTTGAACGCGGATTCCCCGGCATCGAGGCGCCCCGCCTGCGGCTGCCCTTGCGCCTGCACAACGCCGGCTACGCGCGCTGGGAAGCCGGACATTCCTTCGCGCGGGAACACAGCACCATCTTCGCCGTGGAGCTGATCGTGGCAGGCGACTGTGAGCTTCTTCAGGACGGCCACCCGGAGGTCATTACGGCGGGAGGCGTCTATCTCCTGCGCCAGGGCGCGAGTCACACTTACCGGACCGGCCCTTCCGGCTTCCTGCTCAAGCGCTTCGCGAGCATGGCCGGGCCCGCGCTCGAAACGCTGCTCGACCACATGGGCCTCAACAAATTGGACGCGCTGCGCCCCGGACGACCCGCCGTGATCGAAGGCCTGTTCAGAAAAGCCGTTGCGCTATTCAGGAACCGGCCCGAAGGCCTGGAGATCGAATCCAGCCAGTTGGCCTACCGCCTGCTCGCGGAACTGGCCCCCAGCGATGTTCCCGCCCTGCCCGAACCCCTGCAACGCGCGCTCGCCTGGATGGAGCGCCACCTGGCGGGCAGCCTGGACACACACTCGCTCGCGCGCGCGGCGGGACTCAGCCCCGGTCACCTGGGCCGGCTCTTCCAGCGCCACCTCGGCAGCTCGCCCCTGCGCCTGCATCTCGACCGCAAGATGGCCTGGGCGGCCGAACTCCTGCGCGAGACGACCCAACCCGTGAAGGCCATCGCCGCCGCGGTGGGCTGCCCGGACGCACTCTACTTCTCGACGCAATTCAAGCGCCGCTACGGCAAAAGTCCGCGCGCCTGGCGGCAGGCGCTGCAGCGGGGCGACGACAAGCGCATCGGAAAGCTTTGACCTTCGCTGGCGAACCTGGCTAGTTCGAAAGATAGCGGAAGTAAACGCGGCCATCCTCACCATCGTCGCTGTCGTAAAATTTCAAAGTATTGCCGGAGAAACTGATCCGGATTGGATTGTCAAGACGGTGATTCGTATAAATAATTAAATAATATTTTTCATCAACGAACTTCATGCAATATTTCATAAAATCCAACCTGTTTTCAGAGAAAATTAAATTATAGAAAAAATCCGTGATGCTCAAAGGAAAGTCTGGCCTCTTGTGCTCTATTTTGTAATTAAAGTGTTCATCAGAAATAAAGTTTGTTTCAACGACCTCGCTCGTGTACGTTTGATGCCACCTCAGGGCTCCGTCATCCTTAAATTCAAGCATTTCCGTTCCATTCTCCGACAGCCATACGCCCACCAATGATTCAGGTTTTTGAGATAATATTTGTACGAAGATGGCGGAAATAATTGCCATGGACAGCAGAAAACATGCATTCCTTGTTCTTGGCTTCAAGAAGCAACAGGCGCCTGCGCAACTTGCCGAAGCCGACGGAAATTACCGGCTGAACGCCAAGCTCGCCTGCAACCTCGGATAGGCCGCCGCCGGTGCGGCGCGCTCGTAGATGGCGAGCGCGGCGGCGCCTTTTTCGGGGACGTAGGTGATTTCGGCGCAGAAGTTGCGGTCGGGAAGCTCGGCGCGCGCCAGCCAGCGCAGGACTTCGGCTTCGTCCAGGGTCTTGAACGTGAAGTCGTAGCTTGCGGCGGTCTCGGCCACCTTGCGGTGGAAGGCGGGGATGCTGGCGTCGGCGAAATGGGCCTCGATGCGCATCAACTTCCCGGCGGCGTAGAAGACCCGGGTGAGCACGATGTCCTTATCGGCTTCCAGAGAGCCCGTTATTTCATAGGCCAGCATGAGCCTCGTACCCTGCTCCCGGATGGGGCGGAAAGGCAGGCGCTTGTACCAGCAGCGGCGCTGCACCGAGTCGAGGCTCTCGCCCAGCTTGATGCCGAAGAAGTCCGCGCGCGGGGCGGCCTGGGCGGACGCGGAAAACAAAATCAATACAAGAAGCAAGGGGAAAATCCTGTAGGGAAAAGCCGTGTGCTTCATGGGTGACCGCTCACTTGTATTTTAATGTTTTGTAATCTGGAATTCAGGAACTCAGGAAATTGGGATTAAAAACCTGAGCGCAGGCATCACCCAGGATTTGGGTGGGGCCAGATTCCTCGTATCTTTTCCTGAGTTCCAGATTCAAATTAAGTCTTCGCATTTTAGACCGGCTGAACTAGGCGCTTCATGGCAGGGGTATCCTGAGTTTCATGCCGGGGACGATGATTTCTTCCGGGTCGAGGTTGTTCTCCTGGCGGATGCGATCCACGTGATCGTAGTCCTTGTAGAACTTCTTCGAGATGACCCAGAGCGAATCGCGCGACTTCACGGTGTAGATCTCCACCCGGCCCTGAGGTGCGGTGGACCCCGGGAGCGCGAAACCCGGAGTCTCTTCGGCGGGCGGCGCTTCGGGCGCTTCCGCCGCCTCGGGCTCGGGGCGTGGAGGGGTGTGCTTGGCGGAAGGGCGCGCCGGCACCGGCACGACCTTGGGTGCGGGACGCGGCACCCCGGGGCTGGATTCCAACTCGGGAACTTCCGGCGTGACGGGCGCGGAGGAACGGGGTGGCGCGGGCTGCGGCCCTTGCGCGGTCGGTACGCCAGGCCCTTCGCTGATGGGCGACGGCGGGACCGCGGCGGAATCGCCAAATTCGGCGACGATGATGACCACCAGCGCCGCAAAGCAGGAGAGCACGCTCAGGACGGCGCAAAAACGCAGCCACAACCCCTGGTTGCGGCGCAGGTCCTCGTTCTCGGCTTTGAGGCCGCGCACCTTGAGCTCCAAATCGCGAACTTCGTAGTTGGGCTTGCCCTCGTCGCTCATGGGTTCAGGAATTCCTCACGCGGCGGGACTCTATTCCTCGGACCGAATTTGTCGAGGCTGGCCCGCTCATGGCTTCAGCGACTCCTTGAGCTCGCGCAGCAGCAGCAAGGCCTGAAGCGGCGTGATGGCGTCGGCGTCGGTTTTCTCCAGGCGTTCCCTCAAGGCGCGCAGCGGCGCGGCATCGTCCATGCGGAAGAGCACGAGCGGTTCCTCCACGCGGGTTGCCGGGGGCGGAGCGGCCACGCCCTCGCGGCCGGACTCGAAGTGCCGCAGCAGATCCGCGGCGCGGCGGATGACGCGCTCGGGGAGTCCCGCGAGCTTGGCCACATGGATGCCGTAGCTTTTGTCGGCGAAGCCGGGCTCGATGCGGTGCAAGAAGATGATGCGCCCTTCGTCCTCCTCCACGGCCACTTGCAGGTTGGCCACGCCTGGGAGCCTTCCCGCGAGCTCGGTCAGTTCGTGGTAGTGGGTGGCGAACAGGGCGAGGGGCGCCGCGGCGGCCAGCTCCTCAGTGATGGCCCAGGCCAGGCTCACCCCGTCCAGCGTGCTGGTGCCGCGCCCCACCTCGTCCAGGATGACCAGCGAGCGCGGCGTGGCGTTGTGCAGGATGTTGGCCGTCTCGTTCATCTCCACCATGAAGGTGCTGCGGCCCGAGCGCAAGTCGTCGCCGGCACCCACGCGCGTGAAGACGCGATCCTTGAGGCTCAGGCGCGCCCGGGCGGCTGGGACGAAGCTGCCGATTTGCGCCATGATCTGGATGATCCCCACCTGGCGGATGAACGTGGACTTGCCGGCCATGTTGGGCCCGGTGAGCAGCACGAGCCGCGTGCCGTCGGCGCTGAGCCGCAAGTCGTTGGGGTAGAAAGCGCCGGCGGGCAGCCCGCGCTCCACCACCGGGTGGCGCCCGGCCTCGAATTCGCTGCACGGCTCAGGGGTGATTTCAGGCCGCGTGTAGCGGTGCCGCGCGGCCGAGTCCGCGAAGGTGCTCAGCACGTCGAGGTCCGCCAGCCGGCCAGCGGCCTCCATGAGCTCCTCGCCGCGCTCCAGCACCAGCGCGCGCAGCGCCTCGGCGATTTCCATTTCAATGGCGGCGATGCGCTCTTCGGCGCCGTAGATGCGGTCCTCGTGCTCCTTGAGCTCGGGGATGATGTAGCGCTCGGCATTGGTGAGGGTCTGGCGGCGCACGAAATTCGCCGGCACGCGCACGCTCTGGGCCTTGGGCACCTCGATGTAGAAGCCGAAAACCCGGTTCTGGCGCACCTTGAGGCCGGGAAGCCCGAGTTCCCCCTTGAGCCTTTCCTCCAGGCTCTGGAGGTAATCGTGGCCGTCACCGGCGATGGATTTGAGCCCGTCCAGCTCGCCGTGGACTCCGGGGCGGACCATGCCGCCCTCGCGCAGCGTGAGCGGCAATTCATCGAGCAACGTCGCCTGGATCTGGCGCGCGAGCTCGGGAAACTCGGGAACCCGCGCCGGGGCAAGCGACGGGCTTTCCGCGAGAATCGCGTTGAGTTCTGGGATAAGTTCCAGGCTCGACCCCAGGCTTTTGAGGTCGCGCGCGCTGTAGCGCCCGCAGCGCACGCGCCCCAGCGGCCGCTCGATGTCGCGCAACCGGCTGAGGGTAGCGATGAAGCGCTCGCGGCCCGCGAGGTCTAGGAAGGCCTGCACCGCCTCGTGACGGCGCTCCAGGCGCCGGCCCTCCAGCAGCGGTTGCGCCAGCCACTGGGCGAGCCGGCGCGCTCCCATGGGGGTGGCGGTCTCATTGAGGCAGGCGTAGAGCGTGCCCCCCTCCCCGCCATCCTGGAGGTTCTGGAATATTTCCAGGTTGCGCAGCGTCTGGCGGTCGAGGATCAGCGTCTCCTCGTCCGCCAGGGTGCGCACGCGCCTGAGGTGCAGGCGCGCGCCGCACTGCGTGTCTTCGAGGTACTTCAAGAGCGCGCCCAGGGGCTTCAGCAGCGGGGCGCCGGCCCCCGCGCCAGCGCCGAAGCCCAGGCCCTCGGCGTTGTGCAGGCCGTAAATCTTCTGCACCTGCTCGCGGCCGAACTGCTCGGTGAACCACCAGTCGTCGAGGGCGGCGGGCTTGAGCTCCAGCGCCGCGCGGATTTCAGCGGCCAGGGGGTCCAAGCTCAGGCTGCGCGGCAGCAGCAGCTCGTCGGGGCGGATCGCGCCCAGGAAATCCATGAGGCGCGCGCGCGGCACGTGGCGCACGAAGAGCTCGCCGGTGGAGAAATCAATCCAGGCGCAGGAAAGCAGCGCGCCCTCGTTGCAAAGGCAAAAAAGATAGTTGCTGCGCCCGGCCGTGAGCAGGCTGTCCTCGGTGAGCGTGCCGCTGGTGACCACGCGCACCACCTCGCGGCGCACCAAACCCTTGGCCTTGCGCGGATCCTCCACCTGCTCGCAGACCGCGACCCGCAGGCCCGCGCGGATGAGCCGCGGCAGGTATTCCTCCAGCGCGTGGTAAGGGATGCCAGCCATGGGGGTGCGCTGCGCCTCGCGGCCATCGCGCGAGGTGAGCGTGATGCCCAGCACCTTGGAGGCCGTTTCGGCGTCGCCGTGGAAGGTCTCGTAGAAATCGCCCATGCGGAACAACACCAGCTTGTCGGGGTGCTGGCGCTTGACCTCGAGGAACTGCGCGAGGAAGGGCGTGGCGCGCTCGCCAGCCTGCGCCGTGGGCGCGCCCGTCGCCGGGGTTGCATCGCTCAGTGCCGTCGCGCCGTCCATCTGCGGCTGGGGAGGTGGCCGCGCCAGCCGCGCCTCAGGTGGCGCTCACCGGCATAGTCCCACGATGGCCTCGTGGACATCGGCGATGACGTAGGTCGGGGTGGAGGTGCCAGCGGTGATGCCCGCGTGGCACTTGCCCGTGAACCACTCGGGCTTGAGTTCGGAGGCCGACTCCACGTGATAGGCGTCCACGCCTTTTTTCTCGCACAGCATCTTGAGCTTGCGCGTGTTGCTGCTGTTCTTGCCGCCCACGACGATCATCACGTCCACCTGGTCGGAGAGCTCCTCCACCGCCTCCTGGCGCTCGCGCGTGGGCTTGCACACCGTGTTCATGAACTTCACCTCCTCGACGCCGGGCATGCGGCGGATCTGCTCCACCAGGCGCTCCACGTTCTGGGCGTTCTGCGTGGTCTGCGACACGATCCCTAAGCGCCGGCGCTTCTCGGGCGGGATGCGCTCGATTTGCTGCGCCGCGTCTATGACCAGGTATTCCTCCAGGTCGCCGACGATGCCGCGCACTTCGACGTGGTGCTCCTCGCCGATGACCACCGGGAAATAACCCGCGGCGCGCATCTTCTTGATGGTGCGATGGACGTGCTGCACCAGCGGGCAGGTGGCGTCCAGCAGGTTGAAGCCGCGGCGCGCCACCTCGGCCTTGATGCGGTCGGCGGCCCCGTGGGCGGTGATCATGACGTTGCGCGTCTCGATATGCTGGATGTCGTCAATGCCGTGCAGCAGCCGGATGCCGCGCTCGCGCAGGTGCGCCACCGTCTGGGGGTTGTGCACCAGGTCGCCCAGGATGGTGAGGTCGCCGGCGTTTTCGTAGTCCATGGCCATCTTCACGGCGTCTTCGACCCCGAAACAGGAACCCATGACGCGGGCCAGGGTGATCTTCATGAAAAAACTGGCACTAAAAGCCTGTTTTTAACGGTTCTGCCTTGTCGAACCATCCGCCGTTCGCCCTTTATCCCCCGCTTCGGGGGATGAGCCCGTCGAAGCCCGTCCTGAGCAGCGTCGAAGGGGGTGGACGGCGGTGAGACCGCGGCCCGTTCATGCTTCGACAAGCTCAGCACGAACGGACCTGAATGCCGGTGGCGAAAAACAAGGACACGTTCTTGGAGCCGAACTATTCCACCTTGTCGAACCATCCGCCGTTCGCCCTGAGCCTGTCGAAGGGTGGACGGCGGTGAGACCGCGGCCCGTTCATGCTTCGACAAGCTCAGCACGAACGGACCTGAATGCCGGTGGCGAAAAACAAGGACACGTTCTTGGAGCCGAACTATTCCACCTATTCTAGCTGGCCCGCCGGCCTCTCAACGGGCCGGACTGAGGGGGAGCTTGGCCGCAGGCGGTCCTGAAATAGGCGCGTGCGTAGGACCGATCTTCTGCTGCAAATGCCGGTTCACGCACTTCATGAAGGCGCGGCAGCCCGCCTGGACGATGTCCGTGCTCACGCCGCGGCCCTGGTAGGTCACGCCGGCGATGGCGCAGCGCACGAAGGCCTGCATCTGCGAGTCACGGCCCTGGCCCACGACGACGTCGTGGTAGTCGAGGATCTGGGCGTCCAGCCCCAGCAGGGCGCAGGTGACGTCCATGAAGGCGGAAAAGGGGCCGTCGCCGTAGCCGATGCCGCGCAGCGTCTCGCCCGTGTCCCTGCGCCGCAACACCACCTCCGCCGAGCTCGGCAGCACGCCGCTTTCGGCCTTGCAGATGCTGAGCTCAATGATGTGCTCGCCGTCCTCGATGACGTCCATGGCGATGGCGCGAATGTCCTCGGTGCTCGGCGTCTTCTGCTGGGCCAGCAGGATGACCTGCTCGTAGATGCGCTCGGCCACCGCCTTTTCAACGCCGATGCCGAGGTCGGCGAGCACCTTGGTGATGCCCTTCAAGCCCGATTGCACATTGAAGGTGATGAGCCGGTGGCCGGCCTCGACGCCGAAGGATTCGGGGTCGTAGCACAGGTAGGTGCGGCGGTCCTTGAGCATGCCGTCCTGGTGGATGCCCGCGGTGGTGGTTACCACCGCCGAACCCACCAGCGGCTCATTGTAGTTGACGCCCAGCCCACTGAGCTCGCCCACCAGCACGGCGGTGCGCGCGTATTCCTTGAGGCACACGCCGGTCTCCACGCCGTAGTCGCTCGCGGAAAACGCGCCGCCCGGGGAGCCGTGCAGGCACAGCAACAGCGCCCCCAGCGAGGCGTTGCCGGCGCGCTCGCCCAGGCCGTTCACGGTGCACTCCACCATGCCGGCCCCGGCCTCGATGGCGGCCAGGGCGTTGGCCACCGCCAGACCCTTGTCGTTGTGGGTGTGGGCGCTCAAGAGTACGCGCCGCGCCGCCGGCACCTCGGCGAGCAGGCGCGCGAAGATCTCGGCGTATTTGCGCGGGCTGTTCACGTAGCCCACCGTGTCGGGGATGCTCACGATATCCGCCCCGGCCTCGACGAAGGCGCTGACCAGCTCCGCGAGGTAGGAGAAATCGGTGCGCGTGCCGTCTTCGAGATACACCAGCAGCTTGTGGAAGCCCCGCCCGGCGCCGTAGCGCACCATTTTCGCGAACACCTCCAGCATGCGCCCGCGGTCGCTTTTGAACTTGGACTCGATGTGGATGTCGGAGACGCTGGTGAGCAGGTTCAGCATGGAGTGCGGGTGCCGGCCCACCCCCTCGAAGGCTAGGTCAATGTCGCCCTCGCGCGCGCGCGCGAAGGCGGCCAGCAAAACCGGCGCGTCCTTGAGCAGCTCCCCCGCGCGGGCGGCGGTTTCGAGCTCGCCGGGGGCGGCCACCGGCGTGCCGATTTCAATGCAGTCCACGCCCAGGCGCACGAGCTGCTCGGCCACCTTGAGTTTGGCATCGGGAGAAAAATGCGCCCCCACCGTCTGCGCGCCGTCGCGCAGCGTGGTGTCGGCGATGAGGAGGCGCTTCGTCATGGGGGGGCCATTGTAGGACGCCGGCCACGCCGCCAAACCGCCGGGCCGTTCCCGCCGTCGTCCGGCCCATCTGACCCTTCTGGACCCTGGGGGGGGGATGAAACGCGCGTGGAGCCGCCCTTAAATCCTGGCGCTGCTTCAGGCTGAAGGCTGTAGACCGTAGGCTGGAGAGAAACGCGAGTGGGGCCGCTCTTAAACCTTGGCATTGACGATTACAATCCTAGTCCCAGGCGCCGCCATGGATCAAGACAAATTCGACCGGCTGAAGCGCATCGCCGATGGCATCCTGCGCGAGGAGGAGGAAGCCCTCCAGAAGTGCGAGAACCAGGTCAGGGTCGCCACCATGAACCTGAAAAGCCTGGGTCCGCTCCATAAACTCATCGGCGCCAAGGAGGAAAAGGAATCCCTGGACCGGGCGCTCAAGGAACGGGAGCTGCAGCATCAATTCGTGGAAAAAGTGCGCAAAAACCGATCTCACATTGATACGCGCCGCAAGGTCTTCAGCGAACTCGAAGGTTTTTAAAACGCTGCGGCCGGCCCCGCCCTAGTATTGTGACACGCAAATAATGAAACGTCATCGTTCAGCCGGTCAAAAAGCCGTTCGCCCTTTATCCCCAGTTTTGGGGGATGAGCCTGTCGAAGCCTGTCCTGAGCATTGTCGAAGGGGGTGGACGGCGGTCAGGTCGGTCCGTTCGTGCTTCGACAAGCTCAGCACGAACGGACCTGGTTGCGTTATTTACGTGTCACAATACTAGGAGAAACCGCATGCCTCTTTTCGATTTCAACTGCGCGAACTGCGACGAAACCATCGAGCTGCTGGTCCGCGGTCGCGAAGAACCGTCCTGCCCGCGCTGTGGCGGCCGCCTCGACCGGCAGTTGCCCCTTTTCGCGGTGCGCAGCGGTAGCGCCAGGTCGGCCTCCAGTCCCGCGCCGGGATCCTGCGGCACTTGCGGGGATCCGCGCGGCCCGGGGTCCTGCAGCCTTCCCGGCTGAGGATCGTCCGCCGCGCCCAAGTTGCGGGTCCAGCGCGCCAGGGCGCTACCGCGCGATTCCAACCCCCTATTTCTTCTTCCGCTCCCCGCGATAGCGCCGGCCGATGAGGTTGGCCAGGAAGGGGGAGCCGAGCCCCACCGAGGGCCGCGCCGACACGCCGCGCGCCGCCGGCACCGTGGCGGGCACCGAGTAGTTCCTGAGCTCATAGAGCAGGAAAAGCGGCAGGGTGCGCAGCACCGAGGAGATGATGAAAAGGCGGAAGTAGGCGCTCATGTCCTTGCCCAGCGCATCCAGGATAGTCCCGCCCAGGGCGGCGCCGGCCGCGATCATGAGCGCGTTCAGGAAATTGAAGATGGCGAGCATCCAGGTGCGATCGCGCGCGGGCACGGCCTCGAAAATCAGCAGGAAGGCGCCGAGTTCGTAGGCCGACCAGGCGACGCCGGCGACGATTTGGGAGACGAGTAAATAGGTGTAAGAAGTGGAGACCGCCCACAGGGCCGAGACGGGCACGATGCCCAGGCCGCCCCACCACAGCAGGCGCGAGGCTCCCAACCGCTTGGCGAGATCCCCCTGCCACATCACCACGGCGACGCGGGCGAGGATCGGGCCGGCGAGCAGCGGGACGAATTCGTAATAGGTGATCTTGAGCTCACGGAACATGTAAGGCGTGAAATAGGGACCGCTCACCTGGACGGCGAATTGCGTGCCGAGCATGTAGAAGATAAACAACCCCTGGCGGCCCCGGAACATGCGCTGCACGCGCTCGAAGATCGCGCCGGGCGGAGGCGGGGGCGGCGGCGCATTGCTCTGCCGCGAGAGGTTGATGAGCGACCCGAACCGTGCGGCCGTGCCGGCTGCAAACAGGATGGCGAATCCCCAAAGCTCCTGGTGCAAAGTCTTGGCCCCTTGGAGCAGAAGTCCCGCCCCGGCAAAGCCACCGAAAACCCCGACGTACATCCACAGCGAACGACGCGCAAAGTAACGGGCGCGCAGGCGCCGCGGCACCAGGGCCTCCACCCACGTGCTCCAAACCGGCCCCCCGGCCATGCCGAAGGCCCAATAGCAGGAGAAGACCACCAGGAGGAACGCGCGCGGACCCCAGCCGAAAATGGCCGCGGAGATCAGCGGCAGGAAGCACAAGGCCTGGAGGGTTCCGCAGGTCAAGACCCAGCGGCGTGGTGAAGAGAAATGCCCTGAAAGCCAGGGCGTGAAAAGCTGCGCGCTCGACCCCACGAAAATGGGCACCGTGGAGAGCAGGCCCGTGGTCACTTCTTCCAGGCCCAAAGCCAGGACAAAGGTGGCGAGGTAGCTTTCCCCCAGCCCCACCATGACGGCGTAATAGACCCCGTCCATGAAAATGGCGCGCAGATTCTTCCGGAGCTGGGTCATGCTAAACGAGGAGGGCTAAAGGAATTATGGCTCATCCGAAGAATGCGCACCTCTGGTAGTGTTTTTCCCCGGTTTTTTCCTGGTGCTCCGAGTCCTAAACTCGGATTTATCCACAGATTACACCGATGGGCACTGATTAAAGAGGCCGGTCCTTACTGATTGTTATCTGTGTTAATCGGTGTTCTCTGTGGATAATCCCCCCCGGTAGCACGATTAGGTTCCTACCGTGCTGGATCGCGTGCCCGTGTGAAAAATCTTGAAAAGCACGCATGATCCGGATTTATCGCGACCCGGACGTCCGGACTTCTAAACCCGCCCCGCCCCGCGGCCGGGCGCCTGGGGATGGATAGCATAGCCGCGGTGCAAATCCGCAATATGGTAAACGTGGGCGATGATTTCCGCCACGGCGGGAAAAAGCTCCTCGGGAAGCACGCTGCCCACTTCGAGCAGGTTGAGCTCGCGCGCCAGCTCATCGTCCGCGACGACGGGGATGCCCTGAGCGCGCGCGATGTCGAGGATGCGCTCGGCGAGCAGCCCCCTTCCGGCCGCCACCACGCGCGGCGGTTTCGCGCTGTCGGCCCGGGCCTCGATGGCGGCGGCCATCCTGGTCTTGGGTTTCTCGCGGTTCATGCTTTGGCGTCGAGGTGCGTGACCGGCTCGTGGCGCGCCGGAAGTTCGCCTTCGGCGAGCTCATCCCGCGGCGGAGCGGCGGCCTCGACGCGCTGGCCCAGCACGTAGCCCAGCGCCGCGAAGCGCTCCTCGAGCCGCGCGCGCTCCTGCTCCAGCAGCCCGCGCACGGAGGCATGGGCGCTCATGAAGGTGAGCTCCACCCTTTCGCCCTCCACGCTGGCACGCCCTTCCAGCAACCCTATTTCGCGGGTGCTGAAGCGGAAGTAGATCACCAGCCGGCCTCCCTCCATGATCCGGGCGGCGGGATGATCGCGGTCGTGGACCCAGATGCGGCAGGGCAGGCTCATTCCCGCGATTTCCACGCCCAGGGAATGGCAGGCGCCGTGCTCGCGCAGGTGGTGGTGCACGTCCTCGCGCGAGAGGATGGCGTCGGCCAGCAGCATGTCGGCCCCCGCGCGCGCCAGCGAGCGGATCCTGGAGAGCAGCTTCTGGAATAATTCGTCCGGCGGCCCCTGCATAGAACCCGCCAGCGTCTCCAGGTTGCCGGCGAAACGCCACTGACCGTAGAGCCGCAGGAACCATTCGCGGCGCTCCACCAACCCGCGGAGCTGGTCCGGAAGGCCGGCGCCGATGAGTTCGGCCACCTCGCGCACCGCCGCCTCGATGGCCGCGCGCAGCGGTTCGAGCGCCGCGGGGAAGCCGTCGCGGTTGTAGGTCTCGGCCAGCAGGTCCGTCCAAGCACCGCGGATTTCGTGCAGCAATCCCATCAAGGTGTGTGGCTGGGCCGTGAGCGCCGACATCAGGATGGTGGTGCCCTGACCCGCCTCCGCGACGGGCAGCTTGCTCAAGGCCGCGATGAAAGCCTCGGCCTGCAAACCCGCGGGAACGCCCTTGGGAAAAAGCTCCTGCGCGAGATCGAAAAGCTCGCGGGAGAGTTCTAAGCGGTGTGAAAGCAAGAAACGCGCGACCTGGCGGTGGTTCGGGGTGACTTCGATGCCCGCTTTTTTCAGCAGCACGTCAATATCGGCGTCCGTAAAGCTGCGCGCTTCGTCGCCGCGGCTCTCCAGCGGTGCCGCCTCATCTTCCGCGGCGGACGGCTGGGACGCGGACTCAGCGGGTGACGCCGGCGCCCCTCCGCCCCTGGGGGAACGCGCGTGCTTGAGCATGCTGCGAAAGGCCCAAAAGCCCAGCATGTCCGCGTGCGGGTCAATGGGTTCCACGGTGGTCATGCTGGTATTATCGGCGCCGACGGGAGATTGCAGCGGCCGGGAACGAAACCGGCCCGAAGATAAGTGATTCTAGAACAGTGGGTTGCGTTTGTCGAAGCCTTTGAGTTCCTCGCGCGGGACCAGGTGGTTGAGGTTCCCGGCTTTGCCGCGGTATTTGCTCTCATGGCGCTGACGCTCGAATTTGTGGTTGAGCGGGAAGGCCTGGTGGAACTTGAGCAGCGCGCGCAGGGCCTCCCGCTCCACAAGTTCCATGGCGGCCAGCTCTTTTTCCACGGGCCGCTGGCTGTGGCTGCGCGGGTCAAGGTGCTTCAACAAATGCCGGATGCTTCCCGGCAATTCCTGGAAATGGCGCTCGAAAGCCTCGCGGCTCTGCGCCGCGGCGCGCGCTACTTCCAGCCAGGGATGATGGGACATAATCGCGGTGATTTTTGGTTTTGAACCACGGATGTCAACGGTCTCCCCATATCACCTCGAACTGGACCCCGAGGAGTTCGAACTCTGCGGGCGTTCCGAAGCCGTGCAGACCGTCCTCGAAGATCGCGGGCGGGCGCGACTCGCGCAGCAGCCGGATGGCACCCGCCGCCTGCTGGCCAACTCCCCGGGCCTCGAACTGCTGCTGGAGGCCTTCGCGGCAGAGGCCAACCAGAACACCGGCGCGCACGAGGCCATTTTCGCCGGGCTCTTTCGCCGCGCCCTGGCCACTCTGGAAAGCCTCACGCTGGAGGAACTCAACAGCGAGGAGCCGCTTCAGGAATAGCCACGCCAGGAGTTTCGACCTGGGAACCCCCTCCAGAGTCGCTTTTAAGACCCGAAAACAGGCTTATTCGAATAGTGCGTACTTTTCAAAAGTTTTCACGCGAGGCCACAATCTGGCAAGACGGAAGTCAAATGTAATACCGGGGGGATTTTTCCACAGAGAACACAGATTAACACAGAAAACAACCAATCGTGACTGGCCTCTTTAATCAGCGCCCATCGGTGCAATCTGTGGATAAATCCGAGTTGAGGGCACGGAGCACCAGGAAAAAACTGGGAGGAGACACCACCAGAGGTACGCATTATCGGGATGGGCCCGGAAACAGCCAGATTTATGGCCGATCTTCTGATGGATCAATGGTTGAGGGTGGCCCGACCTCCCCCTTCGGGTGCGCGGGCGCGCGCACAAGCTCGGTGCCCGGGACCAGCCATCTTTCCCCCCAGGTCAGCACCAGAGCCTCGTACCGGGTCGTGTTGCGAATGGCCTTGAAGGCGAAAGCATAGGACCACCGCCTGGCTTTCGGCGGTTTCAGCGCGTGCCCAAGTTCCTGGACGTGAGAGACCAGGGTGGTTTTGGGCTTGAGGTGGCTGATGGCATCGTCAGGCCGCATATCCATGTTCACGTGCACGATGAACACATCCACGGGCTTGTCCGGCGTCATCTTCAAGAAGTTGCTGCCGTCCCCGCTATGGTAGATGACGCGGTCGTTTCCCGAAGCGCCGCAGTCCACCTGAAACATGAGCATGTCGTTCCGTCGGGCCGGTTCCTTCTGGCGGTGATCTCCTAGGTCCACCTTGACGCGGATCGCGCCGAACTTGAATTCACAGGGCTCCTTGATCACGGGGCCTCCGCAGGCGAAGCGGGCCAACACCGGTTTCTTCGCCGCGATCATGGCGGCTATCAAATCGTCGCTCTTGTGGTCGCGGTGCTCGTGAGTGACCAGCAGGAAATCGAGGTCCGGGGCCAGGTCCTTGGCGTCCCGCAGATAAATGTCAATTCCGAAACAGGACTCCGGGGTCTTGAACACATAGCCCATGTTGTAGAGGTGCCAGATGGCCACGCCTTTCTTCAACTGGGTGCGCCGGATGTCCTCTATCGCGGCGTTCCTGGCCTGATGCAGGTAGTACAGAACCCCGTCGCGCTCCAGCTCATTGGCGCGGGAGGGGCTGTCTTCCCACGCCTTGCAGTACTCCTTGAAAGTTTCCTGGGGCAACGCGTCGCAAGCCCTGTCAATGACGGCTATCCTTTCCCGCCGCTCTGTCCGCGTCGCCACACTGTCGGGATGCCGCTGAATCCACTCGCGGACCTGGTCAAGCTCCTGACGGGTCGGCGCTTCCACCGTTGAAGGATCTTCCCGCGCCTGGACAGCGGTGCTCCAGGACAGTGCCCAGAAGCAGGCCGCAAGGATAGGAGCTGACCTCATGCAATAAACCGGCGCCGCGGGCTATTCTCCACAGCGCCCTGATTCGGCCATTCCGGCAGGTTGCAAACCCGCCTCCGGTGCCGCTGGCCCCGCGCCCAGGCAGCGCGGGGGAATCACCCGAATTTTTCTCGGCGACGCAAGCTATTTCCTTTCATCCGCCGCCAGAGCGATGGTCAGCTTGAACAAAGCGATCTCTCCGGGATCGTAGGCCGTGAAATCCGGACGAAAAAGGTCGTGCTGCCAGACCGCCGGATCCGGATCGCCGGGAAGATGACCCCAGTTCAGGTGGGTCTGGGTCCTGCCGTTCACCAACCCCCAGTGCATCGCGCCGATGCGTTCCGCGCGGAAGACCGGCAGGCAGGCGGCGACGGTGGAGCCATTTCCGCGGCACATCCATTCGGTGCAGATCACGGGACGGCCGCGCTCGTTGAGCTGCTGGATGCGTTTTTTCAACCCCTCCGGAGCATCGTAGCTGTGAAAGCTGTTCACGTCGCTCAGGCGGAAGGCCATGTCGTCGAGCTTGGGGTTGTTGTTCCACACACCCAATGTCAGCGGCTGCGCGGGATCGATTCCTCTGGCCCAGCGAAAGACATTTTCGACGAGCGGGAGCGTGACCTCGCCCACGGGGAAGCTGAGCTTGCCGATGCAGACGCCGTTGGTGGGCTCGTTGTACAAGTCCCAGAGCAGGAGGCGCGGATCGTCCCGGAAAGCGCCGATCAGGTCCTTCACATACGGTTCGAGGCGCGGCCATGCCTTGGGATCGCGCACGATGGCGTGCCCGGGGGAGGGCGACCAGCCGTTGCCATACCAGCCCGGGATCATCCTCGGCTGGGGGCCGAACACCGGGTCCGCTAGGGTGCCGAAACAGCAGTCGTCAAACAGGGCGGGGATCACCCGGATCCCGCGGGCATGACAAATCTCCATGAAGCGCGCGAACCGTGACTTGAACGCTTGGGGCTCCCTTTCCCAGACCACGAAGGGCAGGACCACGCGCGCGCAATTGAAGCCGATGTCCTGCGCCAGCGCCAGCTCGCGATCGATAAGGGCCGGATCAAAACCATCGTCCATCCACATCTCCGTGTAGTTGATCGCATGGGACGGGACGTAGTTGAAGCCGCACAGCCAGGGCTGGCGCTCGTACCAGCTCCAGGCCTCTTCCGCCGGCCATGGGTTCGCGTTCATGAGAAGGGGCGCCTCATGGCTTTAAGCTGTAAGAGCCCGTCTCATAAGCCGCTTCGTCGGCCCGAGGCTGAACAGAGTCAAGGCGGGCAAGGCGCGCAAAGCCGGCGCTAGCGCGGAGGATATCGCCGATGCAGCGCAACGCGGCATGCCGCAGACGATGCCCAGCCGAAGCCAGAATGGGCTTTTCAAACAAGCCCTTAGAGTTTGTTTGAAAAGTGTCTTTCACATCGCATTTTAGTATTTTATAAATAATATTTTACCACAGAGCGCACAGAGCGCACAGAGCGCACAGAGCGCACAGAGCGCACAGAGATAATATGGCGAAATGCTTGAAATCTCTAGTTAGCCCCTGAATATTCTCAGTGTCCTCTGTGTCTCTGTGGTGAGTAAATTCATACTTTTTAAACAGGCGCTTAGATGCCCTCGCGTATCACTTTTTCCATCAGGTTGCTGTTGGCCTCCATTTCGTTCAGCCGGCCCACCAGCGTGTTCCTGCACTTCGTGAAGTCCCCCTCGGCCCCCGTCAGGTTGATCTGGTTTTGCTTGGTGGACCCGGCGTTGTACGCATCGCGAGCGCGCTGCAGCTTCTGAGCGGAGGACAAGAAAGACGAGCACGATTCGTACAGCGATTTGATGTCGGGATGCACCAGACCGCGCATGCTGCTCAACCGCCCGGACATCCCTTTGTACTGGTCCTGGTTCATGGGCACGAGCTGGTTGTAGAAAATGGACTGCCGGCAGGGGCCGATGGTGTTGAACAGGCGCGCCAACGACGCGCTGCGCGACAAGGTCTTGGGCATGTTGCCCGCGGCCAGCTCCAGCAGATATTTCGCGGATACGTGCTGGGGGCACGACTTCGCGATCTCCTCCAGCGTTTCCCGCGCCTCCTTCTTTTTGTAGAATCCGCTCTTCTCATTCTCCCCACGAAACAAGGCGAACTTGTCGAAAGCCGCGCTCGTCTCGCCCTCCTGCTTCGGCTTGAGCAGCCCAATGGCCTCGTCCACGTTATTCACCGACAGGATCTGCACCCGCCACAGCGTTTCCAAGGGATACAGCAGCATCATGTCCTGCACCTGTTCCTCATTCTCCTTGGGTATCAAGACGTACTTGCAGCCGTCCATCATGGCGCCGCGAATTTTCGCGGCGATGCCGCCCACCTTGCGGATCTTCCCATCCACCGTGACGTCGCCCGTGATGGCGACCGTCTGATCGATATCGAAATTGTCGAAGAGCGACAGCATCAGGATAGCAAAGGCCGCCCCGGCGGAGCCCCCATCCTTGGGAGTGTATTTGTCGCCGAAACTGACGCGCGTCTCGCTGGCCTCCCAAAATGGGTAGCGGACATCAACGAAGCGTCGCGCCTCGTCGAAGGAGATTTGCATCTCATCCCCCACGCGATTCTGAATGCCGAGGGTGCCGCTGTGGGAGTTCGACGGCAACGGCTTGGCGACGATGATGATATCCAGCACGCTTCCCATGTGTTCGCCATTGGGCAACTGCTGCACCACCAGTCCCTTGATGGTGCTGAGCCGTTTCATGAACTTCTTGTTCTTGGAGGTTTCGCTCGTCACCTCGGGCTTCGCGGCGGAGTCAGGCGTCGGCCCACCCGTCTGCGCCGGAGGGCGAGCCGTCTCCTGGCCTTCGTCCACCGCCGGCGCCCAGTCCCAATCCAGTTTGTTCTTCTCCAGGTACAGTTCCAAGTTGAAAATGGCATCGTCGTTGCGCGGATCGATGCGCTTGGCCAGCCAGCACAAATAAGCCCCCAGCTTGGCGTCCTCCGTATTCAAGTTTTGCATCAGCGACACCGCCGTTTTCGTCAACGCCTGAG
>JAHFOS010000170.1 GCA_023261545.1 bacterium
AGCGCCTCTACGGCTTTGGCGAGCGCTTCGTGCCTTTGGATCAGCGCGGGCGCCGCTTCGAGAGCTGGACCACGGACCCGCTCGGTGTGTCCAGCCACCAGGCCTACAAGCCGGTGCCCTTCGGCCTGAGCAGCCGGGGCTACGGGCTGTTCGTCAACAGCAGCGCGCGCATCGAATTCGATATCGGCGCCACTTCGCCCTTGAGCGCGGGCTTCGCCCTGGAGGCCGGCGAGCTGGATTATTTCCTCATCCACGGGCCAAGGCTCACGGAGGTCTTGCGCCGTTATTGGCGGCTCACCGGCGCGCCGCCCACTCCGCCGCGCTGGTCCTTCGGCTTCTGGAGTTCGCGCTTCGGCTACAAGGACCGCAAAGAAGTCGAAGACGTGGCGCGCGGCTACCGCGCGCGCGGCATCCCCTGTGACGTCATCCACCTCGATCCCCAATGGATGGGCGGCCCGAAAACCTGGTGCCATCTAACTTGGGACACAGCGGCCTTTCCCGACCCGGCGGGGATGCTGGCGGCACTGCGCGCCCAGGGCTTCCGCGTCTGCTTGTGGGAAAATCCCTACGTCCCGCAAGGCAGTGGCCTCTACGCCGAGGGTGCGGCGCGGGGTTTTTTCGTGCGCGACGCCGCTGGCCAGCCCTGGCTGCTGCCGGGTTGGGCCGAAAAAAACACGCCCACCGCGCTGGTGGACTTCACCCATCCTGGGGCCGTCGCCTGGTGGCGGGAACAGCACCACCGTCTGCTCAAAATGGGAGTCGCTGCTTTCAAGACGGATTTCGGCGAATGGGCGCCGGAGGAGGGCCGCTATCACGACGGTACGAGCGGGGCTGAGGTTCACAACCTCTACCCATTGCTCTACAATAAAGCCGTCTTCGAGGCCATGGAGGCCCACAGTCCCGGCCAGGGGCTGGTGTGGAGCCGCTCGGCCACGGCTGGCAGCCACCGCTACCCCGTCCACTGGGGCGGCGACAGCCGCACCAGCTTCGGCCACATGGCCTCCAGCCTGCGCGGCGGGCTCAACCTCATGCTTTCCGGTTTCGCCTACTGGAGTCACGACATCGGGGGCTTCATCCAGGAGAGCAACCCGGCCCTCTACGCACGCTGGGCTCAATTCGGACTTTTTTGCAGCCACGCCCGCGCCCACGGCACCACGCCGCGGGAGCCCTGGGTCTTCGGGCCGGAAGCCGAGGCCATCTTCCGCAAGTACGCGGTGCTGCGCTACCGCCTGCTGCCCTACATCCATTCCTGCGCGGCCCGCGCCGCGGCCACGGGGCGCCCGCTGTTGCGCCCGCTGCTGCTCGACTATCAGGACGACCCCAACACCCACACGTTGGATCTGCAATACCTCTTCGGCGACGCTTTCCTGGTGGCCCCGGTCTTCGCGGAGCTGGACGACGTGCGCGTCTATCTGCCCCAGGGCCGTTGGCACGATTACTGGACCCGGCAGGTCCACACCGGGCCCGGTTGGATCACCGTCCACGCGCCACTGGACACGCTGCCCCTTTTAGTCCGCGAAGGGGCGATCATCCCCATGGGGCCCGCGCAGCAATTTGTAGACGAGAAGCCCCTGGACCCGCTGACCCTGGATATCTACCCGGCCGGCGCCGGGGCCTGCGCCATCACCGCAATGGCCGCGCCGATAGAGACGAGCTACCAGTTGGACAAAAGAAGTCTGACGCTCGATATTCGCGGCTACCAGGGCCAGGTTGAAGTGCTGCTGAACGGCATGCCCGCCCCCCAAGAAGTGCGCGTGAACGGGGTGCGGATGAATCGCTGGGAAGCGCGCGAACACGCCTTGGCGGTGAAGTTCCCGGCCACCGGAACCCTGCAATTGCGGCTGGACTTCAGCGCCTGACACGGCGTGCCGGGGTACGCGCCGCGAGCTTCGCGGACTCACCGCGGCTTTTCCCCCTTCTGGCGCGCACCCCAGCCCGCTTGGGAAGAGGTGCCGCCAAGCTCAGCGCGCGATCAGCCGGTGGTGCACCTTTTTGCCTTTGCGCAGTTCGATGCCAGCCCTGAGTTTTTCCGGGGACACGACGGCCTCCCCATTTTCAACGCGCTCGCCGTTAATGTAAATACCCCCTCCGGCCACCAGCCGGCGCGCTTCCCTGTTGCTCGGAGCAAGGCCCGAGAGGCACAGCAACTCGATGAGGCTCAGGCCCTCGGGATAGCTCGCGGCCGCTATTTCCGTCGCCGGCAGCGTCGCGGCAGCGCCCGCGCCGGAAAAAGCGGCGCGGGCTGCCGTGCGCGCGGCTGTGGCCGCCGCCGCGCCGTGCAGCAGCATGGTGGCCTCGTAAGCCAACACTTCCTTGGCGGCGTTGAGTTCCTCGCCCGCCTGCGCGGTGAGGCGGCGCACCTCGTCCATCAGCAGGAAGGTGAAGGAGGCGAGGCAAACGCGCACGCGGTCGTCCGGCACGTTGCGCCAATACTGATAGTATTCGTAGGGGCTGGTTTTATTGGCGTCGAGCCACACCGCGCCTTTTTCGGTCTTGCCCATCTTGCGGCCGTCGCTGGTGGTGAGCAGGGGGTAGGTGAGCACGAAGGCGTCCGCGCCGGCCACGCGGCGGATGAGCTCCGTCCCGGCCAGCATGTTGGACCATTGGTCGTCACCCCCGAGCTGCAACGCACAGCCGTGGACGCGGTAGAGTTCCAGGAAGTCGTAGGCCTGGAGGATCATGTAGTTGAATTCGAGGAAGCTCAGCCCCTGCTCCAGGCGCGCCTTGAAGCATTCGGCCGTGAGCATGCGGTTCACCGAGAAATGCGATCCGATGTCGCGCAGCATTTCGAGGTAGTTGAGCTTGCCCAGCCAATCGCCGTTGTTGACCAGCAGGGCGGCACCTTCCGAGAAATCGAGAAAGCCCCCGAGCTGGCGGCGGAAGCCCTGGATATTGGCGGCAATGGTCTCGGGCGTCAGCATGCGGCGCATTTCGCTGCGACCGCTGGGATCGCCGACGAGCGCGGTTCCTCCGCCCATGAGCGCGATGGGCCGATGCCCGGCGCGCTGGGCGCGGGCCAGCCCCATGATGGGGATGAGGTGCCCGACGTGCAGCGAGTCGGCGGTGGGGTCAAAGCCGGTGTAGAGCGTGACGCGCCCCGCCGCGAGCCGCCGGCGCAATTCTTCCGGATGCGTGGATTGGGCGACGAGCCCGCGATCTTCGAGTTCTTCGTAGAAGGGCATCGCTAAAAGTCTACCCCGATGCGTGCCGTGTCCATTTAGCGGGGTTCCGTCTCTAGCTTGGGCCTTATCATCGCCGCCGCTCTCGTGAAGTTCTACATCACCACCCCCATCTACTACGTCAACGACAAGCCGCATATCGGGCACGCCTACACCACGGTGCTCGCGGACGTGCTGGCGCGCTACCACCGCGCCATGGGCGAGGAGGTCTTCTTCCTCACCGGCACGGACGAGCACGGGCAGAAGGTGCAGCAGGCGGCGCAACAACGCGGCCTCGATCCCCAGGCGCACTGCGACGAGGCTTTCCGGCGTTTCGTGGACCTCTGGTCTAAGCTCGGCATCAGCCACGACAAGTTCATCCGCACCACCGCGCCCAGCCACAAGGCCTACGTTCAGGCGCGGCTCAGCGCACTCCACGCCCAGGGGGATCTCTACGCCGCCGAGTATGAGGGCTGGTACTGCGTGGGCTGCGAGCGCTTCTGGACCGAGAAGGACGTGGCGGGCGAAGTCTGCCCCGACTGCCAGCGGCCGGTGCAGCGCCTCGTGGAGAAGAACTGGTTCTTCCGCATGGCGCGCCACCAGGAATGGCTGATCCAGACGCTCGAAGCGAACCCGCGACTCGTTTTTCCCGAGAGCCGGCGCAACGAGGTGCTGGGTTTCCTGCGCCAGCCGCTGGAGGACCTGTGCATCTCGCGCCCCAAGATCCGCCTGAGCTGGGGCATCGAACTGCCTTTCGACCGCGACTACGTGACCTACGTGTGGTTCGACGCGCTTCTGAACTACCTGAGCGCCGTGGAGGAGCGGCCCGGCACCTGGCCGGCCGCGCTGCACCTCATCGGAAAAGACATCCTCATGCCCCATGCCATCTACTGGCCCATCATGCTCAAGGCCATGGGTCAAGGCCTTTTCGGAACGCTCCTGGTCCACGGCTGGTGGCTCATGAATGGCCGCAAGATGAGCAAGTCGCTGGGCAACGTCGCCGATCCCCAGGCGCTCATGGAGCGCTGCGGACCCGACGCCTTCCGCTACTACCTGATGCGCGAGATGGTGCTCGGCCAGGACAGCGATTTCACCGATGGGGGCTTCTTGCTGCGCGTCAACGGCGATCTCGCCAACGACCTCGGCAACATGCTGAGCCGCGTGGTGAAGTTCGCGCTGAAAAATCTCCCGAGCCCCTTGAGCGGGCCGGCGGAGCCCTCGGGAAGCGAAGCGCGCCGGCTGCGCGCCCAGGCGCAGGCGCTGCCGGAGCAAGTCTTCGCGTGGGTCCGGGAACTGCGGATCTCCCAGGCCTTGGAAGAGATCATGGAGCTCGTGCGCGCCCTCAACCGCTATTTCGAAAGCCAGAGCCCCTGGAAGGCCATGAAGCAGGATCCGCCCGCCGCGCGCGAAGCGGTCCTGGTAGCCGCCGAGACGCTGCGCATCGCGCTCGTGCTACTGGAGTCCGTAATGCCCGGAAAAAGCGCGGAGGGGATCGCGCGCCTTGGTGCGAAACACGCCTCCGGCCTGGAGTGGGGCGGTGCCTCCGGCGGGCGGGGCGAGCTGGCTTTTGAGTTCAGCGAGGGGCCGGCCCTGTTCCCGCGCCTGGGGGATGCGCCCGCCGTCGCGGCCCCGCCGCACGCCGCGACGGTTAAGCCGCCGGCACCGCCCGTGGCTGCGCTGACACCCCTCATCCTGCGCGCGCGCATCGAGGCAGCGCGGCTGCATCCCCAGGCCGACAAGTTGCTGCACCTCGACGTCCACGACGGCGCGCGCGTGCGCAGCGTGTGCGCCGGTATTCGCGCCTTTTACAAACCCGAGGAGCTCGCGGGCCGGCTCATCGCCCTGGTCGCCAACCTGAAACCGGCGAAACTGCGCGGCCTGTTGAGCGAAGGCATGCTGCTCGCCGCCGAGGGCGCCGGCGGCGCGCTTGAACTCGTGGACCCCGGTCCCGGCACGCCCGGCGAGGCTTTCGCCGCGGAGGGCCAGCCGGCGCCCGCCGGCGAAATCACGCTGGAGGATTTCCAGCGCCGCGCACTCGCGCTCGGCGGCGGCGCCGTGCTCATGGACGGCCAGTTGCTGGTCTCGCCCAACGGCGGGAAGCTGCGCTGCGGACAGCCGGACGGATCGAAAGTGCGCTGACGTGGACGGGTTCCGCGAGTCCGTCGTGAAGCCCGCCCTACCGGCGCAAGACAGCGCCGAGCCCCGGCGAGCGGCGCGCGCGCAGGCAGCGATAACGCAAAATGCGTCCGGCACGGCGCAAAACGATACGGCGCTGGAGATCCTTGCCAGAAACCCTAGGGGACTTGCGGATCAGCCCAGCGCCGCGGGCCACCGCGAGCGACTGCGCCAGCGCTTCCTGCAAGCGGGCCTGGCCGCTTTATCCGAGCACGAAATCCTCGAACTGCTGCTCACCTTTGCCATCCCGCGCCGCGACACCAAACCCCTGGCCAAACGGCTGATCGCGCGTTTCGGAACGCTCCACAACGCGCTCGCCGCCAAAAGCGCGGCCCTTGAGGATGAAAAGGGCTGCGGCCCCGCCGTGGCGGCGCTCCTGAACCTGGTGCGCGATATCGCCGCCCTGCCGCTCCCCGGCCCGCGCGCTAGCGCCAAGTTGCGCAACCCCGCCGACGTGCGCGCCTACCTGGTCCGCCAGCTCGGAGCCCGGCCGGAGGAGCACTTCCACATCTTCATGCTCGACCAGCAGAACCGCGTCATCGCCAGCGAGGAAGTCGAACGCGGTATCGAGAACCGCGCGCACATCTACATCAAGAAAATCGTGCACGCCTGCCTCGACCGCCACGCCACGGGCATCATCCTGGCCCACAACCACCCCTCCGGCACCCCGGCCTTCAGCGCCGCGGATATTGATCTCACGCGCCGCATCCAGCAGGCCCTGGAACCCCTGGAAATCCGCCTGCTCGATCACATGCTGGTGTGCCGCGAAGTAGTGCTGAGCATGGTGGAAGAAGGCGTGGCTCCGCTGGGAGGATGAGGGGGAAAAGGCGGCGCCTTGCCTGGAAATGAACGCCCGCGCGGTGGCAGGCGGTCACGGGTTCAAGGAGTTCGAAAGCACCGTTCCGGTGCTTGGGCTGCCGCGCTGTCCGGCGCCTTGGCCGGCAAGCCCCGCGCGGTCTCACCCCGCCAGCCCGCGCCACAGGAACCAGCCGTAGGACACGATAAAGGCGGCGCCGAGGAGGCGCGGCAGTTTGCCGAGCAGCAGCACGCTCAGGAAGTGCACGACGGCGGCGCCGGCGATGAGCAGGATTGCTGTCTCGAAGGCGGCGGGCACGCGGTAGTCCTTGAAAAGGGCGAAGAGGCCGACGCATAACGGGATGCAGATGTGGCCGTCGCCGATTTGCGAGCTGTAGGCGATGTCGGGCCGCCCGGTGCGCGCGTACCACAGCGCCATCATGGCGTTGGGCAGTACCATCAACCAGCCGCTGAGCCAGCCGAGTCCGCCACGGCCCCAAAAACCCGAGCCCAACTGGTTCACCCAGTCCACCAGGCGATCCACGCTCCAGTAGAGCCCGTAGGTGCCGGCGGCGATGAACAGCAGATCGCAGGCGAGCCACCAGCTCATGCGGCGCTTCTCGGTGATGTTTTTCTTCAACACGTCCATGACGTGGATGGCTTGCCAGAAAAGGAAGATCCCGGTGAGCACCAGACCGTCGCTGAACACCAGTTTTCCATCACCGGCGAGCGCCCACAGCGCCCCGGTGAAGAACAGGGCGGCCAGCAGTGTCATGAGCAGCGAGAGGCGCGTGATGCGCTGGGTCTGGAGCAGGCCCGCCGCCTTGGCTTTCACCGCTCCCTTGTCGCCCTGGGAAGACGGCAGGATTTCGAGGCCAAATAGCAGGGCCGGCAGCCCCGTGAGCAAAGTCAGATTGGTGGCGTTGTTCACCAGGCAGTTCTCCAGCACCACGCGCCCGTCGCCGCCTTTCATGCCCATCACCAGGACGAAAACGAGGTTGGAAGCGCCCGTGCACCAGGGCGTGATGAGGCTGCCCAGGGCCGTGCCCTCGAAGCCGCGCTTGGATAACCAGCCCAGGCTCACGATCATCAGCACGGAAGCGGCGCAGAAAACCGCAAGGAACACGAGCGGCGCCAGGGAGCCGGCCGACTTCACGAAGTTCTCCATGCTGGCCACGGGCGCGAAATCCATGGCGTGGCATTCTCCGGCCCCGGGGATTTTCGCACCCCTTGGTTGAAGCGCGGCCCTGGATCCTTTAATGGGGGGGTGGACCCGCGCAAGCTTTTCGCCTCCGGGCGCAAGACGCTTTCCTTCGAATTCTTCCCGCCCAAGGATGAAAAAGGCCGGCACTTGCTGGAGGACACCATCCTTTCCCTGGCGCCCATCGGCCCGGACTTCACCTCCGTCACCGACAAGGTGGGCGGTTCGCAGCGCCACCACACCCAGGAGATCTGCGCCTATATCATGGAGAAGACGCGCATCCCCGCCATGGCGCACCTCACCTGCCTCGGCGCCACGCGCGCGGACCTGAGGCGCATCCTCGACGATTTTCACGGCAACGGCATCCGCGCGGTGATGGCGCTGCGCGGGGATCCCCCCAAAGGAGCCGCCCACTTCACGCCCACGCCCGGCGGCTGCAACTACTCCGGGGAGCTTATCGAGCTCGTGCGCGCCGACGGCCGCTTCGCCGTCGGCTGCGCCTCCTATCCCGACGGCCATCCCGAGGCGGCCAGCGCGCAAGCCGACTGGAACGTGCTCGCGGACAAGTTCAAAAGGGGCGCTGACTTTTCCGTCACCCAGTGTTTCTTCGACAACGACGGCTACAGCCGCATGCTGGATCACCTGCGCGCCACGGAGAAGGAGGCCCAGGTCATCCCCGGTATCCTGCCCATCACGAACTGGAAGAGCGTCAAACGTTTTTGCGAGGCCTGCCAGTCGCACGTCCCCCCGCGGCTCAGAGCGCTCCTCGACCCCATCGAGGACGACCCCGTGGCCTGTCGGCGCGTGGGCATGGAGACCACCATCCGGCAGTGCGAGGATCTGCTGCTGCGCCGCGGAGCCCCGGGTTTGCACATCTACTCGCTCAACCGCTCCACGGCGGCGGCGGAAATCGTGACCTCCCTGCGCCTGCTGAATGTGTTCTGACGGCGGTCGCCGTCGGGTGCTTTAAGCTCGGTTCGCCAGGACGCGCCCAAACTGCCTTGAAGTCCAGCCTGCGGGAGGGGCAACCGGGTCAACGAAGACACGATACGGGAGTTGGGGTTGAGCCTGGCGCACTTCAGGCGCTCCGTGCCAGTCCGGGCGGGCAGAACAGTCCTTGGCACCGCGGGCAAGGGAGGAGCGGCCCGCAAAAATCCGGCACCGCCGGTCACGGGCCGCGCAAGGCAGCCGTTTCCTCGGGGTCGTCCGGGTCGCAGGGGTACAGGTAGCGCGTGGGAATGGGGATCTTCCTGTCCATGGCGCTCCGGAGCCACTGCAAATGCGCGGAGCAGTCGCCGTTGGTTTCGAAGTATTCCATGGTGATGGGGTAGATGACTCCCGCCTTGAGTTGGACCTGGGCTTTGTTTTCTTTGAGGGGATGCGGGGTCCAGTCATCAATGATCTTTTTTCCGTCCAGCCACAGGCGCGCGCCGTCATCGGTGGCGGTGAATAGGGTGGCGTTGCTGTCCTTGTCGGGGACGAGGTAGCCGCGCCAGCGCACGCTGAAGTTGTCCAGCATGTCCGGATAAGGCCCCTCGCGCAGGCTCCAGTCGAATTCAATTTTGGGAT
>JAHFOS010000030.1 GCA_023261545.1 bacterium
TGCAGGGCCGCATGTTCGGCCTGCCGCTCGGCCCGCTCACGAATTACGACCTCAAGCTCGAAGACGGCCAGGTGCACCGCCACGCGGGGCTGGACATCGCGACCCTCCACACCCCCGGCCATACTCCAGGCTCGGCCTGCTTCCACGTCCCCGCCGCCAGGCTGCTGCTGAGCGGCGACACGCTTTTCGCCGGCAGCGTGGGCCGCACCGACCTCTGGGGCGGCAGCTCGCGCGCGCTCACGGACAGCCTGCGACGCCTCGCCGTCCTGGACGAAGTGACGGAGATCGTGCCCGGCCATGGCCCGTCCACGACGCTCAAAGCGGAACTGGAGCGCAACCCGTTCCTGCAGGGGATGTAAGGCGCGCGCTTTTTCCAGCGCCATAGGAGCCCGAAAATTTTTTCGCCCAACTTGCGGATACGGGAGTTTCACGCCCGCGCATCCGATTTTGATGACGCGCTCGGCTTTGGGGGCGGCGCTGCCTTGTTTCAGGTCATCTTGCGCTAAAATCACGGTTGTTCCGTGAATCCAATTTCCTATCGGCTTCGGCAAGGATCCAACAGGGAAACGACCAGGGGAGAATATGAGCTACAACGGCGTTATCACCATGGAGCCAGGAAAGAGGGGTGGACGTCCCTGCGTTCGAGGGATGCGCATTGCTGTGGCTGATGTGCTGGGCTGGTTGGCTCATGGCATGAGCCACGCGGAAATTCTAGAGGATTACCCTGAGCTGACGGAGGAGGATATCAGAGCTTGTCTCGCTTTCGCAGCGGATCGCGAGCGCGTGCTGCTCACGGCCTCTTGAAGCTGCTGTTCGATCAAAATCTGAGTCTGAAGCTGTGTCGCAAGCTGGCCGACTTGTTTCCCCATTCGTCCCAAGTCCGCCTGCTGGGTCTTGATCGTGCGGATGATAAAATCCTGTGGGATGAGGCCCGCAAGGGAGATTATATCCTGGTCACTCAAGATGCGGACTTCGCGAAATCTGGCAGCGCTAAATGGTCATCCTCCCAAAGTTGTCTGGTTACATTGCGGCAATCTGCCGACGCTAGTCATTGAGCAATTACTGCGCCGGCAAGCTGCCGTGATAACGGCGTTTGCCGAAGATCCCGAGGCTGCGTGCCTTGAGTTGTACTAAGGTGGCTGCACCTAAGCCGTGAATCCACATCACGTTGTTCCGATTCGCACCACGGGAAGAAGCGAGTTTCAGAAGCGCTTCAAGAATGTGAAGGGGATAAACGATGGAGAAAATCTTGTCATTTAAGCATTCTCCGTTGGAGTGCTTTCAAACACAGGGGTCCATTTGTCAGCACCATCCGGCAATTTAGGGCAGTATCTTCCGGGCTTATCCGCAGCATCCTCTTTGAACTGAAAACAAGGAGTCTTGTAAAGCAGAACTTTGACATTAAGTTCGCCTTCGATTGAGTTTATCAAGTCGGAAAGTCTTTTAGGTTGAGCCGGAATCCAAAACTTTTCATTCGCCAGGACCATGATCGTTTTGCTTTTTGCTACATCAGCCCAAAAGAATTCCGCCTTCCGCTCTTCTCGCCACACCATTTGTTTATCAAGGTCCCTCTGATTTTTCTTCACACATCCATAATAAAGCAGGGCCTCAAGCACGGCATAGTCTGGACTCTTGCTGGACGGACGGCTTTTGCTTTTGGGATTTGCATATTTCAATTCACACAAAAAATACCCACTACCCCCAAACCTTCCGATAAGATCAACACAGCGACGTCGGGACTTTTTTGAGAGCGTCACCGGCAGCTCAATGTCGCACCAGGAAACTTTCCCCGATTGAATCTGCCCTTCAGAATGGCTATACAATGCCCTCTGAAACGCTGTTTCGCCCTTGTTCTTATTGCTGACGTCCGGCGAGTGTTTGCCGGGCTTTGTTTTGTGATCGATTCCATCCGCCATTTTCTCAGCTTCTTTGGCAAAGGCCTCAAGCGTGCCAAACATTTTGGATTTGTAGTCACCGCTTCGCAACAACTTGTCGTGCACGAAGGCAAAAATATCCGAGGTCATTGCAGTCGAAGTTTATTGTGATGCTGTGAAGCAGCAACTAATTCCGCACCTCTAGCGGATCAGCAGCGGATCGCCCCAGACGCCGTGGTCGCCGGCGCTGTCGTCGTCTCCGAAGTCCAGCTCCAGCGTGAGTTCGTCCACGCCCGCGACGTCGGCGCGCAGGCGCTTCAAGCCGTCGCTGGCCGCCAGGGGTTGCTCGGCCAGCAGCTTTCCGTCGCCGCGCACGCGGAAGACGGCCTTGCCCACGCGGGTGAGGCGTGTATCGAAACCCACCCAGGAGACGAAGCGGCGGTACTCCTTGCCGAGCTTGTAGCGGATTTCCGACTTGGAATGAACGCCGATGCCGCGCTGGAAATAGTGCTCCGAAGCCTGGAGCGTGTCTCCGAAGAGGCTGGCGTCGAAGCGCGTCTTGCGGATGAAATCGAAGAGCGGGGTCTCCACCACAGCGGCGGGCTTGAGTTCGAGCAGCGAGCGCCGCTTTTTGGATAGGAACTCAAGCGCACGGATTTCGGAACAGCGAAAGGAAATTGCGCCGCGGACGTTCTGCAAGCCGATCTCAAAGGTTTCGGCGCGGGTGTTCTGAACGGCGACGTCGCCCTTTTTCAAACTCAAGAGCTTGCCAATAACTCGTGCGCCGCGCACGCTGTTCACGACCACGCCCTCCTGCGGCAGTCCGGCAGGAGTTGAGAGCTCCAAACGCGCGAGCTCCTCGCGCTTGAACTGCAGGGCAGCCCCGGCGGCCTTCACGCCCACGTCCAGGAAAGTGATGAAGTCGAACTCGCAGGGGAGCACCTTGCCATTGCGCAGGATGGCGCAGGGGCCCGGCGGCACATCAGCGGCGGTGACCCCGGGCTCAAGGTCGTGGAAACGGAGGAAGGCCAGATCCGTCTTGGCGACTTCGAGATTTCCGCCATGGGCGAGTTCGAGATGCAAGGTCCCCGGCGCCAGCCCCGGCGCCAGCGTCCCGGCATGGACGGAACCGTCCAGAAGCCCCACGAGTTCGCCTTGGGTGCCATCGCTGGCGTTCGTGTTCGGCAGCACCCGGATCTCCATGACGTCGGCGAGCGGGACCTTTTCCGGGCCGACCGCGAGCGCCGTTCCCTCCAGGGCGAGGTTGCCCGCCGCGAGGACGCGGCCCTCCCAGGTCTCAACTTCCAGAGCGGGCGCCGGTTCCCCCGCCCCGGCGCTGGCACTGGAGATCGCGACGAAGAACAGGCAGGTGGCAACAGTGTTTTGCAAGCGTTCAGGCCAAGATTCGCGCCTTCGCATTGCTGTGCCAATAGCCAAGCCCGTTCGTGCTGAGCCTGTCGAAGCATGAACGGGCCGTGCCGTCAGTGCCATCCGCCCTTCGACAGGCTCAGGGCGAACGGCGAGGGGAGCCCTGTCATGGCACCAATAGGCCTGAACGCTTACATTGTTTTTTTTCATCAGTTTTGATAAATGGGGATGTAGCGATAGGGAAGCGCCGCGGCCAGGACGCAAAAGGCCGTGTCGTGCAGGCTGCCGGGATCGCCCCAGTGCCCTTGCTTGGCGAAATCCTTGAGCAGCACGGGCTCCAACAGCGCCATCCACTGGCGGTAGTGCTCCCCGCCGGCCTTGAAATTGGCGACGGAGGAGTAGTAGAAGTAATAATAACGCATGCTGGCCTGGAGGTAATTGCCGCTCCGGAGCGCTTCGGTGAGGGGTTCCAGGGTTTGCAGGGTGAAGCGCGGATCCTTCTCGCCGCAGATTTGCATGATGCAGGTGCCCGCGGCGGAAGACCCGATGTGCATCACGTTGTACTGGTTGTTGGCGTAGCCGAAGCCGCGTATCTTCTCGTCGTAGCGGGTCTTGATAAGGCTCATGGCCTTTTCCACCGTGGCGCGGGGGATCTGCATGCCCGCCTCAAAGGCCGACTGCAGGGCGAACATCTGCATCACGCACACCGAAGTGTCGCCGTCCTGGGGCACGCTGCGGTAATTCCAGCCGCCCTTCGAGCCCTGGACGCGCAGGATGAGGTCCACCGCGCGGCGCAGCACCGACCCCACATCCTTGCGCGGGCTCTGCCCCCAGACCTCGCTCAGCATCAGGGTGGAGAGGGCATGGCCGTACATCACCGCGCCCTGGCTGTCGTCGCATTGGATGAGGCCGCTGGGCCGCGCCTGGCTCAGGATGAAGTCCACCCCGCGCGCGACCGTCGCCCCGTAAGCGCCTTCCCCCGGCAGGTTGCCAAGGCTCATGAAGGCCATGAGGATGAGGGAATTGGCGCCGACGTTCTTTTTGAAACCGCCGTCGTTCCAGGAACCGTCGGGATTCTGCAGCCGGGAGAGGTACTCGAGGTTGAAGCGGATGGCGCGCTCCAGCTCAGGGGATATCTCGACGAGCTGATCCTCTTCCGCGCTTCCCGGCGCCAGCAGCGCCAGCAGCGCGCAGAAAATAACAGCTGCAACGTGGCATTTTCGCATTTTCCTAGTAGCTATGTTCCCAATCAGTTGGCCTCTAATTCTCGCTAGACAGGTCCGTTCGTGCTGAGCCTGTCGAAGCATGAGCGGACCGTGACCTTCAGCCGTCCACCCCCTTCGACAGCGCTCAGGACAGGCTTCGACAAGCTCATCCCCCAAAACTGGGGATAAAGGGCGAACGGCTGAATGCGACAGCAAACTTTTTAGTGAACGCTTCGTCGACATCACGGCTCCTTCTTTTCGGTGAGCTTGTTCAGCACCCGCTGGCTGCCTTTGAGCCGGAGCAGCGGCGCGTCGGTTCCGCCCATCAGCCCTTGCAGGCGCGACCAATACATCTCGGCGAGCTTCTCGGGGCTCAGGATGGGAATGCGCAGCGGCTCGCTGCGCGCGACGTTGGGTTCGGGCAGGGCGTTGTCGCCGGCCTCCACCCACAAAATAAGCGTCTGTCCCGGCGCGATGGGGAGTTCCGCGTTGTTCCACAGCCATTTGAAGCGGAAGGCGGTCCCCGTCGCCGGCTCCTCGTGAACGACCTTGCCGGCGGGGGGGGGGCCGGGCGCCGCGGCTGGGGCGGCTTCGGACGCGGCTTCCTCGATGCGATAGAGCAGGCGCACGACCTTGAGGCCGATGTCGTCGCTCACCGCGAACTCCAGGGGCAGGCGGCTCGCGGGCGCGAGCTCAACGCTGCGATCCGGCCGCTCCACGCGGATGACCGGCGGCTGATCCTCCACGGCCACCAGCCGGTAAACGGCGTCGCCTTTGGAAGCGATACCGCTGCGGTCCACGAGCGTCACCAGATAGGAGCGCGAATCCATGAGCTGCAACGCGCCCGTCCAGGTCATCCCGTCCTCAGAGGCCAGCGGCAGGAATTCGGCGCGCGTTTCCGCGTCTAGGACTTTCATCAGTTGGAGCGGCACCGAGGCCGTGAAGGCGAAGGCGAGCCCGCTGTTCTTCATCGCCAGCACATGCCCGCTTTCCAGCGTCTGTTCGGCTTTTCCGGTATAGGCCGGGGGCTTTACCACGATGCGCAACGCCTGCAGCGTGGGCCGGTGATGCGGCAGGACCTCCACGGGGCCATGGCTGTCGTCCCCGAGCAGCACCCGCAGGCGCGTGGGGGCGATGAGCGGCGGCAGCTCGGCCATGTAGGTTCCCGCCGGCGTGCTGGCGACCAGGGGGATTTCAAGGCCGCTGCCGCTCTTGAGTTCCAAGAGCCCGCTCACGGGCAGCTCGCCCGTGGCGCGCACCCGTACCGGCGCCGACTCGCCGGCGATGATGAGCGGGGGCAGCGTCACCTCCGCGATGCGCGTGCGCGTGGGATAGGCGGCGGAAGGGGAGACGAGGCGCAGCAGGAAGGCGCGCAGCTGCGCGGGACACAGCACCACGGCACCCCCCATGAGCAGCAGGGCGGCCAGCAGCGGAGGCGCGCCGCGGCGCGCGCGCGGTTCCACGGCCTCTTTGAGGTTCAGGGAGGGCAACAGCGCGAAAGTCTCATCCACCAGGCCCTCCACCAAGTTTTCGGAAACCCCCTGCGCCGGTGCTTGGCCTCCCTGGAACTGCAGGGTAGAAATCAGCCGGCTCTGGATCTCGGGGTGCCGCTCTTCCAGCAGCAGGCTCACGCCCTCGGGGCTGAGCACCGCGCCGGCGTGCCGGCGCAGGAAAACCCGCAGGCGCCAGACAACCGCGGCGCCCAGGCCCAGCAGCAGCAGCAGGCGCATGGCATAGGGCAGCCGCGTCAGCCAGTCCAGGGCGAAGAGCAGCATCAGGCCCGCGAACCCTGCCGCCGCGAATTTCAAAAAGCCCTCGCAGATGAACTGCCGGCGGCGCGCGGCGGCGACAGCGCGCAACTGGCGTTCCAGGCCGTCCGTCTCGGGCCGGCGCGTCATAGCAGGCCGCCTTTGCTCTCCCTCTCCCTTTGGGAGAGGGTCGGGGTGAGGGTGAAGGCCACGGGATTCATGCCAGCTCCGCCTTTTTCCTGAGCGCCCATTCCGCGGAACACGTGAGGGCCACCAACAGCAGCGAGAGCCAGGTATCCCACAGATCGCGCTCGACCTGCGAGCGGCTGGGCTTCGGCGGGCGGCCCGCCACGAATTCGGGGAGCCGGCCCGCTTCCGCGATCTCGATGAAACGCCCTCCGGATTTCTGGGCCACGGAACTCAGCAGCGCCTTGTTCATGGCCGGGTTCTCGAACTCGAAACGCGGCGGGACGACTTCCAGGTTCAACGGCTCCTCGCCTTCGAAGCCCGTGGCGCGCACCTGGTAGCGGCCTTCCTTCAGCACCAGCGCGCCCTGGTAGAGCCCCGGCCGCTCTTTTTCCCCGGGCAGCGTGAACGGCGTGCTTTCGCCGTTTTCGGCGTTCACGGCGTTCACGGCGTTCAGCGTCAACTGCTGCTCCTTGAGCGGCAGATAGTCGAGGCCCAGCGCGCGCACCTGCACCTCGATGCTCTCGCCCACCGAAAACTCGCGTCCCTGGGTCTCGATTTGCAGGCGTTTCATGTGGCCGAGCAGGTGCGGCAGGCCCATGGACTGGATGAGCTGGCTCCAGAATCGGTGCGTGAAGCGATTGCCCATTTTGTAGCGCCAGCGCCAAATCCCCTGGACGCCCAGGAAGAGCACCTGACCCTTGCCGTAGCGCTGCAGGGCGATGAGCGGCAGCGGGCCGCCCTCGCCGGAAAGCTCGGCGTGCTCCGCCAATGCGATGGCGGAAGGCTTCAGCTTGCGAACTCCCGGGTAGTACCAGAACTGCGGAGGCAGTTGCGTCCACAGCCGGTCGTTGTCCTCCGCGATGGGCAGGAGCCGCGTGATGGTGTGCTGGCGGCCCTCGCGCGTGAGCTTCAGCGCGAAACCCTTGTCGGAGCGGCCCGGGGCGGCCTCCGCCCCCGCCACGGCGGAAAACTCCACCGGCAGCAGTTCCTCCAGCGGCGTGCCCTTGTAGGAGGCGGGCGTTCCCGAGGGCGCGCCGATCATCACCAGGGATCCGCCCTGCTCGGAAACATAGTCGCGCAACAGTTTGAGCTGCTCGCCGCTGAAATAGTCGGCGCCGAGGTTGTGCAGCACCACCACGTTGAAGTTCTTCGCGAGGTCCGCGAAGGGGAACTGCTTGAGGAAGGCGGGATCGGCGGCGGCGCGCTCGAGATCGCCGAAGCGCGTGAAGATCTTGTAGCGGATGCGCTTGTCCTCCGCGAAGATGCCTTTGAGGTAGCGGTACTCCCAGCTCGGGGTTTCCATGGCGAAGAGTATTTTGATGGCGTCGTCAATGACGCGCACGGGCTTGCTGGCCGAGTTGTTCTGGGTATAGACTTCGCCCGGATGGGGCTGCGCGCGCACCTCGAGGCGGAAGCTGCCCACCTGATCGGGCTTGATGGCGAAAGACTGCTTGAAGAGCCCCTGGGCCAGGGTGATGTCTTTCTTCATGAGCGGCTTGCCGTCGAGCAGCACCTCCACCGGCAGGCTGGCGCCCGCCAGGCCCGTGGCGGAAAACGTGACCTCCACGGCCACTTCGTCGCCCTTGAAGAGCAGCTCCGGCATGGAGAGCGTCACCACGCGCAGGTCGGTGGTTTCAGGGATGCCGAGCCCCAGCGCATAGACGGGGATCTCCTGGCGCCCCAGCGCCGCGGCGGCCGCCTCCGGGTCCTCGCCGCGATTGCTGCCCCCGTCGCTCAGCACCACGACGCCGGTCACCGGCAGGCCGCGCAGCGCCTGGCGCACCTGGGTGAGCGCGCCGCCAAGCTGGGTGGCGTCGCCGAGCGGTGGCGGCAGGCTGAGCGGCGCGCCCGCGGCGGGGATAGCGACCTCGCCGGCGGCGCGGTCGAAGCAGAAAAGCCGCAAGGCGTATTTTTCGCCCAGGCGCGCGAGCAAGTCGAGGCCGTTCTTGTTCAGCATGGCCGCGGCGATCTCGTAGCGCGCAGGCACCTTGCCGGCGGCGGGCGCGTTCGCTCCCATGGCGGCGGCGGCGGCCTTGAGGTAGTCCGCGCCCGCCCCCTTATCGGCGATTTCCATGCTGCGCGAGGTATCCACCAGCAGCGCCAGCGTGCCGCGCGGTTCCACCATGCGGTCCAGCGCCAGACGCGGCTGCAACAGGATGAGCACCAGCAGGACGTAGGTGAGGACCCGCAGCCCCACCAGCAGCCACCGGTACCAGGGCGCGAGCCGCGCGGCCTCCTTGCTGTAAAAGAAATGCACCGCCAGCGCCAGCGCCGCGAACAGCAGCAGCAGCGCCCAGGCCGGCAGGGGCAGGTTGAACTTCACGGAGATGCTGCGGATCTCCAGGGTTTTACCCTCGAGGTCGAAGAAGAACTGGGCGAGGAGGTTCTTCACGAGAAGCCGTTCATCCCTCTTGGTGCCATGACATACCTTCTCACCGCCGTTCGCCCTTTATCCCCCGCTTTGGGGGATGAGCCTGTCGAAAGGCTGACGGCACGGCCCGTTCATGCTTCGACAGGCTCAGCACGAACGGGCTTGGCTGCTGACACCGCAATGCGTAAGAGAGAATCATGGGGTGAACGCTGACCTTCATGACTGGCTCATGCGCCGGGCCAGGACGTTCTCGGCGATCCACGCCAGCAGGGCCAGGATGAGCAGCAAGCGCGCGATATCCGGGGAGGCCTGCAGGCCGGCCAGGGAGACCGAGAGCCGGTCCGAGTCCTCCACCCCCGCGCCGGACGGCCCGTAGAGTTCCTTCAGCTTCCCAGCGCCGAGGCAGCGGATGGCGCCTTCCCGAGGCTCCACGCTGGCGGCGCAGGGACGGGTGTCCGCGGCCTCCTCGGTGTTCTGCAGCTCGTAGAAGCCCGCCTCTGGCAGCTCGTCCACCGCGAGTTTGTAGAGTTCCCCTTCCGCCAGGACCGAGATGGTGCGCCGCGCTCCTGAAGGTGCGGCCAGAGTGTAGGAGGCGTGGCTGCGGCGGAAGTCCATGATCCGCTCGAAGCCCGCGCCCACGTCGCCGTTGAACTCCTCGCGGCGGAAGGAACGCAGGTAGGCCGCCGCCTGATTGAGGAAGGCCACCCACGCGGGCTTGAGCGCGAAGTTGTTTTCGCCGGGGTCCGCGCTGCTCGCCAGGGCCAGCACCCGTCCGCGACCCGCCTCGATATCCAGCAGCAGCGGCTGCGGCGCGGCTTCCTCCTTATGGACGGCCTTGCCAGCGGCCCGCGCCAGCACGCGCACGTGCTGTTCCGGCCCAGGCTCAAAAGGCTGGAAGCGGTAGAAACGCACGCTGTCCATGTAGTTGCGCGCCACGAGCTCGCCCCAGACGGGATGATCCGGGGCCTCGAAATGGACGGTGAGCGGATCCGCGGCGGCGGCTCCCGCCGTCTTGGCGCCCACGGCTTCGGACGCGATGCGCCAGGGCAACAGCCCCGCGCCGCCGCGATACAGCGCGGGATTCAGGTTTTCGCTGCCCTTGCCAAGGAAAAGCAGCAGGCCGCCGCCGCGCCGCACCCAGTCTTCGAGGCTTTTTGCCGCGTCGGCGCCGAGGCTGGCCGTTCCCGCCAGGCAAACGAGGTCCGCGTCCTCCAGGTTCCGGGCCGTGAGCTCGGAGGGAGCGACGTGCTCGAAGGCGTAGAGCGCTTCCGGGGCGGCGGAACGCGCGGCATGGGGATTCAAGGCCAGCTCGACCCAGTCCGTGGGCCGCGGCGACCCGCGCGCGGGCCGCGCCTCCGTGACGCCCAGCACCTTGATTTTGTCCACGGCGCGGAAGACGAGCTGGCGGGTGTTGTCGGCCTGCAGCGCGTCTTCCGCGAGGCGCAGCTCGCCGCGGTGATAGCCCGGTTGCGATTCCAGGTGGTGCAGTTGCACGCGCGCCGTCTGTCCCGGCGGGACGCTCAGCGCGCGGCGATCCACCGCCGTCCCGTCCACGACAAGCTCCACTGCCACCTCGCGCGCCTCTTTTTCCCCGTGGTTGATGACGTGCCCCAAGAAGATATTGTCGCGCCCGACCTTGGCCGATCCGCGCGTGAGGGCGAGGCCGGCGACGGAAAGGTTTTCCGTCTGGCTGTCGCCGGCGGGGATCAGCGTGAGGCTGCCTAGATCCGCGAGCGTCCGCAGCTCCGTGGCGAGCGCACCGCTTTCGCCCCACTCCAGGGCCTGGAAGTCGGAGATCACGAACAGCGCCTTGGAGGGCCGCGGGCTCGCGGCGAGGATGGCACCGGCCTGCTTGAGCGAGGTCAGCGCCCCGCCGGACAAGGGCGAGGGTTGCAGTCGCTCGATGGCCTGCCGCACCAGCTCGCGGTCGGACGTGAACTGGCCCACCACCACTTCAGGCCGCTGGCTCATGAGCACCAGGCTCAGCCCGAAACCCGCCGGCAGCGCCTCGATGAGCCGCCCGGCCAATTCCTTGGAGCGCGCGAAACGGCTGCGCGGCCCGTCCAGCGTTCCCATGGAGTAGGAGACGTCCAGCAGGATAACCGCGTCCCCGGCCTTGGACCCGAGCCAGGCGCCCGCCCGGGAGCTCTTGATGGCCGGCCGGGCCAAGGCCAGGGCCAGCAGCAGCAGCAGCAGGATGCGCAGCAGCAGCAACAACAGGTCCTGCACGCGCAGGCGGCGGCTCTGCTCCTCCACGATTTGCAGAAGAAACTCCATGGCCGCCCACTCCATCGTTTTCACGCGGAAGCGCTGGATGAGGTGCAGGATGATGGGCACCGCGATGAGGGACATCCCCCACAGCAGCACGGGGTGCATGAAACCGATCAAGACCGTCGCCTCAGCCTGCGAATCGAGAGCATCACATCAACGCTGGATGTGCGTGAGTCGCGAGGTCAGATACTCGAACAGCACCTCCTCCAGGGGCCGGGAGGTGTTCACCAGCACGTGCGCGGCGAGGTTGCGCTCGCAGGCGTTGCGGATCTCGCGCAGGTGGACCTGGAGTTTTTCGAGGTAGGCGTGGCGCACCTGGCGCGGGTTGAGCTTCACCTCGCTCAAGCCCTCCAGGCCCACGAAGCGGTAGCGGCCCTGGAGTTCAAAACCCAGCTCCAGCGGATCGAGGACCTGGAACACCACCACCTCGTGGCGATCATAGCGCAGGCGCGCCAGTCCCCGGGACAGCTCCTCGGGGCGGATCAGCAGGTCCGAGATCAGGATCACCAGCCTGCGGCGCCCGATGCGCCCGGCGAAATCCATGATGATGCGCGGGAAGTCGGTCTTCTTCTTGGGGACGAGCTCTTCGAGGACGTGGTTCACCTTGTGGACGGCGGCCAGCGAGTTGCTGGGCGGCAGATAGGCCTGGATGGCCTCGTCGAAGACCGCGATGCCGAAGCTGTCGCGCACGCGCGTCACCAGGTACGCCAGGCTGACCGCGAGTTCCGCGCCCCAATCCAGCTTGCTCACCGGCAGCGACTTGAAGCGCATGGACTCGCTCGCGTCCAGCAGCACCTCCACCACCATGTTGGTCTCCGCCTCGTACTGCTTGATGAAGTAGCGGTCGCGCCGGTAGTACACGCGCCAGTCGAGGTGGCGGATGTCGTCCCCGGGGATGTACTCGCGGTGGCCGGCGAACTCCACCGAGAAGCCGTGGAAGGGCGACTTGTGGGCCCCGGCGAGATGGCCCTCCACCAGCCCGCGCGGCTGCAGCGCGAAGGCCGCCGCCGCCGAAATAGCCCGCGGGTTCAGGTACTTGGCGAGTTGCTTCAAGAGAAACGCTTTGTGAGTAATCTGGGACTCAGAATCCCAGAAAACAACACTTCACAGAATTTTTTTATCTGGAAAGCAGGAAAGCAGGAAAAAGAGACCAAGAACACGAGTTGGATTTTTTTTTCGACCGGGAGTCCCCAGAGAGCTGTCCAGATTTTTCCTGCTTTCCTGCTTTCCAGATTCAAATTAATCTTTTGCATTTTGAATCAGATGCACCCGGGCCTTCAGGCGTTCTTGGGCAGCGTTTCGAGCAGCTTGTCCACGATTTTATCCGAGGTGATGCCTTCGGCCTGGGCGCCAAAGTTGGGCGAGATGCGGTGGCGCAGCACGGGGTGGGCCACGGCGACCACGTCCTCCACCGCCACGTGGTAGCGGCCCCGCAGGATGGCGCGCGCCTTGGCCGCGCTCACCAGGGCGAGCCCCGCGCGCGGGCCGGCGGCGATGTGGATCCACTCCTTGATGAAATCCGGCGCCTCGGGCTTTTCGCGGCGCGTGGCGCGCACCAGCTTCACGGCGTATTGCAAAACGTGGTCGGAAACCGGCGCGCGCCGGATGAGCTTCTGGTACTCCAGGATCTCGGCCCCGCTCACCACCGCTGCGATGTTTTCGCCCACGCCCGAAGTCACCGAGCGCACGATGTTGAGCTCGTCCTCGTAAGCGGGGAAATCCACGAAGACGTTGAACAGGAAGCGGTCCTGCTGCGCCTCGGGCAGGGGATAGGTGCCCTCCTGGTCAATGGGGTTCTGGGTGGCGATGACGAAGAAGGGAGCCTCCAGCTTGTGGATTTTGCCACCGATGGAGACCTGCTTCTCCTGCATGGCTTCGAGCAGCGCCGCCTGGGTCTTGGGCGGCGTGCGATTGATTTCGTCGGCCAGGATGATATTGGAGAAGATGGGCCCGGCCATGAACTTGTAGATGCGCTCGCGGGTCTGCGGATCGTCCTGGATGATCTCGGTGCCGGTGATGTCCGAGGGCATGAGGTCGGGAGTGAACTGGATGCGCTTGAAGCCCACGTTCAAGGCCTGGCACAGCGAACTCACCAGCAAGGTCTTGGCCAGCCCCGGCACGCCCACCAGCAGGCAGTGGCCGCCGGCAAAGATGCAGATGAGCAGGTTCTCCACCACGTCGCCCTGGCCGATGATTTTCTTGGCGATTTCGGCGCGCATCTTGCGATAGGCCTCGCCGATGAGGCGCACTTTTTCCTGGTCGCTGGCCGAGACGTCGCCGCCGGCTTTGGCGCCGCTCGGCGCGGCGGCGACAGCCACGCTTGCCGCCGCGCCGCCTTCTGAGCCCTCTTTACTCTCCTTGGGGCTTCCCCCGAAGACGATGGTGCCTCCGCAGGAACACGGGCGCGTGGCATCGGGTCGCGGCAGGCTCTCGACCTTGTACTTCTTGTTACAGGCGTTGCAATATCCATAAATCATCACGGCCCTCCGAAAACTCTTGCGGCTACGGGGGATTAACCCCGCGGGCATCCTACATAACAAGCGCGTCGGCCTAGAGGTCCCTGGACCTGAACGATATGATTTTTTTCAGAACGTTTTGACTTTGTGAAAAGGGGAAAGAGAAATGCCGGAAGCCGTCCAAGCATAGAACGAAACGTCTTCACTGAAAATTGCACAGAGACCTTCAGTGAAAATTACGGTGCAAATCGTATCGGCCATCACCCGCCCGAACCACTCTGGATGACGGTGAGGAACCTGAACAGGCTCTCGTGTAGCGGCGGCGAGCCGAGGCCCGGGGGCATTTTGCGAAAACGCTTGGGGGAGACGCGCAGGTGTGAACATCAACTTCCACCACAGAGACACCGAGGTCACAGAGAGTTTTTCTTGCGTTCTCTGTGTCTCTGTGGTATATCGTTTTCGTATTGTTGGGTTTCGGATCTGTCGGGTTGGGGCAACTGAAAGTCGGACTGAGCCGGGTCTGAGCGGTGCCGTACTCCAGCTGGCCCGGGTTCATCCTCACGTTCGCCAGCTATCCGGATTGCCGGGAGCATAGATCCGACCCAATTAAAGTGATTTGCATTTTGGTCTTGACCAAAATGCAATATACATTAAAATAGTCAAATCCATGGACGGAGAGCGGAAGCGCCTTTACGAATCCATCCTGCGCGAGCATCTTGGCCATCATCGCCAGATGTGCTTCGTCAGCGGACCCCGCCAAGTCGGCAAGACCACCACCTGCCGCGGGCTGGCCGACCACTATCTCGATTGGGATCATCAGGATCACCGGAAGATTATACTGGAGGGACCCCAGGCCGTGGCCCGGTCCTGCGGTCTGGAAAACCTCCCGGTGGGGGCGCCGCCGGTGCTGGTCTTCGACGAGCTGCATAAGTTCGCCCGCTGGAAAAACTTCCTCAAGGGATTCTTCGACGTGCACGGGGATCGCTGCCGCATCTTGGTCACGGGCTCGGCGCGCCTGGATATCTATCGCCGCGGAGGGGACAGCCTGATGGGTCGTTACTTTCCCTACCGCATGCACCCCCTTTCCACCGGCGAGCTGTTGTACCAGGAGATCCCCGTTCATCCCATCCGGCCCCCACGCCCCATGGTCGCGGGCGACTGGCAAAAGCTGCTACAGCATGGAGGGTTTCCAGAGCCTTTTCAGAAAGGCGACGCGCGTTTTACGCGCCGTTGGCGCGAGCTCAGACGGGAACGTCTTTTCAAAGAGGATTTGCGGGACCTGACCCGTGTGCATGAACTCGGGCTGCTGGAGATCCTCGGGCGCCTGCTGGCCGAGCGTTCGGGCGAACAAATCATCTGTGCGAACATCGCGAGCGACTTGCAAGTGGCGCCGAACACGGTCAAAAGCTGGATCGCGACCCTGGCGGCGACCTACTACGGATTTCTCGTCCCGCCCTGGTTTCGCAATATCACTCGGGCGCTGCGCAAGGAATCGAAATGGTTTCTGCGCGACTGGTCTGGTATCACCGATCCCGGAAAGCGCGCCGAAACGTTCGTCGCCTGCCACCTGTTCAAGGCCGTGGAATGCTTCAACGATTTGGGGTTCGGCGCCTTCGAGCTGCGCTACGTCCGTGACAAGGAAAAGCGCGAGGTGGACTTCCTCGTCGTCCGGGAAGGCCGGCCCTGGATACTCGTCGAAGTCAAATCCCGTTCCGACACCCTGAGTCCCGCCTTGGGCTATTTTCAGAAACTGCTGAAAGCCGATCACGCCTTCCAGGTGGTCTTGGAACAGGACTACGTTGACGCCGATTGCTTTACCCATTCACAGCCCGTCATCGTGCCCGCCCAGACTTTTCTCTCGCAACTGCCGTAGCAACCTGGCCGGCCAAGCGTGACGTCCCAAATGCATGCTGGAACTAAAGGTCAAGCACATCCTGCTACTTTCCTCCCGGGCCGCTCTGGATGGCGGTGAGGAACCTGAACAGGCTCTCGTGTAGCGGCGGCGAGCCGAGGCCCGGGGGCATGGCGCGGAATCGCTTGGGCGAGACGCGCAGGTGCGCTTTGAAATTCCTGGAGAAGTGGTAGCGGTTCTCGTAGGAGTATTTGCGCGCGATGCTCTCGATGGGTTCGTTGCTGCGCAGGAGGTCCACGGCCGCGGCGCGCAGGCGCAGCGTTTCGAAAAAATGGTTGGGGGATGTCCCTAGATGCTGCTGGAACAGCCGGATGAAATGGGACCTGGAGAGGTGGCAGAGCGCGGCCATCTCCGCGAGCGGCAGCGCCTTGTATTTGAGAGCGCGCCAGCGGTCGCGCGCGTGGTCGAAAAGCTCCCGGAGCGCCGCGGGCAGCTTGCGCATGGGGTCCTCGTGATCCAGGTTGCAGGGACCCAGGACGAAGGCCAGCAGCAGTTGTTCGACGGCCCGCTCGGCCAGCCATGCGGTCTGCGCTTCTGGGCGGGCCAGCAGCGACAGGAAATAGCGGAACAAGGGGTGGAGGATGTTGTCGTTCCCGAGCGCCGCGACGCAGGGCCAGCTTGGCGGCGCCGGCAGGGACGCGGGCCACTGCAAAAGGTTGAAATGGACGTAGGCGTGACAGGTGGGCTTCACGGGATCCCAGCGAAAGAATTCCGTGTGGCCGGGTTGTGAAAGGCTGATGGTTCCCGGCGGCAACGGGTAGGTCATGTCCCGGTAGCGCCACTCCACGTCGCCCTCGATGACCCAGACGAATTCAAAGCCCCGGGTGGAACGCGGTCCCAGAGTAGCTCCAGGCTGGAACCAGACCTTGCCCTGTTCGAAGACTTCAAGGACGAAAGGCGGGTGAGCAACCCCTGCAATGAGATTATCAGACATTAAAATAGCACTAAATTGGATTTAAATGGCTATAAATTGAAATATAATGATATAAATACGGCGAAAAAGGAAAGCCCTGGAAAGGAACGCCCCATGAGCACCACCAGCATCAATTGGTATCGTCCGGCCCTCAGCGAAGCACAGCTTCGGGAGCTCAGCCGTCCCAGCGACCTCAAGGGTCTGCGGCAGACGCTGGGTCATTTCGGCCTCGCCGCCGCGACGGGCGCGCTCTTCCTGTGGACGCAGCAGAACGCCGCTTGGCCTTATGCCTTGCTGGCGCTGTTTCTCCACGGCACGGTTTTCAGCTTCATCGAGCCGGCAGTCCATGAGCTGGTCCACGAGCGGGTCTTTGCGACAGCGTGGCTGAACCGCTTTTTCCTGCGCATCGCGAGCTTCCTCACCTGGTACAATCACCACTTCTTCTGGGTCAGCCACCGCCAGCACCACAAGCACACCCTGCATCCCCCGGACGATCTCGAGGTCGTTCTGCCCGGAAAAATCGGCATCGCGTCCTTTATCCGGGGCGGGCTGGTGAACCACTTCAACATCAAGAACTCCCTCAAAATCACCTGGCGCCACAGCCGCGGGCGCCTGGAGGGGAAGTGGGAAAACCACCTGCTGCTCCCCGAATCCGCGCGCGCGGACCGCCGCAAGGTCTTCGCCTGGGCGCGGGTGCTGCTCGTCGGCCACGGAGCCATCGCCGTCGTCAGCCTGAGCCTGGGATATTGGCAGATCCCGTTGCTGGTCAGTTTCGGTCGTTTCTACGGGGGGCTACTCTCCGCCCTGTGCGGGACCACCCAGCACCTGGGGCTCCAGGACAAGGTGCCCGACTTCCGCCTGAGCTGCCGGACGGTGCTGCTGAACCCGGTGCTGGAGTTCCTCTACTGGGATATGAATTACCACATGGAGCACCACATGTTCCCCGCCATCCCCTGCTACAACCTCAAAAAGCTGCACCGGCTCATCCAGCACGACGTGCCGGTGCCGCCCAAGGGGCTGTTTGAGGCGTGGGTGAACATCTTTCATGCGCAGCATGAAAGGGAGAAGAACCCGACCTACCAGTACGTCGCCATCTTGCCGGGGACCGTCGCCGCTGGCGCACGCCCTGGCGGTGAGTTCGCCCCCGCCGAAGTGGCCCTGCCGCCGCTGGCCGTGAGCGCGGCCCAGCCCGCCGTTTCGACCGCGGCAGCTTCTTCAGCCGCATCAGCCGCTCCCGTCAAAGCAGGAGTCGCCCCCAAGGCGCAAGGCCGCCGCTGGGAGTGCATCGTCTGCGGGTTTATCTACGAGCAGGACAGCGGCCTGCCGGAAGAAGGCATCGCCCCCGGCACCGCCTGGGAGCAAATCCCCGAAGACTGGGCCTGCCCCGTTTGCGGAATGAAAAAATCGGAGTTCGAGATGCAGGAGATCGGTGCAGCTGACGCGGAGGCCCGCCCCGCCGCTCTGGCGGCAAGCGTCTGAACCGCAAAACGCCAGCCCCGCTTTCGCCAGTCCCCCGAGGTCCAGAAAGAATTTGGCGCTGATGATGGCCTGGCGGGCCCGGCCAACCCGCTCCAGGACGCGCGCGATTAGCGGCGAAAATCGCTCTTAACAATTGTTCCTTGACCCAAAGGGGACCCCCATAGACTTTCCGCCCTGGGTGCTGGGAGCCGCATAAATTAAGGGTAAATGAGAAGCTAAGAGGAAGGCTGCCGCTTGTTCACATCGGATTCGATCTGGGGCATCGATATCGGCGACAGCTGCATCAAGGCTGTCCAACTGGAGCGCAAGGACGGGCAGCTTTTCGTCCTGGATTTCGAGTACATCGAGGTGGACCCCGAGCGCAAAGCCAAAGAGGGCGAGCGCGTGGTGGTGCGGGCTGCTCTGGAAAACCTGCTGGCCCGCATCTCCATGGATCGGCGCAACGAAGTGAGCATCTCGGTCCCGGCGCGCCACGTGAACAGCCGCTACATCAGCCTGCCGTCCGAGCTCAAGCCCAAGGCCATGGAGCTGGCGCTCACCGAGGAGGCGAAGAAACAGATCCCCTTCCCCCTGGAGGAGGTGGAGTGGGGCGTGCATCGCCTGCCGGATCGCGACGACCAGGCCCAGTACGCGCTCTTCGCGGTGAAGAAGGAGAACATCGAGGAAATCCTGGAGGTGGTTGACGCCGAGCGCGTGCGCGTGCGCGGCATCCAGGTCCCCGGGCTCGCCCTCTACAACTACATCACGCGCATGGTCGAGGTGCAGGAGCACACCGTGATCCTCGATTTCGGCGAGCGCAGCACCGACCTCATCGTCATCCACGATGGCGCCTGCTGGCTGCGCAGCATGCCGCTTTCGGGCCATCACATCACCGAATTGCTCGAAAAGAAGTTCCGCATCACCACCAAGGAGGCGGGCACCCTCAAGCACGAGATGGAGCGCAGCCCCCAGCGCGACAAGCTGTTCCGCGTCATCGAGCCCAAGCTCAAGGAGCTGGTCACTGAAATCAAGCGTTCCTTGAACTTCCGGCGCACCCAGGTGAAGACGCTCAAGGCCACGCGCTTCGCGGCTTACGGCGGCTCCTCGCGGCTGGCCGGCGTAGCCGATTACTTCATCCAGAACCTCGGTCTCGAACCTTTCACCCTGGATCCGGCCAAGAGCCTGGACTTCTCCAGGCTCGACAACGCCCAAAGGCTCAGGGACAACCTCGCTTCCTTCGGCGTCGCCTTCGGGCTGGCTGTCCAAGGTTTGGGCGAAGGCGAGGTGGAGCTCAACCTCATGCCCCAGCGGCGCATCACGCGCCAGTTGCTGCGCGAGAAGCGCGTCACCGGCGGCATCATGGTGGGCTGCGTCATCGCCATGGTGCTCATGCAGTACATCGCCGGCTGCCGGGTGAGCGACAAGCTGGTGGACGGGCTCAAGCGCGCCAAGGCCAAGGAGAGCGCGCTCAGCAAGGTTTCCTCGGACTTCACGCGGGAGAGCGGCGCCCTGAAACCCATTGAAAGCGATACTGAATTCAAGATAAAGATGCTGCGCGGCAACGACTTCGCGTCGCGCATCTACGAGGCGGTCCTCACCACCCTCGAAAGCTGCCCGGGGGTGTTGCTCACCGAGCTCACCTTGAAGCCCATCCCCCCCCAGGAGCTGTTGGGCGAGGGAACGGGCGGGGCTGAAGGCGCGCCGCCCCCCCCCGCGCAACCGTTCTTCCAGAATCAGGGCGGAGGGGGCGGTGGCGTAAGCGCCGCGGATTTCGAGTTCAAAGTTCAAGGAGCCGAGAGCTTCCCGGTGGCCATCCAACTCGCCTACGTCGCCGAAAAACCCGAACTCAACCAGGTTTTTGCTGAAAAGCTCGTGGCCCACGAATTTTTTGAGCAGGGCTTTCCCATCGTCAACGACGTCACCAAAAGCTGGAAGTACGTCTTCGAGCTGCCCATCCGCGAAACCGCCATGGGCAAGCACGAGGAACTATCGGCCTTGCGCAAAGAAAAGGGCTGGGAATTCACCCAGAAACAGGAGTCCTCGCGATCCTACAAGGTGAACAGCCAGACGCTCACGCTGCAGGTCAACATGGCAGCCGTACGCGGGGAAAAATCGCCGGCGGAGCCCGGGAAGCAACCGTGAACAAAAAAACCATCAAGGAGTACTGGTTCGCCTGCCTGTGCGGTGCGTTGGTGCTCTTTGCCCTGGTTTTCTACATTTTTGGGGTGGCGGGTTACTCCAGCGACCTGGAGAAGCACAACGAGGACTTGAAGCGCACCACCAGGAGCCTTTCCGAGCTCGGGCGCAAGCGCCCCACCCCCGAGTGGAACGACGCCCTGGGGAAGAGCCGTCGCGAGTTGGAGGTCCAGGCCGGGGCCATCAACAAGGCCTTGGAAGAAGCGGATCGCCTGGTCGAGGAGTACTTCGCCCTTGAAGACGATGGCCGCACGCGCACCAGCACTCCGCCCGGCCAGGCCTACATGGCGAAGTACAAATCCATCGTGGTCGCCCATTGGAACGCGCTTGAGGAAGCCTACAGCCAGGTCGAGGAAAAGGCCGGAGCCGGCCCCGGGCAAATGCCGATGGAAGGCATGCCGGGCATGCCAGGCGGGATGCCCGGCTTCCCCGGCGCGCCGGGCGTGGCGCCCGCGCCAAAGGCGACGCAGGCTCCGAAAAAAGATGAGGCGGAAGCGCGCCCCAAAGGACCGTTCATCTGTCCGCGTGCCGTGTTGGCCGCCTTGGAGCCCAAATGGCTGCGCGAGCCGGTGGCACTCACGCTCGATCAGGCGCGCGAGGCCCAGAAACGCTACTGGATCATCGAGCATCTGCTCGGGATCTTCAAGGAAGTCCCCATCCTGGCCCTCAAGGCCATGATCATCCAGGACGAGCAGCTTGAGCCCGGCGCGGAACTCAATGGCCAACCCTTCTGGAGTTCGCGGGGGGTGGGGTGCAGCCTAGAGATTTCCCACCACAATGCCATCGAATTGATGCGCCGCATCCACCAGAGTCCCCTGCTGCTGCGCGTCGTTGGGTTCCGCCAGCGCAACCTGAACACCGCGCCGCCCGGGGTGCAATCGGATGCCGTTTTCGTCTCTTTCTCTGAGGATCCCGGGGTGGAGTTGCAGCTCATCCTCAAGCATTACGACCTGCTGGGCAGCGCCGAGGCCGAGAGCATCAAAAAGGGCGCGGAACAAAATCCGCCGCAGCCGGGCATGATGCCCGGCATGCCTCCGGGAATGGAAGGTTCCCCAAGGCCAAGAGGCGGTCGGCGATGACCGGCTCGCGCAAATTCCTGCTCCTGCACCTCGACAAGGTGCTTTGCGGCGTTGTCGGAGCGCTCACCCTGGTCGTGATATTCAGCAGCATCTACGATCTTTCGGCCACGCCCGATGCGGTCGTCAAAGCCGACCAGGCTTCCGAGCGGGCCGAGAAACACATCGAGCCACCTCCGCCGTTCCCGCCCTTCGATCTCTTGCCGCGCTTCAAGGAAACCCGGGCCTGGAATATCAAGGCCCCTGGCGCCGGTCGCAACCTGAGCTACATGCAGGAAACCCAGCCCATCGAGGAGCCCAAAAAGAAGTACGAAGAGGCCTTGAAGGCCCATGAGCACATCTACTTCACCGTCGCGGGGGGAGCCGAAGGCGCCAAGCGGGTCTGCGCCTTTCCGGGCTGCCCGAATGAGGAGCCGGTGGAAAAGGATCACATCGGCGTCTGCTCCGGCTTCAAGAGCTCCGAGCAGACGGTGACCACTCTCGCCCTGGAGTGGGACGACCCCGCCGACCTCTCGCAGAATGTGGCCATCCAGTATTGCATGCTGGAGCGCCGCAAGTTCAAGGAGGACCAGAAGCCCGAGGACGGCTGGGTGGACGTGGCGGATCGCCAGGGCAATCCCATCCGCGTGCGCGGAGGCACGGCCGTGCAGGACGCGGAGGGCGGCCTGGATCACGCGGCGACGCCGAAACCCGAAGGCGGTTTCCAGATGCCGCAGGCTCCGGCGGGAGGGGGCTTCCAGATGCCCATGCCGGGCGGCATGCCGGGGATGCCGCCGGAATTTGGCATGCCACCACCGGGCCTGAAGCCACCAAAGCCATTTCAGCCGCCCAAAGCGCTGCCCAAGCCGCTCGCCCCTGGGGAGAAGAAAGACCCTGACGTTGAGAAAATCCATCCCGAACTGTCGCGCCTCAGCCTGAGCGCTCATCAGGCCATCGAACTCCTGCAATCCAAGGAAGAGAGCGAGGGGAAGCGCGAGCTCAAGAAGCGCCTGCGCAGCATCGAGCTGAGCGAGGACAAGGCCCTGGCGGCCCTCGAAAAACTCAAAAAAGAGGATGAGGGGGCGGCGCCAATTCAGCAGAACCACTACAAGGTCGTGGACTTCAACCTCGACGCCAATACGGAGTACGACTATCGCGTGCGCGCCGTGGGCACCGGGTCCCAGAGCGAAATCAAGGGGGCCTGGACGCCCGCGCTCAAGATCAAGACCAAGGAGGACAAGGGCCTGCGGTTCACCTCTTACGCGGCGGCCATCCACACCGGTGACAAAGTCGTTTCCCCCGAGCGCGTGACGCTGGTCATCAGCAAGCTCTTCGATCCCCACTGGCCGCCGTTCATGAAATACTTCATTCAGTTTGAGCACCCGAGCATCGTCCCCGGCGACAAGGACCAGGGGCGGGTGGGGCGGCAGGCCGTCAAGCACAGGATCAAAGACAAAGACGGGGACAACGTACTATGGGACTCGCTCAACAAGGAGTTCATCACCAAGGAAACCCCCGGTTACTCCTCACCCGTCAAACCCCCGCCGAATAAAAAGAATATTGACTACTACCGCGAAGACGTGGACTTCACCACCAAGTGGCTGGCCGATCATATCGAGGAGCGCACCGCCGAGGAAAAGGTCGTGGTCAAGCGCATCAACGAGAAGACCGGACAGTACGAGGAGGTGCCTGAAACCAAAATCCAATATCGCTACTTTCTAATTCTGAAAGACAAAGAGAATCCCAAAACGCAAATGGAAGTGGAACTCGAACGGCGCAATAAGAACGACTACTACACCCCGATCCGCAAGACCCAGAGCCAGGGTCCCGGCGCTGGCGCCGGCAATGGGGTGGTGCCGGCGGAAGCACCCGCCGCCGTTGAGAAGCCCGCCGCGGCGCCCTCCGCGGTGACGGAGGGAGCCAAACCTTGAGCTTCCGGCACCTATCCACCTTGGCATGCTTCGCGCTGTCGCTGGGGCTGGCGCCTGGCTGGGCCAAAGGCCGCGGCGACGCGCCTCCCGCGCCGAGTGAGCCCGCCACAACGGAAGAGCGCGCGCCCTCGCGCTGGCCTGCGCTGTTCAAGAAGAAGGAGCCCGCTTCCGCCCAGGCTCCGGTCCTGGAGCCGATTCCCGCCGCCGCGCCACAGCCCAAGCCGGCGCCCGCGCTTTTCGGCAAGGTTTCAGCCGAGCCGCCGGCGGGCAACGACTCGCCCCAGGGCGTGCTGGATCGCATCGCCCGCCAGAAAGCCGTGGCCCAGAGCGCCGAGGAACAGGAGGGCCTGAGCCTTTTCGAGAAGGGGTTGCAGCTCTATCGCCAGTTCCGCTTCGAAGAGGCGCTCGCGCTTTTCGAGCGCGCGCACGAGCGCCTCCCGGTGAACGAGGACCTCGAAGCCTACATCGCGCGCGCGCGCTACACGCTCGGCGGCGGCGCCAACAGCGAGGTCCGCGCGGTTTCCAACTGGATCGGCGAGGGCAAGGTCATCCAGGAGCGCGAGGCGCTTTTGAAGATCCGCCACCACCTCACCACGGGGGAGGACCTGCTCGCCAGCGCCGAGAAGCGCTGGGCGGGATCCCCTGATGAGCCCGCCGACAAATCCCAGGCCATGCTGCTGCTCGCGCGGGCGCGCATCGAGCTGCGCCAGGCCCAGGAGTCGGCGCATGCCATCGAGGTGGGGACCGATGTCTCCCAGGAGCTCGGGCGCATCCAGGCGGGGCTCGGCCGCATGGACGTGCTGGAAGCGCAGTGGAAGGCGGTCCTGGACGAGGAGCGCAAGCTGCGCGCCCAGCAGAAGGCCACGGACCTCGCCAAGGAGCAGTCGGATTACGAGAAGGCCAAACTGGATCGCCTCGTCTCCCAGGCGCGCAAGGATTACCTGGGCGGTTTTTACGACAAGAGCGAGGACGTCTCGCGGCGCATCCTCAAGGAGTGGCCCGACCACAAGGAGGCGCGCAAAATATTGGACAAGAGCCGCGCCCGGGGCGATCGCGGCAAGCTCGACGAGGCGCGCCGCAAGAGCGCCGAGGAGTGGAAGAAGAACATGGAGCGCATCCATTCCGCCTCCATCGCCTATTCCGAGGAGCTCACCTATCCCGAGAACTGGGATCGCATCCGCGAGCGCAAGCCGCAATCCATCCGCAAGGTGGACGACCCCGAGTGGAAGAAGAACCTGAAACGCGAGATGAACAAACCGGTGACGCTGTTCCTGGCCGACAATACGCTGGACGAGGCGGTGGCCATGCTGCAGGACCAGACGGGCATCAACATCGTGGTGGACCGCGGGCTTTTCCTGGAAGAAGCGCGCATCCCCTCGCTGCGGTTGCGCGACGTGCGCTTTTCTTCGGCGCTCACCTGGCTGCTGGAGAGCCTGCCTTCGGAGCAGAAACTGGTCTATACGCTGCGCGACGGGGCGGTGTTCGTCACCAGCAAGGAACGCGAGGCCCTGGTGAACCGCCCCGAGCAAATCCTCTATGATGTCACCGACCTCATCACCGCCTTCCAGGATTTCTCGCTCACCAGCGGCGGCGCGGGAGCCGGGGGGCTCTACATCAAGAAGGGCGAACAGCTCTCCTCCGTGGACAAAGCGGGTGATAAGACGGCCCTGGGTTCCGACAAGCTCATCCAGGTCATCAAGGAGAACGTTGATCCCACATCCTGGGGGGTCGCGGACTCCGGCGTGGACATCGTCGAATTCGAGATCGGCAAGCTGCTCATCTCCCAGACGCCCGACAACCACAAGCAGATCGAGGAGCTCCTGGAGCTCTTCCGCAAGCTGCAGACCATGCAGGTGAGCATCGAGGCCCGTTTCATCGCCTCCGAGGAAGACGACCTGCTGGACCTCGGCGTGGAATGGAAGGGCTTCAACGACGTGCCCTTGCAGAAGCTGGGCGACAAGCCCGGCGCCGGCGTCTATAGCAGCCGCAACACCCTCGACAGCGACACGCGCGTAGCCACGGTCCTGGGCTCCGCGGGTTCCAGCATCGTCTCGGAGACCTTCGTGAGCACCAAAGCCCCCGCCAATGCCGGCGCCATCATGCAAATCGCCGTGCTCGACCCCATTCGCGCCAGCCTGGCGCTGCACGCGCTCTCCGAGAAGAAGAAGGTCAAGGACATCCTCGCCCCGCGCCTCACCGTGCTCAACAACCACCAAGGCTACATCGTGCGTTCCGAGGATACGTCCTATGTCGCCGGCTACACCAACACCGAAGGCAACCTGGTGCCCACCATTGAACGGGTTTCCTCGGGCGAGCTGCTGGTGGTGCGGCCCACGGTTTCGAGCGACAAGAAGTACATCACCATGGACCTGAGCCCCCAGATCAGCCGCAACGTCAAGTTCCGCCAGCGCTTCCTGCGCATCGGCACCGACCAGGGCGGATCGCAGTCCGTCATCCGCGTGCGCGACACCCAGGAAGCCCCCATCGAGTTGCCCGACCTCCAGGTCTGGCAGCTCCAGACGCGCGTGCAAGTGCCCGACGGCGGCGTGGTGTTCGTCGGCGGGCGCATGGGCAACAAGGAAACCTCCGTGACGCGCGGGGTGCCGGTGCTTTCCAAAATACCGGTGCTCGGTCGGCTTTTCCGCACGGACGGCGACGGCTCCGAACTCAACAACCTGGTGATTTCCGTGCGCTCCAAAATCCTGCTGTTCGAAGAATACGAGGCCAAGCTGTGAGGATGGCTACCGTGAAATGGCTGCGGCGGGGAGTCGTCATCGTCTCCCTCATGGGCCCCCTGGCCGCTCAGGACTGGGTGCCAGCCACGGCCGGCGCCCCGGCCGGCACCGCCATGGATTCCCTGTCGGTGAGCGAGGCGGAGAAAAAGGCGCAGGCGCGCAACTACTTCGAAACCGGGCTCATGCTTTACAACCAGCGCCAGTTCGAGGAATCGGAGCGCCATTTCGAGAAGGCCATCGCCCGCGATCCGTCCTTATCCGAGGCCCGGGATTACCTGGCGCGCGCCAAGGCCGCCCAAGGTGACCGCCACGAGGAGGTGAGCGAGCAGGCGGGCTGGATCCAGCGCAACAAGCAGGTGCAGGAGGAAGAGCTCAAGATCAAGCTCGACCACCGCATCCAGGCGGCCCGCGGCGACTACGAGGCCTTGCAGCAGTCGCAGGCGCCCCTGGAGGCCGGCGAGCGCCTGCAAAAGCTCACGAAGATCCAGGGCGATTTCTCCGAAGCCCTGGAGCTCAGCCGCGCGCTGCCGCACCGCATGGACACGGAGACTTACGGCAAGCTCGTCGAGGGCTATCTGCGCGCCGTCTCCGATGACATCACCGAGACCAAGGCTGAGATAGCCGCGGAGCAGCGCGAGCGGGCGAAACAGATCCACCTGCGCGAGCTCCAGGAAAACCAGAAGTATATCGACAACAAAATCGCCCGGCTCATCCAGGCCATCGAAGAAGACATCGCGTCCAAGAAGTACGCGGCCGCGGTCAAGCTCGCCGAGGACGTGCTGGACATGGATCCGCTCAACAAGAAGGCGCGCAAGCTGCGGAATAAGGCGGAAAGCCTGCGCCACACCAGCGAAGGGGATCGCATTGAGGACTTGCGGAGCCAGGAGCTCACGCGCAAGGTCATCCGCATCAAGGATTCCGGCATCCCCTACACCGAGTACGTGGTCTATCCGGAGGACTGGGAGGAGATAAGCCAGCGCCAGAAACGCGGGCTCGCCAAGAAGCGCGAGCCCGAATGGAAGCTGAAGATCCTGCAGCTCATGGAGCAGGTGCTGAACTACAACTGCCCGGGCCTCCCTCTGGATCAGGTGCTCACGCAGCTTTCCGAGATCACCGGCGTCAACATCCTGCTCGATCCGGCGGTGCGGCGCAGCAAGGACGCAGAGGACCTCTTCGTTCCGCCCTTCCGCTTCCAGGGCATGAAGTTCAAGCACATCGTGAGCTGGGTGGCCCAGAAGGGCAACCTCACGTGGGTGCTCAAGGACGACGCCGTGCTGGTGACCAGCCCCGACTCCGCCTCCGATCGGCTCATCACGCAGGTCTATGACATGCAGGACCTGCTGGCCCCCAAGCAGAACTTCACGCCGCCCGAACTCTCCATCGGCAGCACGGGGGACAAGGAGGGGGCCATCAACTTCGAGGAGCCCGCCGCCGCGGCGGAGGGCGCGGCGCCCACGGGCGAGGCCCTGCTGAGCCTCATCAAGCAGACCGTGCCCGGCCGCTGGGAGGTCGCGGGCAGCGGTGTCGTCATCACGCAGCTCGAGGGTTCCGGGGCCATCCTCGTCAAGAATACCCCGGAAATCCACAACCAGGTCATCGAACTCCTGGAGACGCTGCGCCGCTCGAGCTCCATGCAGGTCGAGGTGGAGGCCCGCAAGCTCATCGTGCAAAAGGGTTTCTTCCGCGACATTGGCGTGGACTGGCGCGGCATTGACAACGGCGACCGCCTCACCGAGGGCGGCGATCCCCAGCCGGGGTTCGTCTATAAGCGCCCTTTGAGCAGCATCAAGGGCGGCATCTTCAACAACGTGCCGGCCTCCGATACCGCGTCCGCGAACTTCGGCTTCCTGCTCGAACACTCCATCCTCGACAAGTTCCAGGCCCGCATGCTGCTGCGCGTGCTCGAAGAGAACAAGACGCTGAGCGAACTCATCTCCCCGCGCATCGTGCTCATGAACAACGTGAGCGGCTACATCCGTCTGGTGCGCAAGCAGTATTACATCTCCAACTACACCCAGGGCGGAAGCGGTCTACAGCCCGATCTCGCGGACATTGATCAGGGCGAGCTCTTGCAGGTGCGCGCCACCATCTCCAGCGACCGCAAATATATCACGCTCCAGGTCCAGCCCGACTTCCAGGGCGTGGACCTCACCACGCGCGGGCCGGTGTTCATCCGTGGCGGGGGCTCCCAAGGGCAGTCCATCGGAGTAGGCGGACAAACTCTGAGCTTCGTCACCCTGGACCAGGAACTGCCCGTGGACCTGCCGATTTTGCAGCGCGTGCGCGTGCGCACCGTGGCGGTCATCCCCGATGGCGGCATCCTCATCATCGGCGGCGTGGCCGAATCCAACGAGACCAGCCTCAGCGCCGGGGTGCCGATACTCTCCAAGATCCCCATCCTGGGCCGCCTTTTCCGCAGCGACAGCAACAAGGACAGCACCAAGGACGCCATGCTTATCGTGAACGGCGCCATCATCATCACCGAGGAACTCGAGGCTGAACTTTGAGGTTGCGGATCCTGCTTTTGTGGATCCTGGGTGCCGTCGCGCCGGCGGCTGTCTTTGGCGGAGAGGAAGCTGATTTCGCCCGCGCGCTGGAAGAGGGCGGATTCCTCAGCCTGGCGCTCAAGCACTACGAGGCCGCGGACTCCAAGGGGGAGATCGCGGAAAAGGACAAGGATGGCCTGTACCTCAAAATGTACCAGCTCTACAGCCAGCAGGCGGCGCGCGCCAAGGATTCCGCCGTCCAGCAAACCCTGCAGCAGGCGGCCGAGCGTTTTTACGCCAAGATCAAGGACAAAAATTCCGCCGCCCTCCAGCTCGAGCGCGTCAAATCCAGGCTCGAATTCCTGAGGCAGGCCTCCAACCAGCTCGTGGGCGCTCCCGCGGCTGAACAGGCGCGCCTCAAGGAGGTCGGCCGCAAGGAATTCCGCGAGTTCATGGAGGTCGTGGACAAGATCCGCAAGGACGTGCAGAAGTGGTTCTACGGCTTCGACGAGAACGACGAGAAGGCTCCGCCCGCCAAGAAGGCCGAGGCCAAGCAGATGCGCGAGCTCCAGGTCAACGTCAACCTGGACTTCGCCGAAGCCTGTTCGCTCTACGCCACCATCGAGGGCCCTGCCGACGGCGACGCAAAGAAATGGTTGCTGCAGCTCGCCGAGACGCTGGAGGACTTCCAACGCGAGTACGCGGAATCCCCGGCCGGCATCCGCGCGGGCATCTACATCGGGGAGGCCAACATCCTGCTGGGGAACTACGTCACGACCTGGAAAGAGAAACGCAACGGCTTTGAACTCGGCGTCATGGCCTTCAAGGAGGCCATCCTCTCCTTGAAGGCCATGAAGAATTACACGCAGTGGCGCGACAGCCAGTTGGAATTCGCCTACTTCAAACAAGTCCTCGTCCTGGAGGCGGTGGGCGAGCACGCCCGCGTCGTCGAGGCCGCCGATGCCATGCTCGAATGGCGCAATCCCGAAAAGGTGGACCCCGCCAAGGAAAAAGCCCTGCACGCCAAGCTCATGGCCGTGCTGGAAAAGAAGTGCCTGCACCTGCTGGAGCTGCATCAAAAGAACAATGACCGCAAGGCCGCCACCCAGCTCGCGGAAGCCGCGAGCTGGGGCAAGCGCGTGGCGGAGAAGTGGGGATCGAGCTGGCGCACGAACTTCAACAACATCCTCAAAAAGCTGCCTCCCGGCATCGATCTCACCGCCGATGTGGCCCTGCTGCGCGCGGACGAGGCCTATCGTGAAGGGTCCGCGAAAATATCCGAAGGCGGGGCGGCCGCCATGTCACAGGCCCTGCCGGCGCTGACACGCGCCGCGGACCTCTACCTGAAGGCCATCACCCTGAGCGCCAAGGAGGATCGCAAGAAATTCGAAAGCGTGGCTCCGGCGGCCTATTACAAGATGGCGTCCTGCTTTTACAAAACCGACAACCTGCTCCTGGCGCTGGCGGCCTGCTTGAAAGCTATCGACCACTTCCCCTCCGCGAAATATACCGAAAAGGACGAGCCCGAAACCTACAAGTGGATCCTCTCCAGCGCGAAGCTCACCAAGAACGCGGCCCTGATGATGTATAAGAAAAGCAAGCAACCTTTCGAGAAGGGCATGTACCGCGCGGCGCTGCGGCTCATGGGGCGGAGCTTCCCCGAAGAGGGCGGGGACCCGGCCTTCTTCGAGGGCGAGCTCGAGAAGGAGGGCGATAACTTCGCCACCGCCATCGAAAACTACAAGAAGGTGAAGCCCGACAGCGACCTCTACGCCATGGCGCTTTTCAATATCGCCGACTGCGGCTACCGCAAGCTCAGGAAGGACGAGGAGGAGCTCAAGAAGGCCGGCAAGGAGTCCAAACCCGGCAGCGAGGAGTTCGTCAAATCGCGCGAGGAGCTGCTGGAGCGTTTCCTGGACGTGAAGAAAGAGCTGGCCAAGGAGTTCAAACGCCCCCAGGGGATGGACGACGCGAAGCTCGAGAACCAGCTCAAGAAACGCGGCCAGGCCCTGGACAGCGCGACCGACCGCCTGGCGAAACTCTACGAGGACCTCGGTCGCTTCGAGAACGCCGTGGCGCTCCAGGAGGAGATCGGCAACCGGCACGAAGGCGGCCCCGAGGGTCGCGCCCGGGCCTTGCAGCGCATCGCGCAGATCCACTACAACATGGGGAACCTCGAAGGCCTGGACAAGGACATCGTGCGCATCGAAAAATTTCCGGCGGAGTCCCGCACGCCCCAGGCCGAGGAAACCCTCAAGGACGCCCTGGAAGACGCCTACCGCCGCCGCTACAACCTGCTGGTCGCCAAGGTCGCGAATCCCCTGAAGCAGGAGCTGACCAAGGCCAAGGGGGCGGAACTGGAGGCCAAGGAGCGCAAGCTCGCGGAAACCTATATCGAGATGGCCCGGAGCTTCGAGCGCGTGCTGGAAATCTCGGGCCGCAAGGACGAGGACATGCTGAAGAACGCCATGACCTACTACTTCAACTACAGCACGGATTCCGGCAAAGCCACGGAGCTCCTGCAGCGCTACTTCGAATGGTTCCCCGACAAGCCGCCCCTGGAAGGCTGGTACCTGGAGCTGATGGGAAAGACCGCGGAAGATTGGGACCGCAAACTGGGCGGCAACCTGGCCTCGGTCACCAAGCTGCGCGAGGACTACCTCTCCCTTCTGGACGCCCTGTTCGACAAGTCCGACTATTCAAAAATGAGCCTTGAGGAAGTGCGCGACACCGTGCGCAAGACCAAGGATGTCCCGCGCAATTACCAGCGCGCCCGCGAGACCCTGGAGCGCATGGCCCAGAACCTGGACAGCGATATCGTCTTCAAGAAGCAGGCCTGGCCAGGCCTCGCGCGCCTGCGGACCGAGGTGCAGCGCGCCGAGCAGTATTACTTGTTGCGCTACTACCTCGGGCAGTGCCATAAGCGCCAGAAGCAGTACGCCCAGGCGGCCGCTATTTACGAGGAGCTTTCCCACTACTTCGTCGAGTACCACGACATCCGCATCGAGCTCGCCAACGCCGCGGCGCTGAGCGGCAAGAAGGAGGACCTCGCCAAGGCCAAACAGGAGTTCGCCACGCTGCTCCGGGTGGTCCCCGATCCGCGCTCGTCTTCCTACAAACCCATTGATTATTACTCCCTGTGGCTCGGTTACATCAAGGCGGACCTCGAACTCCTGGGGCCGAAGCCCGATCCCTGCGATGTGGCCACCCTGTGGAAGAAGATGCGCTCGGCCCTGCACCTCGACCTTTCCTATTTCGCCAAGGATGCGGCGCGCTTTCAGAAACTCGGCTTCGCGTCGGGCGGGCGGGCCGAAAACGAGATCTTCATCGCCGATGTCCGCGATTTTTATGAGCAGCGCGTTTTTCCGTTCTTCAAGAATTGCAAGAAAGAGGCGGAGGCCGGAGGCCTCGCCGAGGAAACCTGGACGCGACTGGTGAGCGCCGGAGCAACGGAAGCGGCGCAGGGCGAAAATAGGGACAAGGCCCAGCCTGCACAGCAACCCGGTGCAGTCGCGGGCGCCGAGCCTCACGAGGCCAAGGTGGCGCCGCCGACCGAGGAGAAGGCGCGGGAGGTCGCCAAATGAGGTGGTTGGCGATCCTCCTGCTGGCTCTCCAGCTTTTTGTCCGCGCCGCGGCGGCTGAAGACGCCGAACAGGGCGCGGACCAGCTCAAGCGCGTCGGCGAAGAGCCGCTGGCGGTCACCCTCCTCAAGGAGGGGTCCGAGGACATCGAGTTTTCGGAGGAGCGCACCCCCATTCCCCAGACCCTGCGCGCCTCGGAAATCCAGTGGATCCTGCGCTCGGATGCCCCGCCGGCGCTGGTGCGCGCCGTGGACTTCATGGATCGCGGCGCCTGGCTGCGCGCCTTCCAGGAGCTGGCCGGAGCCAAGAAGGCCGGCGCCAAAACCAAGGAGGGTTGGCTGGACGTGCACCTCGCGTATTACCTGCCGCTGTGCACCTACCACATCGCCGAGGAAGACGAAAAGAACCGCTCCAAGGCCGCCGAGTCCGCCATCAAGGGGTTCGCGGAATTCATCGAAAAGAACCAGGCTTCGTGGCTGGCGCGGCGCGCGTATTTCTACCAGGGCCGGGCGCTGCTGCTGCAGGGGAAGTTCAAGGAGGCCGAGGACTCCTTCAAAGCCCTGGGGCAGTCCAAGGACGCCGGCTATCAGAGCCTGGGGCGTTACGGCCTGGCGCTCACGCGCCGCGCCCAAAAGCAGACGGATGCGGCCATGAGCGAACTCGCGGGCCTGCTCGCGGGGAGGAATCCCCCCGCGGAGGCCGTGGCGCTCGCCATGCAGATCCTGCTCGAAGAAAAGAAGGACTACAAGGAGGCCGCCGCGCTGGCCGACAAGCTCAAGGGCTCCCGGGATCGCTCGCTGCTGCAGCGCGCCTATGAGCTCTCGGGTTGCGCCGCTTTCTACATGGGCCGGCACCGGGAGGCCCTGGAGGACTTGCTCCGGGCGGACCTGCTCTATAGTAGCGCCAGCATGCCCGCGAGCGAGAGAGTGGTCCTGTGCACGGCCCTCGCCATCAAGGGCCTCACGCTAAAAGCGCCTAAGGAATATCAGGAATGGGAGTACCAGCCGCTGCTGCAAAAGTATGTGCAGCGTCTCCCGCCAGCCCAGCGGCAGGCTGTCGCCGCGTTTAAACCGTAACTCTCCCGGAAGGAAGGCCCCCTCGTCATGAAAAAAACCTGGCTCATCGCGTCCCTGCTGCTCATGATCCCCGGCGTTGCGCTGGCGGAAGACAAACCGGTTTCGTATTCGATGATCACCCTGATCGTTGACAACGCCGGCATCGCCGGCTGGACCACCTTCGCGGTCTCCATCATCGCCTTCACCCTGGTCATCAAGCTTGTCATGGATACGCGCCGCGAAAAGGTGCTGCCCGCCGCGGTGGAGCAGCACGTGGCCGACCTCATCAGCGAACAGGACTACGAAGGGGCCGTGAACTCGGTTTCCGGCGATCTCTCCTTCCTGGGGCGCGTGCTCTACGGCGGGCTGTCCAAAATGAACGGCGGAAAGGACGCGGTGCAGAAGGGATTGGACGACTCCTGGAATACCCAGTACACCACCTACATGCAGGTGGCAAGCTATGTCCAGTTCGCCGCCCAGATATCCCCCATGCTCGGCCTTTTCGGCACGGTGAGCGGTATGATGGACGCCTTCGCCGTGCTGGCCCAATCCTCCGGAGCGGCCAACCCCAAGGACCTCGCCACCGGCATCATGTACGCCCTGGTGACCACCTTCATCGGGCTGCTGGTGGCCATGCCCTGCA